>NZ_JBNGGE010000031.1:0-99229 GCF_049975785.1 Streptomyces sp. WG7
ACGGTGCCGGCGCCGGCGCCGGCGCCGGCGCCGGATCGGGGTCGTCGCGGAACAGCAGGTGGACGGGGATCTCGGTGGTGGCCTCGTTGTGGATGAGCCGGACGGACCGGTGGCCGGCCCCCGCCGCCCCTTCGGGCTCGGGAGCGGCCGGCGGCCGGGTCTCCGGGTTCGGCCGGGTCTCCGGGTTCGTGGGAGAGGTCGTACTCATGCGTGCTCCAGCCTCCGCGCCAGATGCGTCACGAACGGGGGAACGGGGGGTCACCGCCGGGGCGGACGTCAGGAGAAGAGCCGCCGCCAGGTCTCCGGGCCCGGGTAGCCGTCCGCCGCGCCGCCGCGCCAGCCCTGGGCGCGCTGGAAGGCCTCGACACCACGCCGGTCCGCCTCGCCCCAGCGCGGACCCGGTCCGCTCGTGTAGTACGTGCCGAATCCCCTCTCCACCAGCCGCCTGCCGAGCCGGGTGACGTACGGGTTCTCGGCGCCCGGCCGGAACATCGCCCGGCCGGGGTATCCGGCCACTCCGTGCGAGGCGGGGGTCGCGGCGGACGGCGAGGCGGGGGTCGCGGCGGACGGCGAGGCGGGAGACGTGGCGGGGGCCGTGGCGGCCGGCGGCCCGCCCGCCGCGCCGGCGGTGCCCGCCGTGGCGCTGGTGAGGCCCTTGTAGCGGTAGGGCAGGTACTTGGCGGAGTTGCTCCAGTAGGCGTAGGGCGTCGACTGCTTGCGGGTGTGCGGCGGGGTCTGCTCGTAGGCCGTGTAGGTGGTGTGCGCGGCGTCCGTCCAGCCGCCGAAGATCACCACGTGGGAGCCGTTCAGGGGGTCGGCCGCGTTGTGGAACAGCAGGATGTCGCCGGGCAGCAGGTCCGCCTTCGTGATGCGGTCGGCGAACGTGCCGAGGCTGCCCGTCCATTCGTTCGTGGGCAGCTTCCAGGCCATCGACACATAACCCGAACAGTCCTGCCGGTAGCCGTCGGACCAGTAGGCGGACGTGCTGTACGGCACCTTCGCGGTGACCCAGGTCTGCGCCCGGGCGATGATCTCCGTTCGGGTGATCGCGGCCAGCTCCGCACCGGCCGGGGGCGCCGCCGGCCGGCCGGGCGGACCGTACAGCGGGGCCCTGACCCCCTGGGGGGTGTCAGGCTCGTCACCTGCCGAAACGCCCGGCCGGTGCGGTGCGTGGGCGGCGGCCGGGGCTGCCGCCGCCGGGCCGGCGCCGAGAGCCGAAGCGGCGGTGGCGGCGGTGGCGGCGGCCACGATCAGCGCGCGGCGGGCCGCCGGATGGGCGGGGGCGCGGCCGTCCGGGGAATGCGGCAGGACGCGGCGCCAGTGGCGGCAGCCGGGGCAGTCGCAGTCACTCGCGGGCTCGATCTCCTCGAATACGGGAGCATCCATGCGATTCCCCTCACACTCCCGGCGAACATGTCCGCAGTGGTGCACTTGTGTACATGACGGTCAGTTTCTCAACTGTCTTGTTCACGCGCCTGTTGACGGTCCGAATGATGTACACGGCGGCGGGCGCCGCCCCGGGGGCTCGCGGGGCGCCCGGGAGCGGTCCGGAGCACCTGTCGGCATCCGGTAGAGTTGTGCAGGTCAGCAGGCGCCGCTAGCTCAGTTGGTTAGAGCAGCTGACTCTTAATCAGCGGGTCCGGGGTTCGAGTCCCTGGCGGCGCACCGACGGCCGAAGGCCCCTCGTAGCACACGAGGGGCCTTCGGTGTATCCGGACCCGTGCATCTTGCGATCATGACGAACACCGTAGAACCCTGGTCCGGTTGGGGGGCCGGGTGCCGTGGGGATGCCGAGGGGGGCATCATGCAACCGGGGGTCGCTGTTCCATGTCTATATAAGGTGTGGATGCCGTGGTGACAGCAACCCACCACAGTTACGTCCGTGAAGGTCGAGGGGGACCGGAGCGGGCGATGGAAGCGACGAAACACGCGTGATGCGCGTGTGGGGGGATGACTCATGACGTCGACGCCGACGGGCGCCGGGCAGGACCACGACCCGTCCCAGACCACGCAGCTCCGGGTGCCCGCGCATCGGACCTGGAACACCGGCTCGTTCCGCCGGCTCAAGAAGACTCTGCCGAGGTACGACTACGAGCACTACAGCCGGCTCGCGGGCCCCCTCACCCAGCCCGACCCGAACAAGCCGTACAAGGTGCAGTACCGGTCGCTGATCTCGCAGGAGCCGCACCGCATACGGGTCGCGCTGATGCTGGCCGCCGCCCCGCTGCTGTCGGTCGTACTGCTGGTCTGGCTGCTCCAGCCCACGCACTGGACCGAGCGCGACTACCCGGCCTTCGACTGGCTGCCCACGCTCGACATCGTGATGCTCGTCTCGATCGGCCTGATCGAGCTGTTCCGCTGCCTGAACGTGCTGTCGAACGCGCACGCGACGCTGGTCGCCCGGGACCCGATCCCGGTGGTGCCGGAGACCGGCACCCGGGTCGCCTTCCTCACCTCCTTCGTGCCCGGCAAGGAGCCGCTGGAGATGGTGACGAAGACCCTGGAGGCGGCCGTCAAGATCCGCCACCGCGGTCTGATGCACGTCTGGCTCCTCGACGAGGGCGACGACCCCGAGGTGAAGGCGGTCTGCGAGCGCCTCGGCGTCCACCACTTCTCCCGCAAGGGCGTCGCGAAGTGGAACATGCCCAAGGGCCCGCACCGCGCCAAGACCAAGCACGGCAACTACAACGCCTGGCTGGACGCGCACGGCGACGACTACGACTTCTTCGCCTCGGTCGACACCGACCACGTGCCGCTGCCGAACTACCTGGAGCGGATGCTCGGCTTCTTCCGCGACCCGGACGTCGGCTTCGTCATCGGCCCGCAGGTCTACGGCAACTACGACAACCCGATCACCAAGGCCGCCGAGTCGCAGCAGTTCCTCTTCCACGCGCTGATCCAGCGCGCCGGCAACCGCTACGGCTCCCCCATGTTCGTGGGCACCTCGAACGCGGTGCGCATCAGGGCCCTGAAGCAGATCGGCGGCCTGTACGACTCGATCACCGAGGACATGGCGACCGGCTTCGAGATCCACCGCCACAAGAACCCGGCGACGGGCCGCAAGTGGCGCTCGGTCTACACCCCGGACGTGCTCGCCGTCGGCGAGGGCCCGAACGCCTGGACGGACTTCTTCACCCAGCAGATGCGCTGGTCGCGAGGGACGTACGAGACGATCCTCAAGCAGTACTGGAAGGGCTGGTACTCGCTCCCGCCGAGCAAGCTCTTCAACTACACGATGATGATCATCTTCTACCCGATGTCGGCCCTGAACTGGATCCTGGCGGCGCTGAGCTGCTGCCTGTTCCTGGGCCTGGGCGCCTCTGGCGTGAACATCGACCCGGCGGTCTGGCTGATGCTCTACGGCAACGCCTCCGCCCTGCAGATCGGCCTGTACGTCTGGAACCGCCGCCACAACGTCTCCCCGCACGAGCCGGAGGGCTCCGGCGGTGTGGCCGGCATGGTCATGTCCGCGCTGTCGGCGCCGCTCTACGCGAAGGCGCTCATCGACTCCGTGCTGCGCCGCAAGAGCAAGTTCGTGGTGACGCCCAAGGGCGACTCGGCCAGCCCCGACACGCTGTTCGGGACCTTCCGGTACCACTGGTACTTCATCCTGATCTTCGCCGGCTCGATCACCGCGGGCTTCGTCTACGGGCACGCGCACCCCGCGATGATCATCTGGGCGACGTTCGCGCTGCTGATCACCGCGTCGCCGATGTTCGCCTGGCGCCACGAACTGCGGAAGGCGAAGAAGCAACCGCCGGCCGTGGCGGCGGAGCCCGAGCCGCGGGTCCCGTCGCAGCAGTCGGCACCCGCGGACCCGGCGCAGGCCCACGCGCCGCACGCGCCGCACGCGCCGCAGCAGAAGCCCAGCTGGGCTGCCTCCGCCGACGGAGGCAGCGACCAGACCATGCAGATCGCCCTTGGTGGACTTGGGGGACGTAAGGAATGAAGGACCGTGCCGGCCGCCGCCGCGCCCGTCGCTTCGCGATAGGCACGGCGGTGGTAGTAGCGCTGGCCGGGATGAACGGGCCGTGGCTCTACCGCTTCGGAACCGAGAAATACCACCAGTACAAGATCAATCAGCCGGAGTACAAGGCCGCCAACGGCAAGTGGGAGATCATCGAGTTTCCCGAGGAGTACCGGCAGAACACCATCCACGCGGCGCTGCTGCGCACCGGCAAGGTGCTGCTCGTCGCCGGGTCGGGAAACAACCAGGACAACTTCGACGCGAAGCAGTACGACACCCGGATCTGGGACCCGGTCAAGGGCAGCATCAAGAAGGTGCCGACGCCGACCGACCTGTTCTGCACCGGCCACACCCAGCTCGCCAACGGCAACCTGCTGATCGCGGGCGGCACCAAGCGGTACGAGAAGCTCAAGGGCGACGTCACCAAGGCCGGCGGCCTGATGATCGTCCACAACGAGAACCCGGACAAGCCGATCACCCTGCCGGCGGGCACGAAGTTCACCGGCAAGGAGAACGGCAAGACGTTCGTCTCCAAGGACCCGGTGCTGGTGCCGCGGGCCGAGAAGGTCTTCGACGAGGAGACCGGGAGGTTCCTGCGCAACGACGCGGGCCTCGGCCGGATCTACGTCGAGGCGGAGAAGAGCGGCCAGAAGTACGCGACCGGCACCCAGGACAACTACACCGTCCAGGGCCTGTCGGGCGCCGACGCGCGTAACACGTACGGCATCGCGGAGAAGCTCGCGCTCGACAAGAAGGACTTCCAGGGCATCCGGGACGCCTTCGAGTTCGACCCGATCGCCGAGAAGTACATCAAGGTCGACCCGATGAAGGAGGCCCGCTGGTACCCGACGCTCACCACCCTGAGCGACGGCAGGATCCTCAGCGTCTCCGGCCTCGACGAGATCGGCCAGATCGTGCCGGGCAAGAACGAGGTCTACGACCCGGAGACCAAGACGTGGGAGTACACCGGCAAGGTCCGTCAGTTCCCGACGTACCCGGCGCTGTTCCTGATGCAGAACGGCAAGATCTTCTACTCGGGTGCGAACGCCGGCTACGGCCCCGCCGACGTGGGCCGTGACCCGGGCGTGTGGGACCTGGACACCTACGAGTTCACCAAGGTCCCCGGCATGAGCGACCCCGACATGCTGGAGACCGCCAACACGGTGCTGCTGCCGCCGGCGCAGGACGAGAAGTACATGGTGATCGGCGGCGGCGGGGTCGGCGAGTCCAAGAAGTCCAGCGAGAAGACCCGGATCGTCGATCTGAAGGCGGACGACCCGAAGTTCGTGGACGGGCCGTCGATGGGCAAGGGCACCCGCTACCCGCAGGCCTCGGTCCTGCCGGACGACAGCGTGCTGGTCTCGGGCGGCTCGGAGGACTACCGGGGCCGCGGCGACTCCAACATCCTGGAGGCCCGGCTGTACCACCCGGACACCAACGAGTTCGAGCAGGTCGCGGACCCGCTGGTGGGCCGCAACTACCACTCGGGTTCGATCCTGCTGCCCGACGGACGCCTGATGTTCTTCGGGTCGGACTCGCTCTACGCCGACAAGGCCAACACCAAGCCGGGCAAGTTCGAGCAGCGCATCGAGATCTACACGCCGCCGTACCTGTACCGGGACTCGCGGCCGGACCTGTCGGGTGGGCCGCAGACCATCGAGCGCGGTGAGTCGGGCACGTTCACCTCGCGGGCGGCGCAGTCGGTCAAGAAGGTGCGGCTGATCCGGCCGAGCGCGTCGACGCACGTCACGGACGTCGACCAGCGGTCGATCGCGCTGGACTTCAAGGCGGACGGGGACAAGCTGACGGTGACGGTGCCGGAGAACAAGAACCTCGTCCAGGCGGGGTGGTACATGATGTTCGTCACCGACGGGGAGGGGACGCCTTCCAAGGCGCAGTGGGTGCGCGTGCCGTAGCGCTCCCGCAGGTGGTGACCAGGGGTGCGGGAGCGCTGTGGCTTGTCGCGCAGTCCCCGCGCCCCTGGGTTTTTCTTATCCCTGCGCCAGCTTCAGGGCGTACTCGGACCACCATTCGCCGGCCTTGGGGCCGCCCTTGCACTCGCCGTCCGACTCCCCCGGGCGCTTGACCCACAGGTAGGCGTCCACGAGGGGGTCGGCCGTCTTCGTCGTCGGGGTCTCACCGAGGGCGCGGCCGGGCGGGTTGCACCAGCGTTCGCCCGGGTCGCCCTCCGTGTAGGGGCCGTTGCCGTTGCGGCTGGTGTCGATGACGAAGTGCTTGCCGCCGACCTTGGCGGAGAGCTGCTTGCCGTAGGCGATGGAGTCCTCGGTGGTGTAGAAGTTCGAGACGTTGACCGAGAAGCCGTCGGCCTGGTCGATGCCCGCCCACTTCAGCGGCTCGAAGATCTGGTCGGGACTGCCCCAGCCGGCGTTGCCCGCGTCCAGGTAGACCTTGGTGTTCTTCAGCGCGGAGAGCTTGCCGATGGCGCCCTTGAGGAGGTCGTACCGCTCCTCGTGGAACTGCTCCGGGGTGCAGCCGTCCACCAGGTGGAGCACCGCGTCCGGTTCCAGGATGACCGTGGCGGAGCGGTCGCCGATGCCCTTGGCCACGCCGTCGATGAAGGCGCGGTAGGCGTTGCCGTCGGCGGCGCCGCCGCCCGAGTACTGGCCGCAGTCGCGGTGCGGGATGTTGTAGAGGACGAGCAGCGCGGTGCGCCCGGCCGCGTCGGCGGCCTCGGTGAAACCGCGGGCCTGCTCCTCGGGGTTCTCGGGGCTGATCCACTCGCCCGTCGGCTGCTGGGCGATCTTGCGGATCTGCTCGGCCTGTTCCTTCTTGTCGGACTTCTCCAGGGCCGCCAGCTGCTGGGCCGCGTTGCCGTCGGGGTTGACCCAGAACGGGTCGGCGTCCTTCGGCTGCTGCGTTATCCCGGCGCCCGCGCCCTTGTCCTTGTTCTTGTCCTCGCCCTCCGAGGACGAGGAGCAGCCCGCGAGCAGCAGTGCCGCCCCCAGCGCCACCGCGGACGCTCGCCTCGTGGACAAGGTTCCGGCCCCCCTGCTGCCGTACATCCAACCCCCCTGGGTGCACTGTTCCGAGAGTCAATCCTGACATACGCCTGTGGCACCCACGAGGGTCCCGGGCACCGCCCCGGAGGTTCCTGGGGTTTCGGAGGTCCCGGAGGTCTCGGAGGTAGTGGAGGTTCCGAAGGTTCCGGGAGTCATCGAGGTCCGGTGCCCGTGAGGTACGCCGAGACGACGACGTTGGCCGTGTAGCTGTCGGTGGCGCGGTCGAAGGTGCCGCCGCAGGTGATCAGGCGGAGTTCGGCGCGTCCCGTGCGGTGCGGGCCGTAGGCCTGCTGGGCGTCGAAGCCGTCGCGGGGGAGGACCCGGACGTCGTCGACGGTGAACTCGGCGACCCCGGCGGCCCCGGTGCCGGCGCGGACCACCCGGATCGTCTCGCCGGGTTCCAGGGTGCTGACCTCGTGGAAGACGGCGGGCCGGGTCTCGGTGTCGACGTGTCCCACCATCAGCGCGGTGCCGGCCGCGCCCGGCATCACGCCGGCCGCGTACCAGCCGACGGTGCCGGGCCGGTCGAAGGGCGGTGGTTCGATCGCTCCCTCGGCGTCGAGGCCGCGGGCCACGACCGGGGCCCGGACACCGAGGGCGGGGATGTCGAGCCGCTGCGGCGGGGCGTCGCCGAGGGGCGTATGGGCGGGCGGCAGCGGTACGTCGGGGGGCCGGCCGGCCGCCGCCATGTCGCCGGTGGCCGGCCGGGACACCTCCTCCCGCACGTCGGTGGCCTCGCGGCCCCACAGCCAGAGCCCGAGGAGCAGCACCACCCAGGCGATGCCGGTCACCAGGCGGCCGGAGCCGGTGGCGTCCTGCTGGTCCTGCCAGTCACGCTGGTCCTGCTGGTCCCGTTCGGACATGGTCGGTCAGTCCGTCCCGCGGCTCCGGCTGCGGACGCCGCGCAGCGCGACGGCGACGGCGGCGATGCCCGCGAGGACCAGGCCGGTCACGGTGTGCGCCGTGCCGGGGGGATCGGGGCGGGCCTCGTCGCGGGCGTCGGCGGCCAGTCGCGCGGTGCCGCCGCCGCCCGCGTCGACGGGCGCGACGGGCGAGGCGTGGGCGGCCGGGCGCCGCTGTTCGACGACGGTGACGGTGCCCTCGCGCACGTCGCGGGCGTCGTGCGCGTCGTGCGCGTCGGCGCCGCACGCGACGCGCACGGTGTACGTGCCGGCCGCCGTGGTGGAGCGGATGCTGCTCGACCCGACGAGGACGCCGTCCTGCGCGGACGGGGTGAGCGGTGCGTCCGAGACGAACGCCGCCGAGGCGGCGACGGCCGTCTGCTCGGCGCAGCCCGCCACGCGGACCGTGACGTCGCTGCCGGGCGCGGGTGTGGACGGTGACACCGAGACGCCTCCCCCGCCCGTCGCGTACGCGGTCGGCGCGAGGGGTGCGACCGGTGCGAGCACCGCGGTCAGGGCGGCCCCGGCACGGAGAGTGGCTTTCAGTGAGCCCATCGTGCACCTCCAGTCACCTGGAGACTCCCCCGCGGGGCGGGCCCCCGCATCCTGCGCGGGGGCCCGGTTGCTCCGAACGGGTGGTACCGGGGGGCTGCGGGTTTACCCGGGTTCGATCAGACCCGGTCGACGAGGTCCGCGATCGAGTCGACCACCTTGGACGGGCGGTACGGGAAGTTCTCGACCTGCTCGGGCCGGGTCAGACCGGTCAGCACCAGGAAGGTCTGCATCCCGGCCTCCATGCCGGCCAGCACGTCGGTGTCCATGCGGTCGCCGATCATCGCGCTGGTCTCGGAGTGGGCGCCGATCGCGTTGAGCCCGGTGCGCATCATCAGCGGGTTGGGCTTGCCGGCGAAGTACGGCTGCTTGCCGGTCGCCTTGGTGATCAGCGCGGCCACCGCGCCGGTCGCCGGGAGCGGGCCCTCGGTGGAGGGGCCGGTCTCGTCCGGGTTGGTGCAGATGAACCGGGCGCCCGCGTTGATCAGCCGTACCGCCTTCGTCATGGCCTCGAAGGAGTACGTACGGGTCTCGCCGAGGACCACGTAGTCGGGGTCGTGGTCGGTGAGGATGTAGCCGATGTCGTGCAGGGCGGTGGTCAGGCCCGCCTCGCCGATGACGTACGCCGAGCCGCCGGGCCGCTGGTCGTCCAGGAACTTGGCGGTGGCCAGCGCCGAGGTCCAGATGGACTCGATCGGCACCTCCAGCCCCATGCGCCGCAGCCGGGCGTGCAGGTCGCGCGGGGTGTAGATCGAGTTGTTGGTGAGGACCAGGAAGGGCTTGCCGGACTCGCGGAGCCTCTTGATGAAGGCGTCGGCGCCGGGGATCGGCACGCCCTCGTGGATGAGGACACCGTCCATGTCGGTGAGCCACGACTCGATGGGCCTGCGTTCTGCCATGTGCGGGATCTCCTGCCTGAGCGGTCCTGCGTGCGCCCCAGCCTAAACGGCGGCCCGATCATGGGGAACGGCCAGTTCCCGGGTCAGCTGCCGGTCGCCTCCTTCCAGGCGTCGACGTACGAGGTGAGGTTCTTCTCGATGTCGTCCCAGTCGGGCTCGAAGACCTCCACCCCCCGCTTGTCCTCCAGCACGAGTCCGCGCGGGGCCTGCCGGGTGGTCTCCCGGGCGACCCCGTACCGCTCGGAGGGGTCCCGCTCGGTGGGGATGGCGCTGCCCTCCCCCAGTTCGGCGACCAGACGGTCGATCCCGCGCCTCGACGGCGTAGTACTTCGGCACGCGGCCGTGCTCCGGGATCCCGGAGCGGACGGGGGCGCCCGGGGCCTGGTCGTTCGGGTAGTCCAGGCAGGGATGGTCGCAGACGGGGGTGACAGGGGTGACGGGGGCTCAGGGTGTGTGGGTGTCCGGACTTACCGGAGTGCGGTGACACCTGGGCGTCCAGGTACCCGACGCCCGGGTGCCGCATGCGTCAGCCGGGTGCCGTACCCGTCAGCCGGGCGCCGTACGCGTCAGCCGCGCCTGCGGGCCAGCAGTACGGCCGCGCCGCCGGCGGCGACGAGCAGGGCGGCGGCTCCCAGGGCCGCGCCCGAGCGCCCCGGGCCGGTGCCGGCGAGTTCGTCGGCGAACGGGACACCGGTGCCGCCCTGGTCGTCCGGGGTGGCGGTGGCGGGATCGGCGCCCTGGCCGGTGGGTTCGTCGGTCGCGCCGCCTGGGGAGTCGCCGGGGGAGTCCCCGGCGGTGTCGTCGGTGGGCTTGCCCGCCCGGATGCGGAAGCGGTAGTCGTTCGACTGGCCGATCCACTCGCCGTCGCCGCCCCGGCGCTGGACGACGGCCGCGTTGGCGGTGACCTCGCCCGGCGCGGCGTCGGAGGTGAGCGCGAGCCGGACCTTGACGGTGAGGGTCTTGCCCGGGCCGACGGTGAAGCCGGGGAAGCGGTCCTCCCGCTGCCCGTCACCCTCCGGCCCCCCGGCATCCTCTCCCCTCCCCTCCCCCTCCCCTTCCCCTTCTCCGAAGGCGCCGATCAGCTCGTCCCGGTCGGTCGTCTCGAAGCCGACGGGGCGCGGGCGGGAACCGTCGTAGAACTCCAGGCGGGGCTGCGACGGCTCCAGCGCCCGCTGTTCGTCGACGAGGACGACGACCGGGTGAATGCCCTCGCAGGTGCGGGACGTGGTGTTGGTGAGGTCCAGGTACCAGGTGCCGTAGCCGCCGCCCGCCGCATAGCCGGCGGGGCCGCCGTGGATGCGGGTGGTGAGGGGGAAGGTGTGGTCGTCCGGGGCCGTACAGGCGGGCAGCGGCGCCTGGGGATCCGCGTACGCGGGAACGACGGACGCGGAGGCCACGAGGAGGGCGGCTGTCGCCACCAGGGAGGGGGACGCGGGCGTGAACAGTCGCATAAACACATGAGCGTGCCGGTGGAACGCGGCTTCGGGCACCGCCATTCGGGCCATGACGCCCGGACGGAGGACAACGGAGGACGGACGTCCCTCGATCGGCGACCGACGGCGCGCCGAGCGGCACCGTTTGCGCCAGGCGGCGTGAAAGTGGCGCAATCACGCGTTGCCGCTCCGCTTCATGAGCCGCAGCCTGAGTGCGGGAGCGCTCCCAAATCCCGCCCCCTCGACCTCCCGCATGCAGAGAGAAGGACTCATGGACGCTCTACCTTGTCATATACATGTCTACCACTTATGGCGCCGTCTCCCGCTCGTCCTGACCGCTCTCACCACGGCTCTCCTACTGATCACCTTGGTCCCGTCCCCCGCAGCGGCAGCAACAGCAGAGAAGCTGGCGGAGAAGACGGCGTCCCCCGTCCCCCTCCCCTCACTCAGCGCCACCACCACCCAGGTCGCCTCCGGGCTGAGACGGCCCACCGCGCTCGCCGCCCCCGACGACGGCACGGACCGGCTGTTCATCACGGAGAAGCGCGGCACCGTCCGCGTCTACCACCCGGACACCGGCCTGGCCGGGACCCCGCTGGTCGACATCACCGCGTCCGTGGACGAGTCCGGGAACGAGCGCGGCCTGCTCGGCCTCGCCCTGCCGCCCGACTTCGCCGACAGCCGGGTGCTGTACCTGGCGTACACGGCACTGCCCGACGGCGCGGTCACGCTCGCCCGCTACCGGCTCGACGAGTCCCGCCTGGAGGTCCTGCTCTCCCAGGAGCACGCCGAGTTCAGCAACCACAACGGCGGGCAGCTCGCGTTCGGCCCGGACGGCAACCTGTACTGGAGCATCGGCGACGGCGGCGGCTCCGGCGACCCCTTCGACGCCGGGCAGCGGCTGGACACCCTGCTGGGCAAGATCCTGCGCGTCGACGTGAGCCGTGCCTGCGGCCCGCTCGCCTACTGCGTCCCCGACGACAACCCCTTCGTCGGCACCCCCGGCGCGCGCGAGGAGATCTGGCTGTACGGGCTGCGCAACCCGTGGCGGTTCTCCTTCGACGCCGCCGACGGTTCCCTGTGGATCGGCGACGTCGGCCAGGGCCGCTGGGAGGAGATCGACCACCTCCCCGCCGGGCAGGGCGGGCTGAATCTCGGCTGGTCCTGCTACGAGGGGCTGGAGAAGTTCGCCGACGGGGACTGCCTGCCCGGCGAGGAGTACACGGACCCGGTCTTCACCTACTCCCCCTACACCGGCGGCTGCTCGGTCATCGGCGGCCACGTCTACCGGGGCGAGCGGTACGCCGGCCTGGTGGGCGGCACCTACATCGCCACCGACTACTGCTCGTCCACCGTCTGGGCGCTGCGCCCCGACGGCCGGGGCGGCTACGAGCAGGCGGAGATCGGCGAGATGCCCACCCAGGTGACGTCCATCGGCACGACGGTCGACGGGGAGTTCTACGTGGTGAACGACCTGCCCGGCGGCCTGCACCGCGTGTCGTTCACGCGCGAGGAACCCACCTGCCGGGTGGACCGCGCGGTCACGGCCTGGGGTACCGGTTCGACGGTCGACCTCACCGTCACCAACACCGGCGACGCCCCGGTGAACGGCTGGACGCTCGAGTTCCCGCTGCCCCTCGGGCAGACCGTCGTCTCCGACTGGAACACGGAGCTGACACAGGGGAGCAACACGATCTCGGCGCGCAGCGCCCCGCACAACGCCGTGATCGCGCCGGGCGCGAGCGTCACACTGGGCTACCTCGTCGACCACACCGGTGACGCGTCGCCGCCGCCGCGGTTCATGCTCAACGGGGACGCGTGCGCGATGGGCCGCTGAGCGACAGCGGCGCCGGTACAACGGTCCGCCCGCCGGGAGTACGTTCCGGAAGGCTCCCGGCGGGAGAACCGGAGCCGGGGGGACCGGAGCCGGGGGACGGAGCCGGGGGGGGACGGGGGCCGGAGCCGGGGGCGGGGGCCGCCCTCGTCAGGCGTCCCCCCGCCCGAACAGCGGCGCGAGCAGCAGCTGGGCCGCGCCCTCCGCGACCCCGCGCGTCCCGCCGGGCGCGATCCGCACCGGTACGGCGCCGTCGCGTCCGCCCTCGCGCCGGGCGCGTGCGTCGAGGACGGCGCCGACGCCGTGGACGAAGGCCTCGGGGTCGGCGGCGACGGTACGGCCGCCGAGCAGCACCAGGTCGATGTCCAGCAGCCCGACGAGGTTCGCGGCGCCCGCGCCCAGCACCCTGGCCGCCTCCGCGAGGTCGCCGCGGGCGACGGCGCCGAGGCACAGGGCCTCTATGCAGCCGCGGGCGCCGCAGGTGCAGGGCGGCCCGTCCAGCTGGACGACCTGGTGCCCGAACTCCCCGGCGCCGGTCCGGGCCCCCCGGTGCACGCCGCCGCCGAAGACGAGGCCGGCGCCGAGTCCCGTACCGAGGTGCAGATACGCGAAGGAACCACCCGCGCCGCCACCCCTCCCGACACCTGCCCCGGCCTCCTCACCGCACGGCTCCCCGCCCCGCTCACCACCTGGCTCACCGCCCTTGCCGCCGGCCGCGAGACCGGCCGTGAGCCCGGCGGTGAGACCGGCCGTGAGTCCGACCGCGAGACCGAGCGCCGCCGCGTTGGTGTCCTTGTCGACGACGACCGGCACCCCGAGCCGTTCCGCCAGTGCGTCCCGCAACGGGAACCCGTCCCACTCCGGGAAGCCGGTGACCCGGTGCAGCACGCCCCGCACGTGGTCGAGCGGGCCCGGGAGGGCGACGCCGAGGCCGAGCAGGGTGGGCGCGGCGGCGAGGGCTGCCCCCGGGGGGACCAGGGTTTCGGTGACCAGCTCCCGGGCGGCCCGCGCCACCGCCTCCACCACGGCCGCCGCGCCCGCCCCCAGGTCCAGCGGGGTGTGCCGCTCCCCCACCACGGCACCGTCGAGATCGACCAGCACCGCCCGCAGTTCGTCCCGGTCCAGGTGGACGCCGAGGGCGTGCCCCGCCCCCGGCACCAGGCGCAGCACGGTGCGCGGCTTGCCGCCCGTGGACGCGCGGCGTCCGGCTTCGGCGGCGAGGCCCTCCGCACGGAGCCGGGCGGTGATCTTGCTGACCGCCTGCGGGGTGAGTCCGGTCCGCTCGGCCAGTTCGAGCCGGCTGATGCCGTCGGCGCCGGCGGTGCGCAGCAGGTCGAGCACCAGGGCGGTGTTGTGGCTGCGCAGGGCGAGCAGGTTGGCGCCGCCCGCCGCACCCCGCATGCCGCCGCCCCTCGCGGGGCCCACGCCCGTACTCGTGCCCGCGCCCGGGCCCGTACCGGTCCCCGCACCCCCGCCCGTGCTCGCACCGGTACCCGCGCCCGTAGCCGTACCCACGCCTCCGCCGTTCGCCCTGTCCCCGTCCCTGTCCCTGTTCACGCCCCCATTGTCTCCGGCGCTTGCACTTTGGCAACACCGTTGCGAAAGTAGGGCGTATGACTGGTACTCCCTCCGGCAATCCCCCTGGCAGCGCTCCGCGCGGCCCGCTGCGCGTCGGCCTCGTGGGCTACGGCCTCGCGGGCTCCGTCTTCCACGCCCCGCTGATCGCGGCCACCGAGGGCCTGGCCCTGGACACGGTGGTCACCTCGAACCCGGAGCGGCAGCGGCAGGCCCGCGCCGAGTTCCCGGACGTGCGGACCGTCGCCACGCCCGACGAGCTGTTCGGCCGGGCCGCCGAGCTGGACCTGATCGTCATCGCGTCCCCGAACAAGACGCACGTGCCGCTCGCGACGACGGCCCTGAAGGCCGGCCTGCCGGTCGTGGTGGACAAGCCGGTCGCGGGTACGGCGGCCGAGGCGCGGGAGCTGGCGGCGCTCGCCGAGGAGCGCGGCCTGCTGCTCTCCGTCTTCCAGAACCGCCGCTGGGACAACGACTTCCTCACCCTCCGCAAGCTGCTGGCCGAGGACGCGCTGGGCGACGTGTGGCGGTTCGAGTCCCGTTTCGAGCGCTGGCGGCCGAAGCCGAAGGGCGGCTGGCGCGAGTCCGGCGACCCGGCAGAGATCGGAGGTCTGCTCTACGACCTCGGCAGCCATGTCGTGGACCAGGCACTCGTCCTCTTCGGTCCGGCCACGCAGGTGTACGCCGAGTCCGTCGTCCGGCGCGCGGGCGCGGAGGCGGACGACGACACGTTCATCGCCGTCACGCACGCCAGCGGCGTCCGCTCCCACCTCTACGTCTCCTCCACCGCCGCCCAGCTCGGCCCCCGTTTCCGGGTGCTGGGTTCGAAGGCCGGGTACGTGAAGCACGGCCTGGACCCGCAGGAGGCGGCGTTGCGCGAGGGCAAGCGGCCCGGCCCGGCCTGGGGCGAGGAGGACGAGTCGCTGTGGGGCCGCGTGGGCTCCGGGGAGTCCCCGGTGACCGGCGGCGGACGCGTCGAGGCGACCGTCGCGGGTGACTACCCCGCGTACTACGCGGCGGTGGCGAAGGCCCTGCTGGAGGGCGGTCCGAACCCGGTCGGCGCCCGGGAGGCGGCCGACGCACTGGACGTACTGGAGGCGGCCCGCCGGTCCGCCCGCGACGGAATGGTGGTCACCCTGTGAGCCCCTCTCCCGGCACGGCGGTCCCGACCGTGGAGGAACTGGAGGCGCAGGAGCGCCGCCTGGTCTTCCGCCGGTTCACGAACGACGACGCGTGGGCGCTCGGTTCCCTCCTGGTGGAGCTGGCCCGGGAGCGTCGGGCGCCGGTCGCCATCGACATCCACCGCGCCGGCCAGCAGCTCTTCCACGCGGCGCTGCCGGGCTCGGCCCCCGACAACGACGCCTGGATCGCCCGCAAGCGCCGGGTGGTGGAGCGGTACGGCTCGGCGTCGTACCTGGTGGGCTCCCGCTTCCGGGCCAAGGGCACGACGTTCGAGGAGTCCTCGCGGCTCGATGCCGACAGGTACGCGGCGCACGGCGGCTCGTTCCCGGTCACGGTGGCCGGTGTCGGTGTGGTCGGCGCGGTGACGGTGTCCGGGCTGCCGCAGGTGGAGGACCACCGGCTCGTCGTGGAGGCGCTGGAGCGGTTCCTGGGCGAGTAGCCCGTACGGCGGCATCCTCGGGTCCGTACGGCGGATCCCGGGAATCACTCCCCGGTCCCTCCGGTTGGCACGCGGTGCAGGCGATGTACGAAGGACGACCACAACGCACCACCGGAGGGATCGCGGCCGATGAACGACACGACGGCGTCTTTGAGGGAATCGATCGGACGGTACGGCGTCTGGAGTGCGCAGATGCGCTCCGGGGGTCCGGACGGAGCCGGTGAACGGGCGGAGGCGGCGGCCGAGTTGGAGAAGCTCGGGTTCGGCGCCCTGTGGCTGGGCGGCAACACGTCCGCCCGGCATGCCGCCCCGCTGATCGAGGCGACCTCGCGCATCGTCGTCGGCACCAGCATCCAGAGCATCTGGGAGCACGAGGCCGCCGCCACCGCCGCGGCCTTCGCCGAGCTGGAGGTGGCCCATCCCGGCCGCTTCGTGCTGGGCCTCGGCGTGAGCCACGGTCCGATGGTGGGCGGGTACAAGCGCCCGTACTCGACGATGGTCGGCTACCTCGACGACCTGGACCGGGCAGGGATGGGGGCCGGGCACCGGGTGCTGGCCGCGCTCGGCCCGAAGATGCTGGAGCTGTCCCGGGACCGGGCGGCGGGCGCGATCCCGTACCTGGTCACTCCCGAGCACACCGCCGAGGCCCGCGAGCGGCTCGGCGAGGGCCCGCTGCTGGCCCCGGAGTTCAAGGTCGTCCTCGACTCCGATCCGTCCCGCGCCCGCGCGACGGCCCGCGCCTACCTCGCCCCGTACCTGGAGTTCCCGAACTACACCAGCAACTTCCTCCGCCTCGGCTTCACCGACGCCGACGTCACCGGCGGCGGCAGCGACCGTCTGATCGACGCGGTCTTCGCCTGGGGCGACGAGGACACGATCCGCGCCCGCGTCGACGCGTTCCACGACGCCGGTGCGGACCACGTGGCCATCCAGGTGGTGGAGAACGACATGACACCGCTCCCCCGGGATGCCTGGCGCCGTCTGGCTTCCCTGCTGGCGTGAGCCGAGGCGCCCCGAAGGGGCGCGGGGCTGTGACATGTGCGGCTCCGCCGCGTGGGCGCGACCGGCCCGCGACGGCCCGCGGCCGACAACGCACCGCGGTGCCGCGGCCGACAACGCACCGCACTCCCCGCGCCCCCAGCGCCCCCAGCGCCCCCAGCGCCCCCAGCGCCCCCAGCGGAGCGCCTACGCGTCCTTCAGTTCCTGCCGCTGCCGCCCGAGCCCGTCGATCTCCAGCTCGACGACGTCCCCCGCCCGCAGGTAGGGCTTGGGCTCGGGCCGCCCCATCGCCACCCCGGCCGGCGTCCCGGTGTTGATGACGTCACCGGGCCGCAGCACCATGAACTGGCTGACGTACCGCACGACCTCCCCCACCGGGAAGATCTGTTCCGCGGTCGTCCCGTCCTGTTTCAGTTCCCCGTTCACCCACAGCCGCAGCGACAGCCGCTGCGGGTCGGGTACCTCGTCGGCGGTCACCAGCCACGGCCCCAGCGGGTTGAACGTCTCGCAGTTCTTGCCCTTGTCCCAGGTCCCGCCCCGCTCGATCTGGAACTCCCGCTCGGACACGTCATGGGCGACCGCGTACCCGGCGACGCACGCGAGGGCTTCCTCGGCCGACTCCAGGTAGCGGGCCGTACGCCCGATCACGACCGCGAGCTCCACCTCCCAGTCGGTCTTGGCGGAGCCGCGCGGTACGAGCACCGTGTCGTCCGGTCCGACCACCGTGTCCGGCGCCTTGAAGAAGACGACGGGCTCGGCGGGCGGCTCGGCCCCGGTCTCGCGGGCGTGGTCGTGGTAGTTGAGGCCGATGCACACGATCTTGCCGATGCGTGCCACGGGCGGTCCGACGCGCAGTCCCGTGCCGTCCAGGGCGGGCAGTTCACCGGCCTCGGCGGCGGCCCGTATCCGGCCGAGCGCGGCGTCGTCGGCGAGCAGCGCTCCGTCGATGTCCGGCACCACGCCCGACAGGTCTCGCAGGGTTCCGTCGGCGTCGAGCAGTGCGGGTCGCTCCGACCCCGCCGTACCGACTCGCAACAGCTTCATGATCCCCAACTCCTCGATCGCGGGCAGCCCGCCCGATGAGGTGCGCCTGGATGCGGCCGTGCGCAGCCATCGGAGGACTGGTCGATCGTCCAAGGTCGGGGTCCACTCCGCAATACCCCGTTCACGTACTGGACCGTAGCCACGCCGTCCTCCTGCGGCTCACCGGTACAGGACGGCCCGCTCGACGGCGCTCCACGTCGTGCTGGTGATGACGTACAGCGCGGCGGTCAGCGGCACCACGGCGACGGTGACGGTGACGGTGACGAGCGTGCTCGTGCGCGCGTTTGCGCCGGTTGTACTGGGAGCCCGGCCGGGGCCCGGTATCGGCGCCGTCACGTGCTGTCCTGGCCCGGGTCTGGGGCCTGCGGGGGCCTCACCTTCGTCACCTGTCGGCAGTACGGTGTCACCCATGCGCCCCGACACGCCTGCCGAAAACGTCGACCACTCCGCCGAGGCGGCACGCCTGGAGCGGACCGCCGGCCTCTATCCCGAGGACGCCGAGGCCCTGCTCCTGCGTGCGGCGGCCCACCTGGAGCTTTCCGGTGACCGCCCTGCCGCGACGAAGCTGTACGACCGCCTGCTGTCCTCCGGTTCCGCGTCCGCCGCGCTGGAGAACCCGTCCCTGGTTCGCGCTCTCAAGGCGTCGAATCTCTGGGAGTACGGCCATGAGGCGGAGGCCCGGGCGATCATCGACGGCGTCCGCGCGGCGTCGCCGCGCGACCCTGCCCCTTGGGTGATCGTGGCCGAGTCCCTGGAGGCCCATGACGAGCTGGAGGCGGCGCACGAGTCGTTCACGGAGGGCGCCCGTCTGCTCCTGACGGACGTGGCGGAACCGCCGTACTCGACGCATCCTCTCCTCTACGGCCGCCACCGGGTGCGCAGGATGCTGGGCCTGGCCCACGACGAGTGGGATGCCCTCGCCGACACTCTGCATTCCATGCCGGTCTCCTTGGACGAGTTGCACGACCCGAAGCGTGTCTGGTCGCTGGGTTCGGACAATCCGGCGGATCTGGAGGCGGAGATCTCCCGCCTGCGCGCCGAACTGGGCGCCTACCGGGAGGCTCTGTCCCGTCCTTTCCCGGTGGCGATGCTGCACTGGCCGGCGGAGGAACTGGCGGAACTCGTCGAGGCGTACCCGCCGCTGGCGGCCGAGTACCCCTCGTACGGGGAGCACTCGGCGGCCATAGAGGCGGCGCTGCGGGAGCTGGCGTCGTCCGGTACCCCGAACCTGGGTGTGGTCCGTGGGACGGTGCCGTCGTACGAGGCGTTCGCGGCGTCGGAGGGTGTGTCCCCGGCCGATCCGGCTCTTCTCCCGCAGTACGCGACGACGCTGGCGGCACGGGGGCGTGCGGTGGTGTGGCCGCCGCAGCGGGGGGCGGCGTGCTGGTGCGGTTCGGGCCGCCCGTACGGGGAGTGCCACGGAACCGGGGTGTGACGGGGCGCGTCTTCCCGGCCACCTGACGCCGGTGCCGGTCCTGGTCGGCGTTCGGGGGTGACTGTCGTGTGCTTCGGGGGGAGCCTGCCGTGTCGCAGCCCTGGTTGACCATCGCTCTGCTCTTCGCCGCCGGCTGGGCGGCCTTCGGTGTCCGCGTCGTCCATCTCGCCCTCCGCGGCCGGCGGGGCCTGCGCCTTCTCGGTGTCCGGGGCGCCCGCGCGGAGGGTGAGGTCGCCCGCGGTCCGCGCCGGGAGGGCCCGGACCTTCACCCGGCGCAGGTCCGCTACCGGGCGGGCCCGCATCACCAGACGTATCGCCGCGTTCCGCTCAACTCCGGCCTCCACACGCTCCGCGCCGGGTACTCGGTCGTGGTGCGTTACGACCCGGCGGACCCGCGCCGTGTGGTCGTGGTCCGGACGCAGAAGACGTTCGCTCCGACGACGTACCTGGTGTGGGGGGTGCTGGTGTGCCTGTTCGGGGTGGGGCTGGGGGTGTGGGCGGTCGTCTGAGGCCGGGCCGGCCGGCGTGCCGCGCCGACGTGGTGTGCCGGCGGGGCCCGGACGGGGTGGCCGGAAGCCTGGGGGCGAGCGTGCCGGGCGGCCCCGGAGGGGCGTGCGGGACCGGGACACCGCGGAGAACCGTCCCGGTGCGTACCGATGAGGTTTCGCGGGGGCGGGGGTCTACAGATGCGACGGCCTCACGCGAGGGGCGCACGGATCCGAGAAGGGGAGACAGAACATGTCCGACGAGCAGACCTCAGCGGCCAACGGCTACTCCTACACCCTGACCCGCACCCTGGACGCCTCCGCGGCCCGGGTCTGGCAGGCGTGGACCACGCCCGGCGAGTACGCCCAGTGGGCCCATGCCGCCCCCGGCTCCGTCGAACTGGACGTACGTCCGGGCGGCGCCTGGAAGGCCACGATGCTCACCCCCGACGGCGCCGAGTTCCCCCTGACGGGCACCTACCAGCAGGTCACGGAGAACCGCCACCTGACCATCGGCATGGACGTCCCCGGCCGCCCCGCGCCCTCGACGATGACCATGGAGCTCACCGAGCAGGGCCCCCGCAACACCGTGATCGTCCTCCGCCAGACCTGCGACACGGCAGAGGAACGGGACATGGCGGAACAGGGCAGCGGCATGCTCCTGGACGGCCTGACGGCGTTCCTGGCGGACGGGGCGAAGGACTGAGCCCCCGCGACGGGACCGGCCCCCGGCCTTCCGGGGGCCGGTCCCGTCCCGCCGGTGTCCCCTCTGCCGGGGCACGGCTGCGAAAGCGTGAACATTCCCGCCGAAAAGTTCACGACCCGCTCAGATGAGCGCGACAGCGGAAACCCCGGACCGCCGCCCGGCCCGGGAGGCACTCGGCGCTCCCCGTCACCGCCGCGACCGCCGCGTGACCGGGGCCGCCAGGAGGCCGCCGTCGGCACGCCGGCCAGGGGCACCGCCCCGCCAGGACCGGACTGCCCGACGACCCGGGTACGCCGATGGACTCAGCCGTGCAGGGTGGGCCGGTAGACGAGCTCCTGGGTGTGGCCGTCGAGCGTCCGGTGCTCGATCAGCTCGAGGTCGAAGTCGGCCGCACCCCGGAAGACCGGGTCCAGCCCGGTCCGCCCGGTGATCACGGGAAAGATCGTCACCTGAACGCGGTCGACCAGACCGGCGGCCATCAGCGCCCGGTTCATCGACAGACTGCCGTGCGAGCGCAACGGCACCTCGGACTCCTCCTTGAGCCGGGCTACCACGTCGACGGCGTCGCCGCCCACGACGTCCGCGTCCGGCCAGTCGAGGGGCCCTTCCAGCGTGGTCGACACCACCGTCGCCGGCAGGCTCCTCATCCGCGTCACCCACGGGTCACGCACCTCGGACTCCTCGGTACTCTCGGCCACCATCCGCGCGAACCCCCGATACGTGTGGGCCCCGAAGACCATCCGCTGCGCCTCGCCGTACAGGGCGAGACGGTGGTCGAGGAGCTCGGGGCCCTGCTTGCCCCAGTAACCGCCCCAGTCGCCGCTGCTGTCGTCGTAGGAGCCGTAACCGTCGAGGCTGGAGAAGACGTCGAATGTGTAGGTGGCGGTCATGATGCTCTCTCCTCGATTGCGGTTGATCACCTCTCGCAGATACAGACCGCGGACCACGGCGGAATTCATCGCCTCGGACTCCTGGACGTCGGCCGCCCCGGACGCGGCCCCGGAGGCTGCGTCACGGCGGAGAAGGTGCTGGGGTCACGAGGGCAACGCGGCCCGATCGGATTCCGTCGGCAACACGCGGGACACGTTGCGCCCGGGTCGGCGAGAACGACCCGACGCCGGCCTTCGGGCTTGCGGCGATCGGCGACCAAGGGGCGCCCAAGCTCAGCAGCCGCTCGACCTCGGCGTCACTCAAGGTGTCGGGGCACAGGCCCACGTGGATCCTGTCTAGCCCGACTTGCGCTCCGGCACTTCGTTGAAGTGCAAGGCCAGGCCGCCGGGCAGCATGATCTCAGTCTCACCGGGAGCTGCTGGCTTCGCCTCCCTCCCCTCTCACCTCACGTGTGATGCCTCAGTGGCCCAGTAAAAGTGCGAGACTCTTGATGTCGAGAGGCTCGCACGTGATCATCGCCTCTCCCAGAACGACCACCTTCAGGAGGAGCGGCATGCCCCGCAGCGGCCAGACGCGACCGCGGTTCGCCTCGCCATTGACCTCGATCGAGATCTGTGCGGGTGCCGGGGGGCAAGCCGTCGGACTTCACAACGCCGGTTTCGATCACCGCGCTCTCGTTGAGTGGGACCCGCACGCCGTGGCCACCTTGCGGGCCAACGTGGGCGGTTGGCCCGGCTGGAATCAGCACAAAGCTGAAAATATCCACCCTATGGACGTCAAGGATTTCCTGGACTCCGAGGTACGAACAAATCTCGGCCTCAAGCCAGGAGAACTCGACCTCCTCGCCGGCGGGGTGCCATGCCCCCCATTCTCCTTGGCCGGACACCGGCTTGGCCCGGACGATGAGCGCGACCTTTTCCCGGCAGCGCTTGACATCATCGACGCTCTCAGGCCGAAAGCGGTGATGATCGAGAACGTCAGAGGCATCCTTGAGCCTCCGGAAGTCTTCATTGAGTACAGGAATTCCATTCTTGACACTCTGCGCGACCTCGGTTACCTAGTCCCTGAGATTGACCAGAACCAGTCAGCCAGTGCACAAGACGTGGCTATGCGAAAAGTCTGGCGCCGGATGGATGCGAAGCACTTCGGAGTACCGCAGCTCCGGCCTCGTGCAATCTTGGTAGCTATTCATCAGGACGCGGTAAAGCCGGGATGTCCCGGATTCCAGTGGCCTACGGGCACAAAGGGCAGTGCGACTACTGCTTTCGAGAAGCTCGATGAGAGCATGCTCGCGCGCTGCAAGGCATTCTGGGATAAGAACGCGGCTGGCGAACCCGCCCGACCCGGCGAGCGAACTGGGCAAATGGTCTATGAAGACTGGAAGAGGAAAATCTCCCTCGCCGCGGCTGCGGGTAAGAAAGTCGCCCCGACACTCGTAGGCGGCTCGAGGAAGCACGGCGGTGCCGACCTGGGACCCACGCGCGCCAAGCGTGCGTGGGCCGAGCTGGGCGTCGACGGGATGGGGATCGCCAACGATCCGGAAAACTGCGACCCGGAACGCGATCTGTTCCGCCCGACCGGCCCCATGCTCACTGTCGCCCAGGCGGCAGCCATTCAAGGCTTCCCGGAAGAGTGGAAGTTCCAAGGGCGGAAGACAGCCCGTTACCGTCAGGTCGGGAACGCCTTCCCGCCGCCGGTTGCCGAGGCAGTGGGACGCGCTATCGCCGCAGTCCTCCTCCCTGAATACAGCGAGGCTCTCACCAGGGACTACGAAATGGAGCCCGCAGGGGCGACCCTCATCGAGGACGTTCCGCAGCAACTGGAGATTTCAGTCGCCCCGCGCCGGTCCTCCCTCACGCCGAGCCAAGACCGTCGCAGCGATTTTGTCAGCACAGGTGTCTGATGGCTCGTGCTCCCAGAAGCGGAGTACGAGCCAGCCAGCTTCCCGCAGCTTTTCGTCGGTTTCCCGGTCCCTCTTGACATTGCGAACAACTTTTTCCGACCAGTAACCGGAATTAGTCTTCGGTGGGACGTAATGCTCAGGACAGCCATGCCAGTAGCAACCGTCGATGAACACCGCGACCTTCGCCGAGCGGAAGACCATGTCCGCCGTCCGGCGAAGATCGGGGAGGGGACGGGCAGCGACCCGGTACCGCAGCCCTGTGGCATGTACGAGCCGCCTGATCAGGATCTCCGGCTTCGTGTCACGGCTGCGGATCGCCTGCATGTTGCGGCGGCGTGCTGCGGAGGAAGCCCAGGAACCTTCCGGGGCCTCCCATTCGGCTTCGGGGGACACACCGCAGAGGGTAGTCCCGTCAGTCCCACAGCACGCAGCCAGTCCTAGCGACCTCCCATGTGACTCAGAAGCGCCTCGATGTCAGTCGGTGCGAGACCAGCCGCCACTGAAGGCTCCTCCTCAAGATCGGCGAGCTGCTGCACGGTGGGGTCGTCCAGGATGCGCCCCATGAATTCCAGCTTTCGCTCCAGGCTCGCGGCCACAACCTCGTCGACGGAGTTCCGCACCGCCAGGACTGTCACCCGGGTCTCTGTGCCGGGGGCGAGCCCGAGACGGTGGATCCGGTCCAGGCTCTGGAGGAACCGCCCCGCCATGAAGTCACGGTCCACGTAGACCGCGTCATGGCAGACGTGGTGCAGGCTGATTCCCTCTCCCAGAGTGGCCGGGTTCGAGATGAGCACCATGCACGCCGGGTCCTCCCTGAACCGGCGAATCTGCTCCTCGCGGTCAGGCGTACCGCCGTAAACGACAGCCGGACTGTACTTCTCCAGCATGCGCTCCAGCGTGGTGAGACTCCTGACGAACGTCGTCCAGACCAGCGTCTTCCGGCCCTGTGCAGCGTTCTCCGCGATGATCGCCACGGCCTCCTTGTACTTGGGCGAAAGCTCGTAGTCGGGAAGGTTCTGCATGAGCGAGTACAGCGAACCTCCCTCGGGAATCTCCATCGGCGGCAGCTGATACGCGAGTGGTTCGTAGCGGCTGCCTCCTTCCAGGAGAAGGGCGGGGCTCGTGGCAGCCATGAGGAGGCGGAGTGCCGTCTTCCCGAGGGAACTCAAGTCCTCGCGCGCGGCGCCGCTCTTCTCGCCGCCCACGATTGCCGTGTAGATCTCGTCATGCAGCGGCGGCATGTCAACGAAGCGCAGTCCCAGCTGCACGGGGGGCAGGCCGAGTTCGTGCTTTGTCGTGCGGGTGAACAGCGGCCGGAGGACAGTGCTGGCGTGTGCGAGATCTCCTCCAGCAACCGCCTGGACCACCGTGCGCTGGCCGTGGCCGGGCCAGACGAAACCCAAAAGATTCTCCAGGTCCCGTGAACCGTTCGGAGCCGGCGTACCGGTCAGGATCAGCCGGCGTGCGGCCAGAGGTCCCAGCGCCATGCAGGCCGCTCCGTAGGTTCCCCGGGCACCCAGTTTCATCCGGTGCGCCTCGTCCAGGATGATCATGGAGGGAGCCGACTTGAGCCATCCAGCCAGCATGGACAGTGACCGGTCGAGACGCTCGTAGTTCACCACGAGCACCTCAGCCCACTGATCCAGCGACCCGTCCAGGACGTTGATGCGCAGCGGATGGATAAGGCACTCTGCGGTCTCGTAACGCCATGACTCGTATGCCGACTTAGGGCACACGACCAGCAGTCGGCTCACCCGGCCTGCCGCCTTCTGGGCTGCGTACACAGCGAGCGCGACCCGGGTCTTGCCGGCGCCGGGCACGCTGAAGTTGGCGCCGTGCTGAAGCGACAGGAGCTTCGCGATATCCCGGCGCTGGAACTCGCTGAGTTCACCCTTCCAGCTATCGCCGAGAAGCATGGACACGTCATCGGACGCGACCTCGCCGGCCGTCGGCCGCCCAGCGAGCCGCTGCTGCACGGTGTGGGCATCCTGGACCACTCCGGATACCAGGTCCCGAAGGTCGTCCGCCCACTCCACACCGGCGGGGTCTGACCACGTACCGAGCAGGCCGAGGTCCGCGAGCAGCTCGTTCAGGGAGACAGAGGCGCTCAGCGGGCCAAGCTGGCCGCCGGTACGAAAGCGGGCGGCCAGCTGTACGAGTTCCTGCTGGAACGATTCCGTGGTTCGCAGCACCACTCGGGTCCGGGTCTCATCGAACCCAAGACGCAGCGACTTCTCGCTGACGGAACTGCTCACCGGGAACCCTCCGCCGCGACCGCTTCCAGCAGCCAGGCCACGCCGTCTCCCGGCTGCGGCAGCCCGCGGCCGGCCTGCTGCGCGAGCTTCAGCAGACTGCCCCGCAGTTTGAGCACCGCGTCATCGAACGCCTCCTCGTCCAAGCTACGGGAGGTACGTGCCTGCACCAGGTCGCTCACGCACTGGTCGATGCTCGCGCAGGCGTCGGCCAGCCGGGCGGGGGCGAGTTGCTTGCGCTTGCGCAGCCGGGCGCTCCGACCCGCCGCCTCGATCACCTCGTCGAACGCCTGCCAGGTGTTGTCCCAGGTATCCTGCGCGGCGGCCTTCCGCTCGTCACCGAGGTCCGAGGCTTCGTTCCTCACCACGGCGGCGGTGCGGAGGATCTCGTCGTTCATCGCCCGGGCCTCCGCGACGGCGGAGGAGGCGGCGGGCACCTCCAGGCCCAAACCGGGGATGGACACCGACTGCGGCTGCGCGGTCGTCGTACCGCCCATGGGCAACCGCTGCTCAAACCCCGCCTTCAGGAAGTCCTCGTTGATGTGACGGACGTCGGTCTTCGAGAAGTTGAGAAGGATCGCGGCCAGGCGCAGTTCCTTCAGGACCTCAGCCTGGTCGCGGTCCACCGTTTCCAGCTTCACGTACAGCCTGTGGAGCTCCTTGAGACGCTCCTGCGCGCCCTCCCAGTCCACCAGGCGCAGTCCGTTGCCGCCGCCGGTGCGGCTGCGCTCGTTCAGCTCTCGGATCGTGCTGAGGATCCACCGCTCCTGGTGGTAGGTGCGGACCTGAATCCGGAAATCCTTGGCGATCTGCTCCGGCGTCCGTCCCAGCGCCGCCTGCTCCTCCATGGCGAGGAGACGGTTGATGTAGGAGTAGTCACGCCGGTGGTCCTTGCGAAGCTGCAAGGACAGTTCGACGGCGTTGATGTCGGCCCAGGTAAACGACGCCGGCAGCACGCCGACGCGCATCGACTGCGCGCCGAGCTCGCGCAGCGCTGCGGCCCGGGTGTTGCCGTTGACCAATACCCCGTGCCGGGTCACCAGCCCGGGGTCGTTCTGCCCGAACTGGTCAAGGCTGTCCTTCAGGACATCGAAGTCCTTGTCCCGCACATTCGTGTTCTCAGGGTCCGCCTTGAGCAGGAACCCGAGATAGTCCTGGCTCTCCGCGCTCCACGGGTCCTTGTCCAACGCCGCGTCCCGCTCGGCGTCATGGCTGCGCTGAGCCCGGATGCGGTGGGTGCTCGGGTTGTAGAAGAGGCTGCTGAGCGGCAGGTCGATCACTTCGACATGGGCCTGCTGCCCGTTCCAGTCGACGGTGACCGTCTCCCGGGTGCCGCCTGACGTCTTGACCTCCTCGACCTTCTTGCTGATCAGCTCGCTGAACTCGGCCGCCCGCGGCGGGGCCGGAAACTCGCGCATCATCGTTATCCCGTCCTGTCTCAGTCGTCCGTACCGTCAAGAGCGTCGGCCACAGCCTTGCGGGACTCCTCCGGCAGCGTCCGGTACATCCCCCACAGCACCTCCAGCGAGCTGTACGTACGCTGGTCGTTCTTCACCCAGCCGCTCAGCACGCTCCGCTCGAGGGGCGCCAACGACTCGATCCGGGAGAGCACCTCCGGCAGGTGCACGGCCCGGTCTACGGTGCCCCGCCCGCACCGCTGGCACTCGGTTACCAGCTGGTGGGTAACGCTGCCGTCCACCAGCGTCACCTGCCGCCGGGCAACGTTGAGTACCGCCTGCGTGACTCCGTCCTCGTACGCCTCGCCGGCCGCGATGCCGCACGTACGGCACAGGTACGCGTCGGCCTGCATCACCTTCGCCCGCTGGGCGTTGGTGATGCTCGACTTGTGGCTCGGGCCCTTCGCCTGGCCCGGCACCCACACGTCCTTGCCCCGCGTCACGAACCGGCGCTCCTGCGGAAGCAGCTCCGGGTCCTCGCGGGCGGTCGAGATCTCCCAGCCATAGTCGCGCAGACCGCGCATGCGCCGGTCGATCTGCGCGACGTCCGGGAAAGCCTCGCGCAGCTTGGCCACGGTGAAGATCTCCCCCTCCCCGACGACCTGGATCAGCCAGAGAGCGGCACGCGCCATGCTCCCCAGCTTGTGGTTTCCGGCACTGGTCTCCTGCCAAGACGGCAACGTCACGATGGGTCCCCTCCCATTAAGAACGCACACAATTAGGCGATCTGCCGCACACGTCTACGAAATGACATGAACGCACCATTCGTGAATGCGACTCGCGCCACCCCCGCACCACTGGCGGCTGACCTCTAAAGCGTGGCACATCGAAACCGCTTTGAACCCTCTCGATGAAACTTGCGCACCAACTGGCAAGAGAAGAAGCAAAAACCGCCAGGCGGCAGCCCGTTGCCCTCCGGCACAATGGCGAACAACGTCGCCGCCTGGCGACACAAACGGCCAGCCAGTTCGGCCCAAAATGCGGAGGTTTGTCGCTATGGCAGCACGCAGCAGCAGTCGCCGTCCGTTCGCATGGACCAAGAAGGCACTCGACGAAAGCGTCTTGCCTGAGAGGCGGCGGCTGGCTGCCGCACTGCAAGAGATCTGCCGCCACCTGGTCGTCACGACTCAAGAGGGGGCCACGCTTACTCATCCGACGCAGGCCCAGGCCGCCGAGTACCTGAAGGTCAGCGAGACCACTCTGACGCGATACCTCCAGGGCCAGCGCGTCCCGCCAGACCAGGTGGTCGCCTTCATCTTCGACACCGCCTGCCGGGACGCGGGAGGCGGCCAGAACGTCGGCATCAAGTGGGAAGAGATGCGGGAACTGCACATAAGAGCCGAGCAGGAACGATGCGGCAACTGCTCGCGTCACAGAGAGGCGGCCCGCGTCGCTGGGCAGAAACTCCGGGCTTTGCAGGAAACCCACGGACAGCTCGAACGGTCGGCGGCAGCAAGGGACCGAGAACTCGGGGAGCTCCGCCAGCGCGTCACCGTACTCAAGCAGGAGACGCACCGGATGAGGACCGCTCAGCCGATGCCTGTAGGTGAAGCCGGCCCGCAAAAGGGCCGGGAGGCGGCACGCGCCGCAAGTCTGTTGCCGGTCCCCCGCCGAGAGGGGGACCGGCAACAGAGCAAAAACGAAACCGTGGCAGCCCGCCATGTCGGCCGCCGCGCCGAAGAGCTGCTCCGCGGCGGCCGGCCGGACAGCACCCTCGCACTCCTGCGGCATACGGCAGAGGCTTCAACGCCCACAGAAGTAGCATTGCTGGTAGCCCTGTTGCGGTCACAGGAGCAGGACGACCTGGCCGACAACCTCGTGCACATCTATGCGCGCGACCGTCACGATCAGGACGTGGTGCGGACAGCACTGATACTGCACGAGCGACAGGCCCTCGCGGACGCGGAGGTGCTCTTGCGCACGGCCGCCGCTCACCCGGGATCGGCTCTCTCCCGGGCCGAGGAGTCCGGGCCACCCAGATAGCTACGGTCGGCGCGCCATCCGTGCCGACGCAGACCGCAAGCGGGCTTGCCGCTGGTACGGACGCAGTATGGTCCTGACCGGCTAACGCCCGTTTCACCGCGGCGCCATACCGGCATGCAGTGAAGGGGCCGGCGAACTTCAGGCGGCAATGCCGGGCTCAGCTTCGTAGTGCAGTTGGGCCTGGTCCAAGACGTCGTCTGGATCAAAGCCACAGGAAGCCGTCCAGTGCAGCAAGTCAGCGATCAGCTCAACCGCTGACTCCTTGAGAGCGACGTCTCGCATCCGGCCCTCCAGAGCCGTGCCGCCCGCAGGGCGGTAGCTCCGCAGAGCCGCAGCCGCCCGTTCCGTCCGCTGGCACACCGGATCGGATCCGAGCGCGATCTCGCACCACACCGACTTTCCGGCCGCCGTCAGAACCGTCCCCCAATCCGCCGTCACGGCGGCGAGCAGGTGCAGTCCTCGCCCGCATTCGTCGTCGCAGCCGGCTGCCGACAAGGACGGCACGGAGTGGCTCTTGTCGTGGACTTCTACGCGCAGCCGCTCGCCGTCCCACTCCAGGACCAGCGTGGCGGACGTGCCCTCGCCCACGTGTTTGATGACATTGGTGGCCAGCTCCGTGACCACCAGTTCCGTTTCCTCCACGGCGTGGGGCATGCCCCACTGCCCCAGCTGGGCAGTAGTGGCCTGCCGCAGCAGCCGCACCTCGGCCGGCGCTGCCATGAAGGGCAGAACAGATCGTTGTCGGTGTTCCCTGACTTCGTCGCCGGGCATGCGAACTCCTCCCTCCCAAGCCACGCGTACGTGAGCCTAACGTGTCCACTCGACTGCATTGCGTAGCGGTTCGTAAGGGAGAATGGCACAGAGAAGTCTCTCCATGTAACTTCTCACGAGAATCCATCGAGTGAATCTGATGGTGGGAGGTCCCCTCGCTGCCTAGCCTGATCAGGCCCGGAGCGACCGCCCGGCGCACGTGCAGGAGGAAGTCCGCATGACCGTGAGGGCCACCACTCGCCGACGTCAACTCGGCGCGACATTAAGGAAGTTGCGCGCCAGCAAGGGCCTGACCCTGGAAGAGGCCGGCCGACTCGTCGGGGTCTCCAAGGCCACGGTCAGCCGGTACGAAACCCAGGCAGGCCCCGTGAAATGGATCATCGTCGACGCACTGTGCCGCGCATACGGGGCTGCCGACTCCGAGCGCGAAGCCGTCGTACGGCTGGCCAAGGACGCCAAGCAGCAAGGCTGGTGGAGCTCGTTCTCCGACTCCATCCCGGAGGACATGAACCTGCTGCTCACCCTTGAGGACGAGGCCGTACGCGAGAATCACTTTGCCTGCGTCTACGTTCCCGGGCTCCTTCAGACTCGCGCCTACAGCACCGCCCTTCAGCGGGCCAATGAGGTTCCCCTGTCGCCGGATGAGATCGAACGGCTTGTGGACATCCGCATGAAGCGACAGGAGATCCTCACTCGCCCCAAGCCGCTGCACCTGTGGGCGATCATCGACGAGTCCGTCATCCGTCGCGTTGTCGGGTCGCCGCAAACGATGAAAGAGCAGCTGGAACGGCTGCTCACGGAAAACGACTCACCTCACACCACGCTCCAGGTGCTCCCCTTCGCGAAGGGCGCTCACGCCGCGGCTCTCGGGAGCTTCGTCATGATCGGCGGCGCTGAGCCGGCCCTCGACGTCGTGTACGTCGACTTCCACACCGGGTCGCTCTTCCTGGAGAAGGACGAGGAACTGGAGCGCTACCGACTTGCGTTCGAGTACCTGCGCGCACAAGCGTTGGACATGGAGGCCTCCTCCGACCTGATCCATCGCGTCCGCAAGGAGCTGTAGATGCCGACCGCTGACCAGCATCACTCTGAACTCACCTGGTTGAAATCGTCGTACAGCGGCGGCAACACCACGGAATGCGTGGAAGCCGCCTTCGTCCGCTCAGGGGTGCTCATACGGGACTCCAAGCAGCCGGAAGGCCCATGCCTCGGCGTGTCAGCTGGGGCATGGTGCCACTTCCTGGCCACTTGGCCGGAGCCCCTCACCGACGCCTGACCACATCCCCGTGCCGGTGATCTCCGGCAGAAGAGGCACTGTTGGCGTCTGCCGCCTCCCTGAAAGAGTGAGACAACGCTGAAGGAGAGCGAACGGGGCTACGGTGCGGAGGTGGAGACCCGTGCAACCCAAACTCGGACCCAGCGGGTTGAGGACTATGCATGGCGAGACTGGCAACTTACCGCCGTTGCCGTTGAAGACCACTGGCGACCTAAGAGCCGCTCTGCGGTCCGGGCACGGATTTCCCGGCGACCCGGAGACCTTCGAGGCTGACTTGCAGAGCGCGTTGGAGGGGGCGACGGAGATGGAGCACAAGGCCGTGCCGCTGTGATCGCCGGCTTCCGCGGCAGGATCCGCCTGCACCAGGAACCCGGCCTCGACATCGCCGTTCGGGAAAGCCTCGCTCTCACCGCGCGGCTGAAGCGGGAGGCCCCGGGCCAGTGAACGATGACCCCGGACACCGCGACCCCCGAGTGCGCTCCGCGAACCCGTGGCTCGGAGGGCGCGTCATTCCCGACCGTCAGTGGGTTCCTCGTTCCCGCCCTCGATGACGGTCAGGTCCGTACGCCCACCGGCGTACGGATCGGGTGTGCCGACGGGGATGTTCTGCACCGCCTGTCCCTGGGCCGCACCGTTGCCGTTGAACACGAAGTCGGGCCGGATGCGCCAGTTGCGGCCCTCGCGGTAGATGAAGCCCTGGGCCGCGAGCTGCTTGAGGCTGCGCGAGACGGAGGCCTGTGACATGCCGACCTGCTCGGCGAACTTCACCTGGCTCTCGACGAGGACGAGGCCGTGGTCCTTGCGGTTCTGGAGGGCGCACATCTTGTGGAACAGCTTGTACGCGCTGACGCTGAGGTCGGCGTCAGCGAGGGCGTTGTGGGCCGCGTATCCCATCGTGGTGAAGCCTCCTCCCCTGAACCAGAGGGCATGAGCGGCCGAGACCGACGAGTGGACGGTGAAGTCGTTCACCTCACCCGTCCTCTTGTTCACGGTCTCGATCCGGGTCACTCGCCGGGCCGCACGCACAGAGTACTCCCAAGGGTGAATAGAAGGCATGCAGTGCTGACTCGCCTGTTCCAGCACTGATGCGGGAGGATTCGGTGCTGAATAGCGTAGGCGACATATGCAGTACTGAATAGCTGCATCCAGAGTTGGAACGCTTCCTTCATGTTCCCGCACGTCAGCGACGTGTCCGCCAGCGCGCGTCTTTATAGGCGAAGGAGCCCCTCCGTACCTCCGCCCCTAGCCAGCCACTCGGCGGGCCACCTCCTCCGGCCGCCGGGCCGTCGCGGCCACGCGCGGTCGTCAAGGAGGCGTGGCTGATACCGGTGCGGGGCTGAGGGAGGCACACGTGACGGGCGACCGCCCGGCTCTCCCGCCGTTGTGGCGTGCTTGCGACGGCTGAGGATTCGAGGTCCGTGGATGCTCAGGGCAGTTGTTCCGCATGACCGCCGGACGGCGCCGGCGGCGGCGGCAAAGGCGATGGAGTACCCGGGCGCGGGCGTCATGATGTGTCGCGACCGCCCGGTGCGGCGCGTCCTCGGCGTGTGCGGTGCCGGGGCAGGTGCACGACAGGTGGACGCGCGCGGGCTGGACGACGCCCCGTCCCAAAAAGGCGTGAACACTTTGACTCCACTGTCCTCGTGCGGCTCATTTGAGCGCTGCAGGGACACTTGCCGTCGATTGTTCACGCTTTTCAGCAAGGTGCCCGCACCCGGCCCCGGCGGGTCGCTGACCACTGGGCCACCGGCGAGCGGGCCCGGTGGCCGCAGCAGTTCCTCAGCGCTTGTGCGGACGAGTGCAAGACCGTCGCCGCACACGGGGGCTCCAGCGGGTGACCGATTCGTGCCCGTGTTCTGTCCGCCGGATCATTCCTGTGCCGCGGTGCCCTGGTACGCAACAGACCACCGCTCGCCCACGCATACGGGGGAACCCGTCCGGCGAAGCCCGTCTGATCTGCTGGAACGGACCCACGGAACTTTCGTCCAAGACAAAGCCCGTGAAGTCGGCGACGGTGGAGGCATGCGCAGACACGAAGTGGGGGTCACCCGCATGGATCGCGATGCCGAGAACGGGGTGGTGAGGGCCGCGGGCGTGCCGGCCGGGACGGCCGACGTGGTCATGCCCCTGGGGAGCGGGCCGCGGAGTTGATCACGCCGTGGCGGCAATCGGGTCCGGTGCCCTCGGCACGGCCGGGGTCCAGGCGTCGCAGACCGCGACGATGCCGTCCGGCTCGTGGTCCGGCGGCTTCCCACGTCGACGCCCGCTCCTCGCGACGGCCCGCCGCTCGCGACGGTGGGCCGTACGCGGAGCAGGTGGCTCGGCAGGCGTACGTCACCCCGCCCACCTCAGCCACCACCACAACGCTTCCCACAGCATCCACGAGGAGTTCCCCCGCCACACCCCTCCCGTTAGCCACCCCTGGCTACCTTCACCTCGCCCGGTCCGGCAGCAGGAGAGGCATGCCCATGAGCACCCCGGTCCACCGCACCCCGACACGGCCGTCCGTGGCCACGCTGACGTCGGTCCAGCAGCGTCGGGAGGGCAGCCGGGCCGGGAGTCCGTCCGGGAACTCCGCGGAGCACGCCTTACTCCGGCTCCAGTCCAGCGCCGGCAACCGGGCCGCCACCGCGGCGGTGCAGCGTGCCAGAAGCGCGACCACGGAACAGGCGGCCGGGTCCACCGGCACGACCACGGAACAGACACCGGGAGGCGGTGGCGCGGCCGACGGGGCGCGGCAGACGAAGAGCTACCGCGAACGGATCCAGGCGCTGCTGGACCGGTTCAAGAAGAACCTCGAACCCGCGGACAACGCCGTCAAGGGTGGCCAGACCCCCACCAACGCCGCCCTCACCCACCAGGCCGGCGCCACCGCCGACGGGGCCCTGGCGCACAACGCCGCCAGCTCGGGGACCTCCGCCGCGGGGTGGAACCTCCTCACGGAGGCCAGCGGCGTCGTGGTCAACACCATGGACACGTACAAGAACGTGAAGAGCGCCAAGGAGAACGAGACCGGGGCCAAACACCACACGGCCAACCGGAAGGCCAAGGTCAAGGGGACCGACGCGGGCATCGGTGCCGTCAGCTCGGGTTCCTACAGCGCCGCCATCGCCAAGGAGGCGACCAAGCTCCAGGGGGCGGCGAACGCCGCGACGGCGGCCGAGGCGAGCGGTGCCCTCAGCGCCGTCACCGGCCTGGCGAAGGGCGCCCGGGCCGCGGTCCGTGTCAAGGGAGCGGCCAGCAAGTACAAGGAACTGAAGAACCTCGGAGATGCCGAGGAGGTCAACGCGGATCTGCTCACCCGGATGGACCGGGAGGTGCGCCTGGCCAAGTTCCGGACCGACGAGGCCAGGGCGGAGGTGTACGCCAGGTTGGACGCGGCCGAGGCGCACCCGCACGAAGGCTGGCAGACGGGCGTCGACGCGGCCTTCGCGAACTTCGAGAAGGAACTCCGCAAGATCAGGCCCGCCGAAGAGAAGTACAACCGTGCCGTGAAGGAGACGGCGGACCTGCACCAGGCGCAGGAGTACGCCAAGAAGAAGCAGCTCTACAAGATGGGCAAGGAGACGATGGGCGGCGTCGTCGGCGAACCCGCCAAGGCCGCGGCCGGCGTCCTGACGCTGGTCACGGCGACGGGAGCGATGGCGAGCAACCCGGCCGGCTGGATTCTCGCCGCGATCGGGGCCGGTTTCGTCCTGGGCACCACCGGTTACAAGGCGGGCCGCGCGGCCAACAAGCGCTACAAAGAGAAACGCCACCCCGATCGCTACACGCTGGAGGGCGAGACGGCGGAGGACGCCGCGCCCCGCACGGAGTCGCTGTCGCACGCCCTGAAGTTCTGGAAGAAGGTGTCGAAGGGCAAACGCCAGGCCATGGCACGCAGGATCTACGGCCTGGCGGCGGGCCCCGACGTGCCCGGGAGCGGCAGCACGACACCCGAGCTGCGGCAGTCCGCCCGGGATCTGCTCATCGCACTCAAGGCGGGTCCCACACAGCACAACCTGAACCTCAAGGATTGGTCGGACACCCTCAACGACCCGACGAAGAAGGACGGCTGGATCGCGGAGATCGCGGAGCAGCTGGCCTCGGGGTGACCGTGGGGCACCGCGATCACCTCACGGCTTGCGCGCCGTCCCGCGACGGACATCGACGGAGGCGGCGGTCGGACGTACGGCCCGGCGCGCCGGCCGGGCCCTCCCCCCTTCGGCCCGGCCGCGCCGCGGCGGCTGCCGTACGTGTCGGCAGCCGCCGCGCCCCGGGTCAGGACACCACGCGCAGGTGGGTCGGCCAGCCGATGCGGTCGAGGAGGCGGAACATCTTCTTGATGTCCGTCGGGTTCAGCTTCACGCAGCCGTTGGACTTGTAGTCACCGGCGCCGTCCCAGCGGCGGGCCTCGGTCCGGCCCGCGCTGCCGTCGCGGTTCATCTCGGAGTGGATGAACATCTCCGTGCGGGTCAGGGTGCCCTTGGAGCACTTCATGTCCTGCAGGTAGACGGCGTACCCCTTGATGAGATTGCCGTTGTACGTGCGGGTCTTGAGCTTGATCTTCCAGTTGCCGTTCGGCATCCAGCCCTTGGCGCGGGCGCAGTCGTCCTTGACGCCGAGGCCCGATCCCGCCCGGTAGGTGGCCCAGAGCTTCTTGCCCCGGTAGACGGAGAGCTTCGAGTTGGCGGGGTCGCCCGGATTCTTGTCGAACACCAGGGTCGTCGCCGGCGCGGCCGCCGCCGCCTTGGCCTCGGCGGGACCCTGGGCGGCCGCGGCCGGCGCCAGGGCCAGCGCGGTCGCCACGGCCCCGGCGACCAGGGCGCCGCGCAGGTGACGTCCGTTGCTGTTCATGTGTGTTCCTCGCTTCTTGTCGTCCGGGCCGGGCAGCCGGCCTCGCGTGTGTGGATCGGGTACGTGGATCGGGTGGCCGGCCGCTGCGGTCCGGGGGTGGGCGCACCCGGGGCCGACGGAGGGGGCGGGCGTCGTGGCCCGCCCCCCTCCGTACGAGGTCAGGCGATGGCCAGGCGGACCTCGGCCTTGTTCGTCCCGGCGAAGCTGTGGCTGAACTGCTCACGGACACCGGAGCTGCACGCCGTCGACCTCTTGGTCTCGCCGTTGCCGCCGACGAGGCGGACCAGGGCGCACTTGCCGTCCATGCGGGTGTCCTCGAGCCAGCCGGAGACCGTCACCTTGCCGCCCGAGCAGCGCAGGGACCAGCTGGCCTTCGCGCCGTCGATCACCGGGGAGGCCGACGACGGGCACGTGGCCGCGCTCGCCGGGGCGGCGGCACCCACGGCCAGTCCACCGGCGAGGACGACGGCCGACAGGACGGACGTGATGGTCTTGCGGAAAGCAGACATGGGTTACCCCTTCAAGCAGAGAACTGACGGGACGCGGACCGGAACGAGACTCCGTGCGTGACGCCCCGCCGACGGGGCGGGGCGGGATCCGGAGTTCCGGCTGCGACACCAGCATCACCGGAGGAAGCGGGTACGAGAAGACGATCCCGGCCGCTTGCCGAGGCGCATCCATGCACCCCGTATGAAAGGGTCCTGACCTGCCGTCATGCCCTCATGCCCTCATGCCGTCATGCGGGGGCCTGCACGGCATGCGTCCGGCGCAGCGCCCGCGCGTGGGGCCGGCCCACTCGCGCGGACGCGGACGCGGCCCCTCACGCTCACGCGGACGCGGACGCGGACGCGGGATTCCTCGGGGACGTCTGGTACGCCGGGGCCCGGTCGGGCGGGAGCTGTCGCACGAGCAGGACCAGCCAGGTCTCCGTGTCCGCCCTGCCGGTCACGGGCAGATGGTGATTGCTCTGGAAGAACCTCAGGTCCGCGGCGGTCACCGCGGTGAACTTCCCCGACACCACCGTGCCGCCCTGGCCCACGTTGTCCAGGAGCTCCTGTACGGCCAGAACATGTGCGCCCTTGTCCCCGGGGGCGGCTTCCTTCACCAGCTCCGGCCACGTGTCCTTGCCCACCTTGCCGTCGGGCGCCAGATCGTGCTTCCGCTGGAAGTCCATGACGGCGTCCCGGGTCTCCTCGTCGAAGAAGCCGTCCGCCCGGACCTCGTACCCGTGCGCGTTCAGCAGGTGCTGGAGGGCCCGGCCGCGGGTGTGGTGGTCCTCCTTCTGCATCATCAGCAGCGGCCACTCGTGCGGTCCCACACGCGCGGGCGCGGCACCGGCCGCACCGGCGACCGGAACGTCACGGCTGGGGGCGACCAGTTCGCGAACGCCCGCTCCGGCGGCGAACGCCAGGACCACGGCCGCCACCACCAACGCCGGCAGCGCCCGCCGGAAGCGGGGGCGGCCCGACGCTTCGCCCGCGTCGGCCCCGTCCGCGGCGTCGGCTCCGACTGCGGTGTCGGTCCCGAGGGTGGCGTCGGTACCGGCGGGGGCGTCGGTACCGGTGGCGGAGCCGGGCCCGTCCGTGCGGCCGGTCGTGGCGCCGGCCGCGGGCGCGGTGTCCGGTCGGCTGGTGGAACCCGGTCCGCCGGTGGAACCGGTCCCGGCGGCCGAACCCGGCACCTCCGTGGAACGGGACCCGTCCGCGGTGTCGGCCACGGCGGTGGGCACCTGCTTGCCGCCGGCGAGCCGTTGACGGCTGCTCTCCTCCAGCGCGGCCCGGCACAGTGCCCGCGCCAGCTCCAGTTCCACGTCCGGAGCACGCAACTGCGCGTGCAGGGCCTCCACCACTCGCGGCGGAGCGTTCGACGTGTGCTTCGGATTCAAGTAGCGCGAGAGCGTGGTCTGGTCGACCCCCAGTCTCGTGGCCAGCGCCTGCTGGGTCGGCCTCGAACCGCCGGACGCGTGCCCGGCCTCCTCCCACCAGCCCCGAAGCAGCAGCGCCAACCGCTCCCCCGGCGGTTGCTCCCGGCCCGAGCCCTCCTGCTCGTACGCCATGTCGTGTCTCTCCCCGTCGTCAGGCGGAACAGCCGGGCGTCCACACCGCTGCATGACGGCATAGCGGCACGTCAGCCGCGTATGCACCGGCGTGCATGGACGCATCGGCCCACAGCGGCGCAGATCGTAGCGACGTCAGAGCCGACGTGGGCACGCCTGCTCCGGGGTGGTCCGTGCCTTCCCACGGCCGGCGGATGTGCCGCGGCCCCGCAGTACGGCGCCTCCGGGCACTTGGGAGGGGCGTGCCGAAGACCGGTGCCATGGGCGTGCGCGTTCACCCGGAAGAGTGCCTGCCCGATGGCGGGCTGGTCCCGGAAGAGTGGGCGGGTGCGGTGTCCCCGGGCCGGGTGGCGGGTGCGGTGATCCCGGGCCGGGCTCGGGGGCGGTGCCTCGGTCCCGGGGTCACGGGTTTCGAGCCCCTGCGGCGCGGCTCGGGCGGGAGGGGCCGGCCCTCGGTGCTGCCCGAGCCGCGCCCGCCTCACGGCTTGCGTCCCACCCCGCAGTACGCGTCGACGGAGGCGGCGGCCGGGCCGGTGGGGCTGTCCGGGTCCGGGCGCCAGGACGTGACCTGGGTGATGCCGGGGGCGACCAGTTCCAGTCCGTCGAAGAAGCCGGTGATCTCCTCGACGCCGCGTACGTAGTACGGCGTGGCGCCACTGGCGTTGTAGGCGTTCGAGGCGGCGATCATGCCCTCGCTCGTCGCGGTGCTGTCGCTGATCACCAGGTAGCTGCCCGACGGGAGGCCCGCCATCAGGCGGCCCACCAGGTCGCGTGCCTGGTCGTAGTCGGCGACGTGGCCGAGGGTGTTGAGGATGATCAGGGCGATCGGCCGGGAGAAGTCGAGGGTCTGGGCGGCGGCCTCCAGGACGGTGTCGGGGGCGTAGAGGTCGGCGTCCAGGTAGGCGGTCCTGCCCTCGGGCGTGCTGGTGAGCAGCGCGTTGGCGTGGGCCAGCACGATCGGGTCGTTGTCGACGTACACGATCCGGGCCTCGGGAGCCACGCGCTGCGCCACTTCGTGCGTGTTGTCGGCGGTGGGGAGCCCGGTGCCGATGTCCAGGAACTGCTGGATGCCCTGCTCCCGGATCAGATGGCGGACGGCGCGTCCCAGGAAGAGCCGGCTGGCGAGTGCCACGTCGACGAGGCCCGGGAAGATCCCCTTGATCTCGTCCCCGATCTCCCGGTCGATCTCGTAGTGGTCCTTGCCGCCGACGAAGTAGTTCCAGAAACGGGCCGAGTGCGGTGTGGTGGTGTCGATCCGGGCACGTATCTCCGCGCTGGCCTCGATCTGGGAGTTGGTGTCCGACACAGCGGGGTCTCCTAGGGTTGGCGTGGGTGATCGGCACCTCAATCTAAGAGCACTCGGCTCCCGGCCGCAGCAGTTGGCGACGATCACGAACTCGTCGGCCGGGGCGTCCCCGCCCGGACGGCGTGCGGGCGGGTTCGCGTCCTGGCATCCGGCCGATCCGGCGGCCACGGACTGCCGTACCTGCGGCACCGCCATGGAGCTGCTGACCACCGTCGACAGCTCCGAGCGGGACGGCGGGAGCGGCAGCGGCAGCGGCAGCGGCAGCGGCAGCGGGCGAACGGTCAGCCGAACATGCCCGGCACGTAGTCGCCCGCCGGCTGCTGGGTGATGACGTTCAGCCGGTTGTAGGCGTTGATCACGGCGATCAGGCCGGTCAGTGCGATGAGCTGGTCCTCGTCGTAGTGCCGGGCCGCGTTCGCCCAGGCCTCGTCGGTGACGCCGCCTGCGCCGTCGGCGAGGCGGGTGCCCTGCTCGGTCAGTTCCAGGGCGGCGCGCTCGGCGTCGGTGAAGACCTTGGCCTCCCGCCATGCCGCGATCAGGTTCAGACGCTGCGCGGTCTCGCCGGCCTTCTCGGCGTCCTTGGTGTGCATGTCGAGGCAGAAGCCGCAGCCGTTGATCTGACTGGCACGGATCTTGACCAGCTCCTGGGTCGCGGCCGGCAGCGACGAGTCCAGGGCCTTGGCCGCCGAGTTGATGTGCCGCAGGAACTTACCGGCGAGCGGGCTGCCGAACACGTTGAGACGGGCTTCCATGATGAGTTCCTCCATCGTTGTGACATCGGGCCGGGCGTCGGGGCCGGGGCGCCGAGCCCGGCCGTGGGCTTGGGCCGTGGGCTTGGTCGGTAGTCGTTCGCCCTTCGGCGTACACCGCTACGACGGAGCGCGCGGGCGGGATGTGACAGCCCCGGGGCAGACACGCGGTGTGACCTGCGTCTCAGTCGCCCGGGGTGGTTCGTGCCGGGGCTCGGCGTACTCATCGGCTTCTCGCTCCCTCGTTCCGCCCGTCGTCTCCCTCCCCCTCCGTGCTCCCTCCGACGCGGCGGACACCCGGACGTGACGCGGTCGGGGCACGGTGTTCGGCCAAGGGAGCGACGCGCTGCCGCCGGGGAACGACGGCACCGCGGCCACCCCCGGAGCGCGTGGCGCGGCCGGCGAGGTCTAGGTTCGGTAGCGGTAGCCGGCACGGCAGGAGGCAGACATGGCGAAGGTTCCCAGCTCGGTGGTCGCCGCAGGTGGTCTCGTCGGCGGGTACGGCGTCGCCCGCTGGACGAAGAAGCGGCAGCTCGGCGGGGCCGTACTCGCCGTCGCCGGGGCCGCCGCCGCACAGCAGTGGCGGGAACGGGCCGGCGGGAGGGCCGCCGGAGCGCTGACGGCCGCCTACGTCGCCGGCTTCGCCGGGTCCCACCCGCTGGCCAGGAAGGTGGGCGCCTGGCCCGCCGTCCTCGGTGTCGCCGGAGCCGTGGCGCTGGCCTCGTGGGCGGTCGCCGACCGGCGGGGCTGAATCCCGCCCAGACGGGCTCGGGGCGGGGTGCGTCACTGCGCTCCCAGATCGGGTGCGTCCGCACGTCACCGGGCCGGGTGCGGCGGTACGTCACCAGGCCGGGTGCGGCGGTACGTTCGCGGGCCGGGCGCGTCAGCACGCCCTCAGGTCAGATGCGTCAGTACGTTCACCACCCGCCCGTTCGGATCCCGTACGAAGAAGCGCCGTACGCCCCACTCCTCGTCCCGCACCTCCCGTACGATCTCCGCGCCCGACGCGGCGACCTGCGCGTACACCGCGTCCACGTCCTCGACCTCCACGCTCAGGTCGGGGACGACGGGCGCGGTGCGTTCCCCGGTGAAGAGGCTGATCTGGGCGGTGGGGTTGGACGGGGAGGCCAGCGTCGTCATCCAGCCCGTGTTCATGACCTCCTCGAAGCCCAGCAGGCCGTAGAAGTCACGGTTCGCGTGCAGCTGCTCCTCACTCTCGACCCGGATGTCGGGGACGATCCTGCGGACGGTCATCGGACGGCTCCTCGCAGTCGGCCGGACGGTCGGGCGGTCGGGGCGTCAGGGCATCAGGACGTACGCCCGCGAGGCTACTTGGCCGGGGTGCCGGAACTCCGCGGCGCCGCCGAGCCCGCCTCCACCACCGACAGCGGCTCCGCGATGTCCTCCAGCGAGCGGCGTTCCGCCTTCACCGCCAGGAACGCCGCCACCAGTCCGGCCGCGCACATCAGCCCGGCACCGATCTGGAAGGCCAGGACCGTGTCGCCGACCACGCCGGACTCGGTGAGGCTGGCGAAGAGCAGCGGGCCGCTGATGCCGCCCGCGGCGGTGCCGATGGCGTAGAAGAAGGCGATGGCCATGGCACGGGTCTCCATGGGGAAGATCTCGGAGACGGTCAGGTACGCGCTGGATGCGCCCGCCGACGCGAAGAACAGCACCACGCACCAGCAGGCCGTCATCGTCGTGGCCGAGAGCGAGCCCCGGTCGAAGAGCCACGCCGTGCCGAAGAGCAGGACGCCCGACAGCAGATACGTGCCCGAGATCATGATCCGGCGGCCGACCGTGTCGAAGAGCGGGCCGAGGACCAGCGGGCCGCAGAAGTTGCCGGCGGCGATGACGGCGAAGTAGTAGCCGGTGCTGCCGGTCGGCACGTCGAAGAAGGTGATGAGGATGGTGCCGAAGCCGAACGTGATCGCGTTGTAGAGGAAGGCCTGTCCGATGAAGAGGGACAGGCCGAGGACGGCGCGGCGCGGGTAGCGGCGGAAGACCGTCTTGGCGATCAGGCCGAAGCCGATGCTCTTGCGCTGGTGGATGGTGATCTCACCGGCCGGCGGCGGCAGCTTCTCGCCCTTCTCCTCCTCGATCTCCCGTTCGACGGACGAGACGAGGGTGTCGGCCTTCTCGCCGTGGCCGTGGATGAACTGCCAGCGCGGGCTCTCCGGGACGTGCCGTCGTACGAGGAGGATGACCAGGCCCAGGACGACGCCGAGGGCGAAGCTGAGCCGCCAGCCGAGGTCCTTCGGGAAGATGTCGGTGTCCAGCAGCACGATGGACAGCAGGGCGCCGCCGATCGCGCCGAGCCAGTAGCTGCCGTTGATGATGAGGTCGACCCGGCCCCGGTACCGGGACGGGATCAGCTCGTCGATCGCGGAGTTGATCGCCGCGTACTCGCCGCCGATACCGAAACCGGTGAGGAAACGGAAGAGGAAGAACCACCAGGACTCGAAGGACAGCGCCGTCAGCGCGGTTGCCGCCAGATAGACGGCCAGCGTGGCCATGAACAGCTTCTTGCGGCCGTAACGGTCGGTCAGCCAGCCGAAGAACAGCGCCCCGGAGCACGCGCCCGCCACGTACAGGGCGGCGGCGAGGCCCGTGATCTGGGCGGAGCTGATGTCCAGGCCGCTGCCCTCCTCGGCGATGCGGCCCGCGACGTTTCCGACGATCGTGACTTCCAGGCCGTCCAGGATCCAGACGGTGCCCAGACCGATCACGATCATCCAGTGCCACCGTGACCAGGGCAGCCGGTCCAGGCGGGCCGGGACGGCCGTGGTGACGATCTGCGTGGAGGCGGGCACTGAGGCCGGCGACGCTTCTCCTGTCATGGCTCCCTCTCCGTCGAGCGAACGCCTCCCGTGTGCCCGGCACCGGAAGGGACACGCCCGCCGCGCCGGGAGGCCGCAGGGCCCGCCCTCGCCCTCGGAGGAGTACCGGAGGAGTACCGGAGGAGTACCGGGAGAGAGTCCGGACCGGGTCCGGAGGGGCTCTACGCCCCCAGCATGCGGGAGACCGTGTAGATCAGCAGCCCGGCCAGCGAGCCGACCACCGTGCCGTTGATGCGGATGAACTGCAGGTCGCGGCCGATGTTCGCCTCGATCTTCTTCGTGGTGTGCTCGGCGTCCCAGCTCGCCACCGTGTCGGTGATCAGGGAGGTGATCTCCTTGCGGTAGGTGGTGACCACGTACACCGCGGCACCCTCCACCCACGAGTCGACCTTGCCCTGCACCTTGGGGTCGGAGGCCATCCGGGCGCCCAGCGACAGCAGCGAGGCCCGCACCCGCATGCGCAGCTCGCTGCGTTCGTCCTCCGCCGCCGAGACGATCATGGAGCGTACGGCCGTCCAGGCGGACGCGATCAGATCCTGCACCTCCCCGCGGCCCAGCACCTCGGTCTTCAGCCGCTCCACCCGCGCGCGGGTCTCCGTGTCGGACTGGAGGTCGGAGGCGAAGTCCGCGAGGAAGCGGTCGAGGGCGCCGCGCGCCGGATGGGCCGGCATGTCCCGCATCTCGGTGACGAAGCGCAGCAGTTCCTTGTAGACGCGGTCGCCGATCTTCTTGTCCACGAACCGGGGCGTCCATCCGGGTGCCCCGCCCTGCACGGCGTCCATCACGGAGTCGCCGTGCACGACCAGCCAGTCGTGGGCGCGGGAGACGATCAGGTCGACGGCCCGCTTGTGGCCGCCGTCGGCGACGATCCGGTCCAGCAGCTTGCCGATGCCGGGGGCGATCTCCTGCGCGTCGGCACGGCGCGTGATCGCCTCCCCCACCACCGCCTGCACATCGGAGTCGCGCAGCACGGTGAGCGCGCCGCGCAGGGCGGCGGACAGCTCGGCCGTCACCCGGTCGGCGTGTTCCGGCACGGCGAGCCAGGCGCCGAGCCGGCTGCCGATGCCGACGGCGCGCAGCCGCCCGCGCACCACGTCCTCGGAGAGGAAGTTCTCGCCGACGAACTCGCCCAGCGAGACACCCAGCTGGTCCTTCTTCTTCGGGATGATCGCGGTGTGCGGGATGGGGATGCCGAGCGGGTGGCGGAAGAGGGCGGTGACCGCGAACCAGTCGGCGAGCGCGCCGACCATGCCGGCCTCGGCGGCGGCCGACACATAGCCCGCCCAGGCGCCCGCGCCCTGATGGGAGGCCCACTCGGACAGGACGTAGACCACGGCGACGAACAGCAGCAGGCCGGTGGCGGTGAGCTTCATGCGGCGCACGCCGCGACGCTTGACCTCGTCGGCCGGGCTGAAGGCCGTCATCGCGCGGTCGCGCACGACGCCGTCGCCCGGGGCAGGCCCTCCCGCGCCCGCGGCGGGCCGCGCCGCGCCCGCCCCGGCGTCCTGCCCGGTACCTTCGGAACCCTCAGGAAGTTCCGCTCTCGCGCGTTCCATCCACTCCACCGTTCGCTGATCCGTCCCGCACACATTGTCCCTGCCTGACCGACTCCTGGAACGGAACACAAGTTCCCGGCGTCTGTACCGGAGGGGAACACCCGTGGGGTCCGCGGAAGTCCCGCGCGGTCCTGCGGGAGTCCTGCCGGAGCCACGCGGAAGTCCCGCGAGGCCTTACGGAAGCCCGCGGGGTCCTGCGGAAGTCCCGCGAGGTACCGCGGGAGTCCTGCCGGAGCCACGCGGAAGTCCCGCGAGGTCCTACGGAAGCCCGGGGGTCCTGCGGAAGTCCCGCGAGGTACCGCGGGAGTCGCGGGCCGGGGTCCCGGCGGAAGTCCCGCAGGACCCCGCGGGGTCCTGCGGCCGTTCCCCGGCCCATGACGCATCATGGGTTCACCGGACCGGAGCCTCGGGCTCCCCTCGCCCGAGGAGAACAGCACAGCATGACCCGGGGTCGTGACGGGGGTGCGGGGGCGCCCCCCACCAAGCACCGTGCCCTGCTCGCGGCGATCGTCACCCTGGTAGTGGCGATCTCCGCGGCCATATACGCCGGAGTGTCCGCCGACGACGGCGCCAAGGACCGCACACCGCTCGCCGGCGGCCGTTTCCCGCGCGGCGACGCCGCTCCCGCCTCCACCGGCACCTGGGTCGGCGCCTGGTCCGCCTCCCCCGCCTCCGCCGAACCGGGCACCGGCACGACCGGCATGGCGGGCCGCTCCGTGCGCAACGTCGTGCACACGAGCATCGGCGGCACCAGTGCCCGCATCACCCTGTCCAACCTCTACGGGCAGTCCCCGCTGACCGTCACGCACGCCACCATCGCCCTGGCCGACGGCCCGGACACCGCCGCCGCGCTCGCCGGCACCATGCGCCGGCTCACCTTCGGCGGCAGCCCCCGGGTCGTCATCCCGGCGGGCGGACAGGTGATGAGCGACCTCGCCCGCCTCACCGTCCCGTACGGCACCGACGTCCTGGTCACCACCTACTCCCCCGTCCCGTCCGGCCCGGTCACCCACCACCCGCACGCCCGGCAGACCAGCTACGTCGCCGACGGCGAGCACACCGCGGACGTCACCGCCGTCGCCTACACGACCGAAACCCCGTACTGGCGCTACCTGACCGCGCTGGACGTGCTGAGCCACGAGGCCGACGGCACCGTCGTCGCCCTCGGCGACTCGATCACCGACGGTTTCGGCGCCGCGATGAACGCCAACCACCGCTGGACCGACGTCCTCGCCGAACGGCTGCACGACGCGGCCGCAGCCGGACGGGACGCGCCCCGCTACGGCGTCGTCAACCAGGGCATCAGCGGCAACCGGATCCTCACCGGCAGGTCGGGCCGGCCCGCCGACAACCCCAGTGCCCTCAGCCGCTTCGAACGGGACGTGCTGGACCGCACCAACGTCAAGGTCGTCGTCATCGCCCTCGGCGTCAACGACATCCTGCACAGCCCGGACCTCGCCGACCGGGAAAGCATCCTCGACGGCCTGCGCACGCTGACCGACCGGGCCCACGCCCGCGGCCTGAAGGTAGTCGGCGCGACGATCATGCCGTTCGGCGGCTACGGCCGCTACACCCAGGACCGCGAGACGATACGGCAGGAGATCAACGAGGAGATCCGCTCGGGACGCGTGTTCGACGCGGTCGTCGACTTCGACAAGGCCCTGCGCGACCCCTACGACCCGCGCCGCCTGCGCTCCGACTACGACAGCGGCGACCACCTGCACCCCAGCGACAAGGGGTACGCACGGATGGGCCGGCTCCTCGACCTGGACGACCTGAAGGGCGCGGCACCGGTCCAGCTGTGACCCGGGCACCGGGACCGCACCCCGGACCCAGACCCAGACCCAGACCCAGACCCGGACCCGGACCCGGACCCGGACCCGGACCCGGACGGCCCCAGACCCAGACCCGGAACCCCGACGGACGGCACGGCCCGGCGTCCGGAGCCACCGGCACGGGAAGCAAAGCCCGCACCGACCCGGCGCGGCAAGCCCCCGCTCAGTCCTCGTCCCACCTGCGGCGGTCCCGCTCCTCGCGGCGCAGTTCACGCTGCTCGCGGCGTTCGTCGCGGTGCTCGCGCATCAGGTCCCGGTGCCCGTCCAGCATCCTGCGGTGGGCGCCCTCCACGTCCTCCCGGAGAGCGGAGTGCCGCTCCCGGGCCGCGGCCCTGCGCGCCAGCTTCTCCTGCCGGCGCTCCTCCTTCTGCCGCTGCCGCTCCGCCCGCGTCAGCTTGCGCTCGACACCGACCCCGCCCCAGAAGGCGAACCCCGTCACCACGACGCGCGGCGCACCCGGATCGCCGGGCACGCCCTCCTCACGGTGGTCGAAGCCGCCCATGACGCCGATGCCGCGCACGATCACCTCGACGCCCGGCGGCACGATCACGTTCACCCCGCCCATGATCGCCACGCAGTTGATCACGACCTCGCGGTCGGCGAAGACCGCCTCACGCAGGTCGATGTCCCCGCCGCCCCAGAACGCGAACGAATTGAACCGCCTCGGCACCGTCCAGCGCCCCTTGCGCTGGAACCCGGACATCACGGCGACCGCCCACGACGACGACCCCTCACCGCCGGTGATCCGGCCCGCCCAGTCCCCGCTCCGCTCGGGCTCCTTGGTCATCGACACCCGGGACGGCCCCTCCACGGGACCGACCGGCAGGTCCCGGGTGATCGGCGCCAGCTCCCCGTACGTCCGCGCGCCGTACGTGGTGTCCAGCCGCTCCTGGAACTCCGCCATGTCCAGACGACCCTCCGCGAGGGCGTCCCGCAGGACCTCGGCGACTCGTTCACGGTCGGCGTCGGATGCCCGGAGCTCCGGGGCGTCGTCGGTCATACAAGCAGCCTACGAGGTCGCCGCGCCGGACACTACGCGCCCGCGCGTTCCGCGTACATCTTGGCGATCACCGACTCGATGTCCGGCTCCCGCACCGACAGGTCCACCAGCGGATACTCCGCCGCGATCCGCGCCACCAGCCCCGCCGCCGACGCCGACGCCGGAAACGCCAGCCACTGCCGCGGCCCCTCCACCCGCACCACCCGCGCGGGTTCCGGCGCCTCGATCGGCGGCAACTCCCGTTCCAGGTCCACCACCAGGGTCCGCTCGCTCTCCCCCGCCTCGTGCAGCCCGTCCAGCGCACCGTCGTACATCAGCCGCCCGTGGTCGATCACCATCACCCGCGAGCACAACTGCTCGATGTCCTGCAGGTCGTGCGTGGTCAGCAGCACCGTAGTGCCGCGCTCCGCGTTCAGGTCCCGCAGGAAACCCCGCACCTTCGCCTTCGACACCACGTCCAGACCGATCGTCGGCTCGTCCAGGTACAGCACCTCCGGATCGTGCAGCAGCGCCGCCGCGATGTCGCCCCGCATCCGCTGCCCCAGCGACAGCTGCCGCACCGGCACGTCCAACAGCTCCCCCAGCCGCAGGAGTTCCACACAGCGGTCCAGGTTCTCCCGGTACCGGACGTCCGGGATGCGGTACATGCGGTGCATCAGCCGGTAGGAGTCGATCAGCGGCAGGTCCCACCACAACGTCGTCCGCTGCCCGAACACCACCCCCATGCGGTGCGCCAGCCGCGCCCGCTCCCGGGACGGATCGATGCCGGCCACCCGCAGCCGGCCGCCGCTCGGCGTCAGGATGCCGGTCAGCATCTTGATCGTCGTCGACTTGCCGGCACCGTTCGGCCCGATGTAACCGACCATCTCGCCGCGCGCCACCGTGAACGACAGCCCGTCCACGGCCCGCACCTGCCGCCGCTCCCGCTTCAGGAAACCGGCCTTCTTGCGTACGTCGAAGACCTTCTCCACGCCGTCGAGCTCGATGAAGCCCCCACCCGGCCGCCGCCCCTCACGGTCCGCCCCGGCCGCCGCCCCCGGTTCTCCCGACTCCCTCAGCTCCCTCAGCTCCCTCGACTCCTCCATCTCCTCCAACTCCCTCAGCTCCCCGTACTCCGGTACGAACGCAGCCCCGCCCGCCAGGCCAGCCCCGCCAGCACACAGCAGGCCACGGCCGCGAGCGGCGGCGTGAACGCCACCCACCCGGGCAGATCCAGCGGATACGGCCGCCCCAGCACGTAACTCGCCGGCAGCCAGTTGACGAAGGCCAGCGGCACCACGAACGTCACCCCCCGCACCAGGTCCAGCGCGAACACCGTCGGCGGGTACTGCAGCATCGTCGTACCGCCGTAGGTGAAGGCGTTCGCCACCTCCGAGGCGTCCTGCGCCACGAACTGGAACGCCCCCGCCGCCACGAACACCGCGCAGAAGATCCCCGCCCCGCTGAGCAGCATCACCGGCATCAGCAGCAGCTTCGCCACCGTCCAGTCGATGTCCACGACCACCAGGGCATACCCCAGCACCAGCACCCCCTGCGTCACCCGGCCCAGCCGGCGCAGCGCGAACCGGTCCGCCGCCGCCTGCGCCAGCACCGGCGCCGGACGCACCAGCAGCGTGTCGAGCGTGCCGTCCCGCACCCGGCGGCCCAACCGTTCCATCGAGCCGATCGCCAGGTCGGCCAGTCCGAAGGACACACCCGACAGGCCGTACAGGAACGCCACCTCGGCCAGCGAGTAACCACCCAGCGCGTCGACCCGCGAGAACATCAGCAGGATCGCCACGAAGTCCAGCGCGGTCATCGCGAAGTTCCCGAAGGTCGTCAGCACGAACGACGTCCGGTACGCCATCGTCGACCGGACCCACATCGCGCAGATCAGACCGTACGCACGCAGCCCCTCGACGACCCGCCCACGCGGCTCACCCCACTCAGCCGCCTCAGCCACCTCAGCCGCCTCAGCCACTCCAGCCACCTCGGTGACCCCGCTGCCCCCGCTGACCCCAGCCCCCTCAGCCACCCTGCACCACCACCCGCCGCGTCGCCGCCGACTGCACCAGCCGCCCCACCGCCAGCAGCACCACCGCCCAGGACGCCTGGAAGAGATACGTCCCCAGCGGATCGGCCTCCCCCAGCAGCACGTCCGCCGGCGCCTGGAGCAGCGACGACCACGGCAGCGCCCGCACGACCTCACCGAGCGCCCCCGGAAACACGTTCAGCGGCAGCAGCATCCCCGAGCAGAACAACCCCGCGAGCCACGCCATCTGCGTCACCCCCGTCCCGTCCATCAGCCAGAACGCCGACAGCGCCACCAGATACCGCAGCGCGAAACCCACCACCATCGCCAGCGCCACCGCCACCAGGAACGCCACCCACGTGGACACCTCCCGCGGCAGCGCCGCCGGGAAGAACAGCGACCCGAACACGAACGGCAGCACCCCGCGCCCCGCCAACTGGAACAGCGCCCGCCCCACGTCCGCCGCCAGCCACCACAGCTGAAGATCCGCCGGCCGGTACAGATCGACGGCGATGTCACCCGAACGGATGCGCTCCATCAGCTCGTCCTCGAACCCGCCGCCCCCGATCGCCAACGCCGCCAGCAGGGCCTGCCCCAGCCACACGAAGGTGACGGCCTGCGCCTGGTCGTAACCCCCGAGCTGCGGTTTCTCGTCCCACAGGGCCAAATAGGTATAAACCAGGATCAACCCGAAGACGGTGTTGGTGAAAACCCCGGCGGCGGTAGCCACCCGATACGTCGCGTACCGTCGGAATCCCCCCACCGCGACAGCCACGTACAACCGCCCCGACCCCACACCCACCACCCCCTCCTCCGACCAGGCACCGAAGCGCAGGAGCCTAGTGCGACGGCGACCGCCCGTGCCACGCGAATTTCACAGGCATGCCGTCGAGCGGGAACGGAACCCCCGGTACGAGAGTCTTCCCCAGAGGCCGCAGAGGACCCAATGGACCCAATGGACCCAATGGACCCAGAGGAGCCAGAGGAGCCAGAGGGCCCAGAGCGCGCAGAAGCACACAAGGCCGTACGAGACACGAGACCAGACCGTACGACGCGAAACAGGAGTCCGTGCACGAGATGAGTGACGAGCCTCAGCCGCAGCAGCCGAACCAGGGCTGGGCGCCGAGAGAGCCACAGACGGCCGGCGAGGGGAAGACCGGGAAACCCGAGCGGCCACGGCGCACCGGCTGGCGCCGGCTGATCCCGACCTGGCGCATCACGCTCAGCACCTGCCTCATCGGCGCCATGCTGCTGATCGGCGGCTTCTTCCTCGGCTACCACCTGGTACAGATCCCGGCCGCCAACGCGCTCGCCACCAAACAGTCCAACGTCTACCTGTACGCCGACGGCAGCGTCCTCGCCCGCGACGGCGAGGTCAACCGGGAAAGCGTAGGCCTCGCCCGCATCTCCAAGGACGCCCAGCACGCCGTCCTCGCCGCCGAGGACCGCGATTTCTACACCGAGTCCGCCATCGACCCCATGGCCATGGTCCGCGCCGGCTGGAACACCGCCACCGGCCAGGGCAAGCAGTCCGGCTCCACCATCACCCAGCAGTACGTCAAGAACTACTACCTGGCCCAGGAACAGACCATCACCCGCAAGGTGAAGGAATTCTTCATCTCGATCAAACTCGATCGTGAGAAGAGCAAGAACGAAATCCTCGAGGGCTACCTCAACACCAGCTTCTTCGGCCGCGGCGCCTACGGCATCCAAGCCGCCGCCCAGGCCTACTACGGCATCGACGCCAAGGACCTCACCGCCGCCCAGGGCGCCTACCTCGCCTCCCTCCTCAACGCACCCAGCCAGTACGACATCGTCGCCCACCCCGAGAACCGGCCCGCCGCCGAGGCCCGCTGGAACTACGTCCTGGACGGCATGGTCGAAAAAGGCTGGCTCACCGCCACCGAACGCACCGGAACCAAGTTCCCGATGCCCAAGGAGACCACCGTCTCCACCAGCATGTCCGGACAGCGCGGCTACCTCGTCAACATCATCAAGGCCTACCTCGACAAGAACGACATCGTCACCGAGGAAGACCTCGACCGCGGCGGCTACCGCGTCACCACCACCCTCCAGAAAGACAAACAAGACGCCTTCGTCAAAGCCGTCGACGACAAACTGATGTCCAAACTGGACAAGAAGAACCGCAAGGTCGACACCTACGTCCGCGCCGGCGGCGCCTCCGTCGACCCGAAAACCGGCAAGGTCGTCGCCATGTACAACGGCATCGACTACGTCAAGCAGTACACAGCCAACGCCACCCGCCGCGACTTCCAGGTCGGCTCCACCTTCAAACCCTTCGTCTTCACCTCCGCCGTCGCCAACGGCTCCCGAACCCAGGACGGCCGCCTCATCAGGCCGGGCACCCTCTACGACGGCACCAGCGAACGCCCCGTCCAAGGCTGGAGCGGCGACCGCTACGCCCCCGAGAACGAAGACCACCACGACTACGGCGACGTCACCGTCACCGAGGCCACCGACAAATCCATCAACGCCGTCTACGCCCAGATGGCCGTCGACGTCGGCTCCGACAAGGTCAAACAGACCGCCATCGACCTCGGCCTCTCCCCCGACACCCCCGAACTGGTGCCCTCACCGTCCATCGCCCTCGGCGTCGCCCACGCCAGCCCGCTCGACATGGCCGAGGCCTACGCGACCCTCGCCAACCACGGCCGGCACGGCACCTACACCCTCGTCGAAAAAGTCCTGAAGGACGGCAAGCACGAGGTCGAACTGCCCGAACGGCACGAAGAACAAGTCGTCAGCCGCGAAGCCGCCGACACCACCACCTCCGTCCTGCGCAGCGTCGTCCAGAACGGCACCGCGACCGCCGCCCAGACCGCAGGCCGCCCCGCCGCCGGCAAGACCGGCACCGCCGAAGAGGACAAGGCCGCCTGGTTCGCCGGCTACACCCCCGAACTCGCCACCGTCGTCGCCGTCATGGGCCAGGACCCCGTCACCGCCGCCCACAAACCGCTCTACGGCGCCATGGGCCTGGACCGGATCAACGGCGGCGGCGCCCCCGCCGAGATCTGGGGCCAGTACACCCGCAACGCCCTCAAGGGCGAACCCGTCACCGACTTCGACCTCCAGCTCCAGGCCGGCGCCAACATCACCGAATCCCCGTCCGCCGGCACCTCCGACGAACCGGGAGCCGGCGAGGAGAGCGGCAGCCGGAAACCCGGCGACGAGTCCTCCGGCGACAACGAACGGAACGACACCCGGACCCCGGGCCGGACCGACGGCGGCAGCACCCCGCCCGGCGGCGACACCGGCGCCCCCACCGCCGGCGGCCCCACCGCCGACGCGGGCCCCACCGGCAACGACGACCCGGCGAACGGCGACGGCACCACCGAGGGAGACAACGGCGACGGCGACTCGACCGGCACCGGCGGCGACGACGACTCGGACCACGGAACCATCGCCGGCATCCCCCTCTCACCCCGCCGCCAGTGACACCGCACCGGATCAGTGACCCGAAGTCGCCTTCAGCCCCACCACGGCGACCAGCAGCAGACAGATGAAGAAGATCCGGGCGGCGGTCACCGGCTCCCCCAGCACCACCATGCCCAGCACCGCCGCACCGGCCGCACCGATCCCCACCCACACGCCGTACGCGGTCCCGATCGGCAGCGTCCGGGCCGCGTACGACAGCAGCACCATGCTCGCGACGATCCCCGCACCGGTGAACACACTCGGCCACAACCGCGTGAAACCGTCCGTGTACTTCATCCCGATCGACCAGCCGACCTCGAGCAGACCGGCGACGAGCAACAGAACCCAGGCCACGACAGACACCTCCGTGAACGAACTGAACGGTGGTGCGTCGTCTTTTCCTTCAGCCCGGTACGGCGCGTCTCGTCGGGTACCTCCAAGCTAGCAAAGACAGGAGAAAGGGGCTGGTGACCTTGATCACCAGCCCCCGAAGCCTCCTGAGGCCTTCGCCTACCGCCGATTCAGAGATACAGCCCGGTCGAATCCTCCGACCCCTCGAACCGGTCCGCGGCCACGGCATGCAGATCACGCTCGCGCATGAGCACGTACGCCGTACCCCGCACCTCGACCTCCGCACGGTCCTCCGGGTCGTACAGCACCCGGTCACCCGGCTCCACGGTCCGCACGTTCTGCCCCACCGCGACGACCTCGGCCCAGGCCAGCCGCTTACCGACCGCCGCCGTGGCGGGGATCAGGATCCCGCCCCCGGAACGCCGCTCGCCCTCACCGGTGTCCTGCTTCACGAGTACGCGGTCGTGCAGCATCCGGATGGGCAGCTTGTCGTCCGGGGAACTGTGCTCGTTTCTCTTGGCGCTCACGCCACGAACCTACCTGCCCCGGCTCAGCGCCTGCGCCGCCGGGTACCGCCCAGGGCGAACAGCCCCACCACCCCGACCACGACGAGCGCGACGGGCACGACCCGCTCCATCCGCGGCGCGCCCTCCTCGTCCACGAACTGCGCCTTCACATCGCTGACCACACGGTTGACCCCGACGTACGCCCGTCCGAGGGTGTGATCGACGCTGGAAGCGACCTTGGCCTTCGCATCGCCCACGATCGTCTTCGGATGCACCCGCATCCCGATCTCGTCGAGCGTCTCGGCCAGCACCTCGCGGCGGCGCTTGATGTCCGCCTCGATCTGCGCCGGGGTCCTGATGTCCGACGTGTCCGCCACCGTACGCCTCCGAAGTCTGCTCTGACGCTGTCCCGGACAGTCTGTCAGCTACTGGCGCCGCCGCACTGTCAGGACCCCCCGTTACGCTGGATCGATGAGCGAGCGACTCCAGCCCGGGGACCCGGCCCCCGCCTTCACCCTCCCGGACGCCGACGGCAACGAGGTGTCCCTGTCGGACCACAAGGGCCGCAAGGTCATCGTCTACTTCTACCCTGCCGCGCTTACCCCCGGCTGCACGAAGCAGGCGTGCGACTTCACGGACAACCTGGAGCTGCTGGCCGGCGCCGGGTACGACGTCATCGGCATCTCCCCGGACAAGCCGGAGAAGCTGGCCAAGTTCCGCGAGACCGAGTCCCTGAAGGTCACCCTCCTGGCCGATCCGGACAAGAAGGTCCTCGACGCGTACGGCGCCTTCGGCGAGAAGAAGAACTACGGCAAGACCTACATGGGCGTCATCCGCTCCACGATCGTCGTGGACGAGGAGGGCAAGGTCGAACGGGCCCTGTACAACGTCCGCGCGACGGGCCACGTAGCCAAGATCATCAAAGACCTGGGCATCTGAGACCCCGTCCTCACAGGGGCCGTACCGCACGACCGGTACGGCCCCTTCCGTTTATCGTGCGTGACTGTCCGATAACCGGTTCGTTACTCCGTACGAGGCCGCGAACGCGCGGTCGGGACGGAGGGGATGGGCCGGTGGGGAGCAGTACGTATACGCGGGAACGGCTCGCGGAAGCGGTTGCCGCCGCGCGCAACTGGACGGACCTGATGCGGCGGCTGGGGCTTCGGGGGAGCGGAGGACAACGCCGGGTACTGCAGGAGAAGGTCGCTGCTTACGGGCTCAGCACCAGCCACTTCGTCAAGCGCAGCCCGTGGTGCAAGTACCCGGACGCCGCCATCGCGGTGGCTGCCGCATCTTCGTCTTCACTCCGCGAGGTAGCCCTCAAGCTGGGCGCCACTCCGGCCACCGGGACGCTCTCCCACATTCGCCGCCGGATCAGCGCTGCGGGAATCGACGTGAGCCATTTTCCCGGGTTGAAGGGGCCCGAGCCGGACCTGCCCTTCACACCAGAGGAGCTGAGCGCCGCCGCAGCGACGGCCACGAGCCTCCGCGGTGTGGCCAGAGCCCTGGGTGTACCGGACGACAGCCGCTCCCGCGCGACCCTGCAGCGCATGCTGCGCGACCAGGGCATCGACACGGGCCACTTCTCCCACCGTCGCGTCACTGTCCCCGAGGGCGCTTTGCGGGAAGCGGTGAAACACTCGTCGAGTTATGCGGACGTCATGCGTCGGCTCGGCCTGGACGTCAACGACACCAACCACCGGCGCGTCCGACGGGCAGCCGACCGACTGGGTCTTGATACGAGCCACTTCAGACGCCGGTCATGGGCTCGGCCAGGACGCCCCGCGCCCGAGCCTGTCGCCCCACGCGTGCTCATCAAGCTGCCGCTCGACGCCGGTCGGACGAACCGAACGCAACTCCACCGAGCCCTGACCGAGATCGGCGTGCCGTACGCATGCGAGACCTGCGGAAACAGTGGCGAGTGGCGGGGGCAGCCCATCACCCTGCAGATCGACCACGTCAACGGCGACTGGCGTGACAATCGCCGCGAGAATCTGCGTTATCTCTGCCCCAACTGTCATGCTCTGACAGAGACCTGGTGCCGGCGGAAGAGGAAGGCACCTCTCGCCGAGCGAACCGTACTGCCCGTAGACTGAGCGCCGTCGGTCGAGCGTGATGACCGTTTTTGAGCGGCCGTGATGGAATTTGGCAGTCATGCTGGGTTTAGGTCCCAGTGGGTTCACACCCGTGTGGGTTCGAGTCCCACCGGCCGCACACCACAGGAGGGGCCCTCCCCAACGGGCGGCCCCTCCGCCGCTCTCAGCCCAACAGCTCCCGCACCACCGGCACCAGCGCCCTGAATGCCTTCCCCCGGTGGCTGATCGCGTTCTTCTCGTCCGCGCTGAGTTCCGCGCAGGTCCTCGTCTCGCCCTCCGGCTGGAGGATCGGGTCGTAGCCGAAGCCGCCCGTGCCGACGGGGGTGTGGCGGAGGGTGCCTCGGAGCCGGCCCTCGACGACCCGTTCCGTGCCGTCGGGCAGGGCCAGGGCCGCCGCGCAGGCGAAGTGGGCGCCGCGGTGTTCGTCGGCGATGTCGCCGAGCTGGGCGAGGAGGAGGTCGAGGTTGGCCTTGTCGTCGCCGTGGGTGCCGGACCAACGGGCGGAGAAGATGCCGGGGGCGCCGTTGAGGACGTCGACGCAGAGGCCGGAGTCGTCGGCGACGGCGGGGTGGCCGGTGGCCTGGGCGAGGGCGTGGGCCTTGAGGAGGGCGTTCTCGGCGAAGGTGACGCCGGTTTCCCTGACGTCGGGGATCTCCGGGTAGGCGTCCGCGCCGACGAGGTCGTGGGGCAGGCCTGCGTCGGCGAGGATGGCCCTCAGTTCGGTGATCTTTCCGGCGTTGCGGGTGGCGAGGATCAGGCGGGTCATGGGTTCAGTATCGCGGCCCTCGCCGGCCCGCTCGCACCGCCCTTACGGCGTTGCCGGCCTTCGTCCCTTACGGCGTGCAGACCTTCGTCAGTTCGCCGGCGGCGTCGGTGACGGGGCTGAGGTCGGGGGTGTTGTCGCCGTTCTCGACCGAGGTGCGGACGTTGCCGATGGCCTTGCCGAGGTCGTCGACGGCCTTGCTGACGTCGGCGTCGTCGGTCTGGTCGCCGATCTTGTCGAGGTTCTTGTCTATGGAGTTGAGGGATTCCTCGAGCTGCGTCGGGTCGTTGGAGGCGTTCTCCACGGCCTGCTGGAGTGCGGTGACGCTGTCGGCGATGGCGTCGGCGGTCTGGACGCAGTCGAGGGCCTTGTCGACGGCGTCGCATCCGGTGGTGAGGCCGGTCGTCAGGGCGAGGGTCGCCACGGCTGCGGCGGTGACGGTGATGCGGCGAAGGCGTCGGTGGCGGCTCGCGGCCATGGGTCTCGGTCCCCCCTTGGGACAGGGCCGGGTGGCCCGTGTGCGGTCGGTGCGGCGTCGGGCGTACGGCGGGTGTGTCCGGCCGTACGCCCGTAGAACTGCTGTGCTTCTGTACTGCTAGTGACGCGGTGGTGGGCGGCGGAGTTGCGTGTCCGGGCCGTCTTTCTTGATGCGTCCTTGGGGTGCTCTTTACTTTTCGACGACCGTGCCGAGGGCCTTGCGCTGGAGTTCGGCGAGTTCGGTGCAGCCGGCGGCGGCGAGGTCGAGGAGGGCGTTGAGTTCGTCGCGGTCGAAGGGTTCGGCCTCGGCGGTGCCCTGGACCTCGACGAAGCGTCCGTCTCCGGTGCAGACGACGTTCATGTCGGTGTCGGCGCGTACGTCTTCCTCGTAGCAGAGGTCGAGGAGGGGGGTGCCGTCGACGATGCCGACGGAGACGGCGGCGACGGTGCCGGTGAGGGGCTTGCGGCTGGGCTTGATGAGTTTCCTGGTGGTCTGGGCCCAGGTGATGGCGTCGGCGAGGGCGACGTAGGCGCCGGTGATGGCGGCGGTGCGGGTGCCGCCGTCGGCCTGGAGGACGTCGCAGTCGAGGACGATGGTGTTCTCGCCGAGGGCCTTGTAGTCGATGACGGCGCGCAGGGAGCGGCCGATGAGGCGGCTGATCTCGTGGGTGCGGCCGCCGATGCGGCCCTTGACGGACTCGCGGTCGCCGCGGGTGTTGGTGGCGCGGGGGAGCATGGCGTATTCGGCGGTGACCCAGCCTTCGCCGCTGCCCTTGCGCCAGCGGGGGACGCCTTCGGTGACGGAGGCGTTGCAGAGGACTTTGGTGTCGCCGAAGGAGACGAGGACGGAGCCTTCGGCGTGCTTGCTCCAGCCGCGTTCGATGGTGACGGGGCGGAGTTGCTGGGGGGTGCGGCCGTCGATGCGTGACATGCGGGTGAGCCTAGCGGGGCATGGGGAGGGGCCCTTCCCGTGGTGTGTGGTGGGAGGGGCCCCTGGGGCGCTTTTGGGCGCCGGGTGCGGGCGTTCTTCGGCGCCGGGTGCGGGCGTCTTCCGGTGCCCGGTGCGGGCGTCTTCCGGTGCCCGGTGCGGGCGTCTTCCGGTGCCCGGTGCGCTGGGGGCGCGCTTACATCATGTCTTCGATTTCCGCGGCGATCGGGTCGGCGTCGGTGCCGATGACGACCTGGATGGCGGTGCCCATCTTGACGACGCCGTGGGCGCCGGCGGCCTTCAGGGCGGCTTCGTTGACGAGGGCGGGGTCGTTGACCTCGGTGCGGAGGCGGGTGATGCAGCCTTCGATCTCGTCGATGTTGTCGATGCCGCCGAGGCCGGCGACGATCTTCTCAGCCTTGCTGGCCATGTTCCTTCTCCCTGATCCGAACCGCTTTGTCGCAGTAACCCACAGTTGGCCCATCTTCGCGAGCGTTCATACGGTGTGTACCGAATGATGGCGTCACGTCAGCGGAACCGTCGTCAACTGGTCTACACCACCCGGCCGACGGCCGCCAAACCGCCTCCCGCCGAGGGGGACTCCGAGGGGACCGGAGGGAGACCGGATGAGTGCCGACAGCGCGGTCAGCCCTGCTCGTGCCCGTTGGAACAAGGGGTTCCAGGGCTTGCAGAAGATGGGCCGCAGTCTTCAGTTGCCCATCGCGGTGCTGCCCGCGGCCGGCATTCTCAACCGGCTGGGGCAGCCGGATGTCTTCGGGGACGACGGGCTGGGCTGGTCGAACGTCTCGAAGGTGATGACGGGCGCGGGTGGTGCGCTGCTGGACGGGTCGTTGGGGCTGCCGCTGCTGTTCTGTGTGGGTGTGGCCATCGGGATGGCGAAGAAGGCGGACGGTTCGACGGCTTTGGCGGCGGTGGCGGGGTTCCTCGTCTACTTCAACGTGCTGCGGCAGTTTCCGGAGGACTGTCCGGAGGGTTCGGAGGCGGTGGCGCAGGTCGGGTGCCGGCTGACGGACGGGTCGGGGGCGGTGACGGCGTTCACGTTCCAGAACCCGGGGGTGTTCGGCGGCATCGTGATGGGGTTGCTGACGGCGTATTTCTGGCAGCGGTTCCATCGGACGAAGTTGGTGGACTGGCTCGGGTTCTTCAACGGGCGCCGACTGGTGCCGATCATCATGGCGTTCGTGGCGATCGCGTTCGCTGCGCTGTGCCTGTGGGTGTGGCCGCCGATCGGTGACGGGCTGGAGGGTTTCAGTGACTGGCTGACAGGGCTGGGCGCGTGGGGTGCGGGTGTGTTCGGGGTGGCGAACCGGGCGTTGCTGGTGATCGGTCTGCATCAGTTCCTGAACGTGCCGATGTGGTTCCAGTTCGGTTCGTACACGAAGCCGGACGGCTCGGTGGTGCACGGGGACATCAACATGTTCCTGGCGGGTGATCCGGACGCGGGTCAGTTCACCTCGGGTTTCTTCCCGATCATGATGTTCGCGCTGCCCGCGGCCGCGTTGGCGATCACGCACTGTGCGAAGCCGCACCGGCGCAAGGAGGTCGGCGGTCTGATGCTGTCGCTGGCGTTGACGTCGTTCGTGACGGGGATCACGGAGCCGCTGGAGTACTCGTTCCTGTTCATCGCTCCGGTGCTGTACGCGGTGCACGCGGTGCTGACGGGTGTGTCGATGGCGGTGACGTGGGGGCTGGGGGTGAAGGACGGGTTCAGTTTCTCGGCGGGGCTGATCGACTACGTCATCAACTGGAATCTGGCGACCCGGCCGTGGCTGATCATTCCGATCGGTCTGTGTTTCGCGGTGGTGTACTACGTGGTCTTCCGGTTCGCGATCATGAAGTTCGATCTGCGGACTCCGGGGCGGGAGCCGGAGGAGGAGGTGGAGGACGTCACGAAGGTGTAGACCTCTCGTACCCTCACGTACCCTTTGCGGGTGGTCTTACGGAGGCCCTCGGACCGTTCGCCCGGTCCGGGGGCCTTCGGCGCGCCTCTGCGCGGGCGGGTGCGCGCACGTACGCGCGCGGGCGCGTGCGCGGTGCTGATCGGGTACGGGGTGTAGTGCCCCGGTCGCGGAATCGCGGGTTCCTTACGCGGCCTTCATCGTGCTACAACAGGTCTACACCACTGAGTGGTGTAGACCACCACCCGATGGAGGAAGTATGAGCACCGCCACCGACAAGGCGGCCCCCGCAAAGAAGCGGGGTTCTGGTCTTTTCCAGGGTTTGCAGAAGGTCGGCCGCAGCCTGCAGCTCCCGATCGCCGTGCTCCCGGCGGCGGGCATCATGGTCCGGCTCGGCCAGGACGACATCTTCGGCAAGGACGGCCTGGGCTGGGACCGGGTCGCCGCCGTCTTCAACAACGCGGGCGGTGCCCTGACCGGCTCGCTGCCGATCCTGTTCTGCATAGGCGTGGCCATCGGCTTCGCCAAGAAGGCGGACGGCTCGACCGCGCTGGCCGCGGTGGTCGGCTTCCTCGTCTACAGCAAGGTCCTGGAGGCCTTCCCGGTCACCGAGGCGGTGGTCAAGCAGGGCGAGGACGTCGCGGCGACGTACAACAACCCGGGTGTCCTCGGCGGCATCATCATGGGTCTGCTCTCCGCCGTCCTGTGGCAGCGGTTCCACCGCACCAAGCTGGTGGACTGGCTCGGCTTCTTCAACGGCCGCCGGCTGGTGCCGATCATCATGGCCTTCGTCGGCATCGTGGTCGGTGTCTTCTTCGGTCTGGTCTGGGAGCCCATCGGTACCGGCATCTCCAACTTCGGCGAGTGGATGACCGGTCTCGGCGCGGGTGGCGCGGCCCTGTTCGGCGGCGTGAACCGTGCGCTGATCCCGGTCGGCATGCACCAGTTCGTCAACACCGTGGCCTGGTTCCAGCTCGGCGACTTCACGAACGCCGCCGGTGAGGTCGTGCACGGCGACATCACCCGCTTCCTGGCCGGTGACCCGTCCGCCGGCATCTTCCAGTCGGGCTTCTTCCCGATCATGATGTTCGGTCTGCCGGCCGCCGCGATCGCCATCGCGCACTGCGCCCGCCCGGAGCGCCGCAAGGCCGTGATGGGCATGATGGTCTCCCTGGCCGCGACCTCGTTCGTCACCGGTGTGACCGAGCCGATCGAGTTCTCGTTCATGTTCATCGCGCCGGTCCTGTACGTGCTGCACGCGGTGCTCACCGCCATCTCGATGGCGATCACCTGGGGTCTGGGCGTGCACGCCGGCTTCAACTTCTCGGCGGGTGCCATCGACTACGCCCTGAACTGGCACCTGGCGACCAAGCCCTGGCTGATCATCCCGATCGGTCTGGTGTTCGCGGTGATCTACTACGTGACGTTCCGCTTCGCGATCGTCAAGTTCAACCTGAAGACCCCGGGCCGCGAGCCCGAGGAGGAGATCGAGGACCTCACGAAGGCGTGAGTCCCCGCCGTAGCGCATGACGCGGGCCCCGGAACCGGGATGGTTCCGGGGCCCGCGTCATGCCCGGGGCGCCTGCGTACGGGTTCGATCTCATACACCGTCGTACGGATCAGGTCTCGTACACCGTCGTATGGATCAGGTCTCGTACACCGCCGTACGGGTCAGATCTCGTACACCGCGCCCGGTGCGGCGACCTCCACCGTCCCGTCGTAGGCCTCGCGTGCGTCGGCGAGGTTGACCTGGGGGTCGGTCCACGGGGGGATGTGGGTGAGGACGAGGCGCCGGGCGCCGGCGCGGGCGGCGCTCTCGCCCGCCTGGCGGCCGTTGAGGTGCAGGTCGGGGATGTCTTCCTTGCCGTGCGTGAAGGCGGCCTCGCACAGGAACAGGTCGGTGTCGCGGGCGAGTTCGTCCAGTGTGGCGGTGACGCCCGTGTCGCCGGAGTAGGTCAGGGACCTGCCGCCGTGCTCGACGCGGACGGCGTAGGCCTCGACGGGGTGGGCGACGCGTTCGGTGTGCAGGGTGAAGGGCCCGACCTCGAAGGTGGACGGCTTGACCGTGTGGAAGTCGAAGACCTCGCTCATGGAGGAGGCGGAGGGGGTGTCGGCGTAGGCGGTGGTGAGCCGGTGTTCGGTGCCCTCGGGTCCGTAGACCGGGAGGGGGTCGCAGCGGCCGCCGTCGTGCCGGTAGTAGCGCGCCACGAAGTAGGCGCACATGTCGATGCAGTGGTCGGCGTGCAGGTGGCTGAGGAAGATCGCGTCGAGGTCGTAGAGACCGCAGTGGCGCTGCAGCTCGCCGAGGGCGCCGTTGCCCATGTCGAGGAGCAGCCGGAAGCCGTCGGCCTCGACGAGGTAGCTCGAGCAGGCCGATTCCGCGGACGGGAACGACCCCGAGCAGCCGACGACGGTGAGCTTCATGAAGCAGAAACCTCCGCTGGCGGGTGTGGAGAGACGGGGGTCGTGCGGTTTGTCGAGCGTAAGGCGCAAAACCTGCGGTCGCTCCTCCGCCAGGGGCCGTTGTGGGCGAACTCACCTGTGGTGTCACCGGTTCGGCTGGTCGCGGGGCGCGCGGGACCACCGGGGGGCGCGCGGGGGCGGTGTGCGCCGGTACGGTCGTCGGTATGGACACGTCCTGGTGGCTCGCTCTCGCGGCGGTGGTGCTGCTCGCGCTCGTCGCCGCGGTCGTCGACGGCTGGGGGCGGGGGCGTCGGCCGCCCCGGCCGGGCGGCAGCCGGCGTCCGCCGGGGCGGCCGACGGGGCCGAGGGGGCGGGCGGCGCGGCCGCGGCCGGCGGAGATCTGGTGGGCGAACGTGCCGTACGAGGACCGTGACGGTGCGAAGGACCGGCCGTGTCTGGTGCTTTCGGTGCGCGGACGGCGGGTGCTGGTCGCGAAGATCACCAGCCGGTACCGGGACGAGCGGGCCGGGGTGGTCACGCTGCCGCCGGGCTCGGTCGGGGACGCGCGGGGGCGGACGAGCTTCCTGGAGACGGACGAGTTGCGGGAGGTTCCCCTGGGGGACTTCCGGCGCCGGGTGGGTGTGGTGGACCCGGCCCTGTGGGACCAGGTCCGTCACCTCGCGTCGTAGGGAACGTCGTGCGGAACGTCGTGGGGAATCCCGGCGAGCCCCGTCAGGCCCAGAGCTGGCCCTGGAGGGTGTCGATGGCTTCCTCGGTGGTGGCTGCCGTGTAGACGCCGGTGGAGAGGTACTTCCAGCCGCCGTCGGCGACGACGAACACGATGTCCGCGCTCTCGCCGGCCTTCACCGCCTTGTTGCCGACACCGATCGCGGCGTGCAGGGCGGCGCCGGTGGAGACGCCCGCGAAGATGCCCTCCTGCTGGAGGAGCTCGCGGGTGCGGGTGACCGCGTCGGCGGAGCCGACCGAGAAGCGGGTGGTGAGCACGGAGGCGTCGTACAGCTCGGGTACGAAGCCCTCGTCGAGGTTGCGCAGGCCGTAGACCAGGTCGTCGTAGCGCGGTTCGGCGGCGACGATCTTCACGTCCGGCTTGTTCTCGCGCAGGTAGCGGCCGACGCCCATGAGGGTGCCGGTGGTGCCGAGGCCGGCCACGAAGTGGGTGATGGAGGGCAGGTCGGCGAGGATCTCCGGGCCGGTGCCGGCGTAGTGGGCGCCGGCGTTGTCGGGGTTGCCGTACTGGTAGAGCATCACCCAGTCGGGGTGCTCGGCGGAGAGTTCCTTGGCGACCCGTACGGCGGTGTTGGAGCCGCCCGCGGCCGGCGAGGAGATGATCTCCGCGCCCCACATGGCGAGTAGGTCGCGACGCTCCTGCGAGGTGTTCTCGGGCATGACGCAGACGATGCGGTAGCCCTTGAGCTTGGCGGCCATGGCGAGCGAGATGCCGGTGTTGCCGCTGGTCGGTTCGAGGATCGTGCAGCCCTTGGTGAGGCGGCCGTCCTTCTCGGCCTGCTCGATCATGTGGAGCGCGGGGCGGTCCTTGATCGAGCCGGTCGGGTTGCGGTCCTCCAGCTTGGCCCATACCCGGACGTCGTCGGACGGCGAGAGCCGCGGCAGGCGCACCAGGGGGGTGTTGCCCACCGCGGCCAGCGGGGAGTCGTAGCGCATCGCCGATCAGGCCATACCGCCGGCGACGGCCGGCAGGATCGTGATGCTGTCGCCGTCGGTCAGCTTGGTGTCGATGCCGTCGAGGAAGCGGACGTCCTCGTCGTTCAGGTAGACGTTGACGAAGCGGCGGAGCTGGTCCCCGTTCGCCTTGTCGATGAGTCGGTCCTGGATGCCCGTGTGCCGGGTCTCGAGGTCGGCGAAGAGCTGGGCGAGGGTGTCCCCGGTGCCCTCCACGGCCTTCTGGCCGTCGGTGTACTGGCGGAGGATGGTCGGGATGCGGACCTCGATGGCCATGGCTGAGGGCTCCTGTCGGAAGGTGTCGTGGGTTCGGTGGGGCGCGCGGTGGCGCGCGGCAGCCCGCCGCGGCTCACGGCCGTACGGCGGCAGCGGAGATCAACAGATGGCGCTGTTCAGCCTGCACAGGTCGACGTGCAGGCGTGCCACGAGCAGCGTGCCCGGCGCCTTTTCGCTCACGTCGAGAAGAACCATGGGCTCATCGTATCGATTCCCGGTCCGGCTTTCGGAGTGTGATCTCACGTGATGGACTCATTCCGTCCGCCATGCGGTATCAGTAGGCGTCCACGACCTTGACCTCCTCCTCCGTCACCTCTCCGTCCAGGATCCGGAACGACCGGAACTGGAATTCGCCGGCGCCGTCGGTGTCCGCCGTGGAGACCAGGACGTAGTGGGCTCCGGGCTCGTTGGCGTAGGTGATGTCGGTGCGGGAGGGGTGGGCCTCGGTGGCGGTGTGGGAGTGGTAGATGATCACCGGCTCCTCGTCGCGGTCGTCCATCTCCCGGTAGAGCTTGAGCAGGTCCTGCGAGTCGAACTCGTAGAAGGTCGGCGAGCGGGCGGCGTTGAGCATCGGGATGAACCGCTCGGGGCGGCCCTCGCCCACGGGACCGGCCACCACGCCGCACGCCTCGTCGGGGTGGTCCTCGCGCGCGTGGGCGACGATCTGGTCGTACAGGGCCTGTGTGATGGTCAGCATGCGGCCAGCATAAGCAGAAGGACCGGTCCGTACCGGTGGGTGGTACGGACCGGTCCATATGCCGGACGACTTGAGCGGTGGCGGTCGGGGACACCGCGAGGGTTCCCGGTTGCCGGGCGTCCTGGGTGCGCGTGAACGCGCTGGTCAGCCGATCTTTTCGAGCTCCGGCTCGCCGGGCCGGTCGGTGATCTCCGGGTTGCGGGCCTTGAGTACCGCCCAGCCGATGCCGAGGGCGGCGGCCCAGCCGGCCATCACGTACAGGCAGACGCGGGCGTCGGCGTCGTAGGCGATGAGGCAGGTGACGAAGAGGAGGAAGGCGATGGCGATGTAGGAGCAGACCGAGCCGCCCGGGGCGGGGAAGGAGGAGGCGGGCAGGCGGCCCGCGACGACCTTGCGGCGGTAGAGGACGTGGCTGATCAGGATCATCAGCCACGTCCAGATGCCGGCGGCGGTGGCGATGGAGGTGACGTAGCCGAAGGCCTTCTCGGGGACGACGTAGTTCAGGACGACGCCGATGCCCATGAAGACGACCGAGACGCCGATGCCGATGGCCGGGGTCTTGGTCGACGACAGCCTGTTGAAGATCCTCGGGGCCTCGCCGTTGTCCGCGAGGGTGCGCAGCATGCGGCCCGTGGAGTACATGCCGGAGTTGCAGGACGACAGGGCGGCGGTGAGGACGACGAAGTTGACGATGCCGGCGCCGGCCGGGATGCCGATGACGGTGAAGGCCTCCACGAAGGGGCTGACGCCCTCGGCGAACTCGGTCCACTTGACCACGGCCAGGATGACGGTGAGGGCGCCGACGTAGAAGAGGGCGATGCGCCAGGGCAGGGTGTTGATCGCCTTGGGGAGGGTCTTCTCCGGGTTCTCCGACTCGCCGGCGGTGACGCCGACCAGTTCGACGGCGAGGTAGGCGAACATGACGCCCTGGAGGGTCATCAGGGAGGAGCCGATGCCCTTGGGGAAGAAGCCGTCGAAGGCCCACAGGTTGGAGACGGCGGCGGTGTCGCCGGCCTGGCTGAAGCCGAGGGTGAGTACGCCGATGCCGATCACGATCATGCCGATGATGGCGGTGACCTTGACCATCGAGAACCAGAACTCGATCTCGCCGAACAGCTTCACCGAGATCAGGTTGGCCACGAACAGCAGGACCAGGAAGACGAGGGCGGACACCCACTGCGGGATGTCGGGGAACCAGTAGTGGATGTAGATGGCGGCGGCGGTGAGTTCCGCCATGCCGGTGACCACCCACATCAGCCAGTACGTCCAGCCGGTGAAGTACCCGAAGAAGGGACCGAGGAATTCTCGCGAGTACTCGGCGAAGGAGCCGGAGACGGGGCGGTAGAGCAGGAGCTCGCCGAGGGCCCGCATGATGAAGAAGATGATCACGCCCGCGAGGGCGTACATGAGGATGATGCTGGGGCCGGCCTTGGCGATGTTCGCCCCGGCGCCGAGGAAGAGGCCGACGCCGATGGCGCCGCCGATCGCGATCATCTGGACCTGGCGGCTGTTGAGTCCGCGCTCGTAGCCCTCTTCGGGGGCCTTCTCCGTGTCGACCTGCGCAGAGGTCATGTGTGATGCGCCTTTCTCCATGCCGACCCGGGCCTCGACTCGGCCTCGGATCGGGTCTCGATCCCCCCGGATGATGGAGCTGAGCGGGCCTCACGTCCCGCTCGGTGCCTGGCCGGCGGTCCGCCGGCTCGGTGGCGCACCCGGTCGAACATTCGGGTGGTGTTCGCCGGGCGGTCGTGAAGATTTACCACGGTGGCGTCACTGATCACAGGGGCGGACTGTGACGTGTCACACGGACAGAAGCGAACAAAGGGCGCCCCTGCGGTGCAAAAAAGGGCGCCGGTTTGACGGGATCGTTATCCGGATTTGAATCTCCGCTGAGCGGTGTCGTCCCCGCGTGCGCGGAACGCGGACGTACCGTCCCGTTCAGGGCATCAGGGCATCAGGGCATCAGGGCATCAGGGCATCAGGGTCGCGACGAGCGTCTCCTGGAGTCCGCCGAGCCACAGGTAGGCCATCACCATCGGCTTGCGGGGGTCCTCGTCCGGGAGCCGGTAGAGCAGGTCGGTGTCGTGCTCGTCGGCGATCTCCAGCCGGGAGCCGATCGCGAGGCGCAGGTCGTTCAGGGCGCTCAGCCACTGCCGGGACTCCTCGGCCGACAGCTTCAGCACCGCCCCTTCCTCGCCCGCGGCCGCCGAGGAGAGGGCGTCCAGGGTGCGGATCACCGCGAGCGCGTTCTCCCGCTTGCCGGCCCTGAGGTCGTTCTCGGTGTAGCGGCGGAACTCGGCGGAGTGCGCCCGCTGCTCCTCGGCCTCCCTGGCCTGCGGGGTGCCCTCGGGGTCGCCGTAGGCGTCCGGGAACAGGCGCCGCAGCACCGGGTCGGAGGGCGGCTCGCTCGGGCCCTCGGCGAAGAGCTCGGCGAGCGGGTCGTCGGAGGCGTCCTCGGCGGGGCCGGGGCCGATCAGCTCCAGGAGCTGCACGGCCAGGGACCGGATGATGGAGATCTCGACGTCGTCGAGTGCGACGGCCGCGCCGCCGCCGGGGAGCGGTTCGAACTGTCCTGGCATGGAGGTGATTCAGCTACTTCCGTCCTGCGGGCGGGCGTGGGTCATTTCCGGTCCTGCTGGAGGGTGGCCCACAGGCCGTAGCCGTGCATGGCCTGCACATCCCGTTCCATCTCCTCGCGCGAGCCACTGGAGACGACCGCCCGGCCCTTGTGATGGACGTCCATCATGAGCTTGGTGGCCTTGTCCTTCGAGTAGCCGAAGTACGACTGGAAGACGTACGTCACGTAGCTCATGAGGTTGACGGGATCGTTGTGGACGATCGTCACCCAGGGCACGTCGGGCTCGGGTACGGCGAAGACCTCCTCCGCCGACTCGGTCTTCTCGATCTCCATGGGTGCGGCTGCCGTCACATGGCCCATGCTGCCACCACAGGGGGGCACTCGCACAAACGGGCCTGTGGCCGGCACCACGCTCCCATAAATCGTCAGACTGACGAAATGGGGGTACGATCCCGGTCGTGCTGCACACGCCGGGGGACAGCCCCCGGGCCCCCGGCCTGCTCGGGGGTGCCCGGAAAGCCATAGCTAGGAGAGTTCGGTGGACGTAGCGGACCTTGGGCTGCCGGTGGACGTTCCCTCGACGGCGCTCTTCACGGACCAGTACGAGCTGACCATGCTCCGAGCCGCCCTGCGGGCGGGTACGGCCGAGCGGCGGAGCGTCTTCGAGGTGTTCACCCGCCGGCTTCCCGACGGGCGCCGTTACGGCGTCGTGGCGGGCACCGGGCGGGTGCTGGACGCGGTGGAGAACTTCCGCTTCGACGCGGGCGTCCTGCGCTTCCTTCGCGAGCGGGGCATCGTCGACGAGCAGACCCTGGACTGGCTCGCCGGGTACCGCTTCAGCGGCGACATCTGGGGCTACCCCGAGGGCGAGGTGTACTTCCCGGGCTCGCCGATCATGCGGGTCGAGGGGACCTTCGGCGAGTGCGTGCTGCTGGAGACGGTGATCCTCTCCATCCTCAACCACGACTCGGCGATCGCCGCCGCCGCCTCCCGGATGTCCTCGGCCGCCGGGGACCGCCCGCTGATCGAGATGGGCGCCCGCCGCACCCACGAGCTCGCCGCCGTCGCCGCCGCCCGCGCCGCCTACGTCGGCGGCTTCGCGACCACCTCCGACCTGGCCGCCGGCTTCCGCTACAACATCCCCACCGTCGGCACCTCCGCCCACGCCTTCACCCTGCTCCACGACAACGAGCGCGACGCCTTCCGGGCCCAGGTGGACGCGCTCGGCCGGGACACCACGCTGCTGGTGGACACCTACGACGTCGCCGAGGCCGTCCGTACGGCCGTGGAGATCGCCGGGCCCGAGCTGGGCGCCGTGCGCATCGACTCCGGCGACCTGCTGCTGGTCGCCCACCGGGTGCGGCAGCAGCTGGACGAGCTCGGCGCCACGGAGACGAAGATAGTCGTCACCTCGGACCTGGACGAGTACGCCATCGCCTCGCTGGCGGCGGCGCCCGTGGACGCGTACGGCGTCGGCACCCAGCTGGTGACCGGGTCCGGGCACCCGACGGCCTCGATGGTCTACAAGCTGGTCGCCCGCGCCGAGTCCGGCGGTTCCACCGGCGAGGGGGCGCCGCTGGTGCCGGTGGCGAAGAAGTCCAGCGGCGGCAAGACCTCGGTCGGCGGACGCAAGTGGGCCGCCCGGCGGCTGGACGCCCACGGCTACGCCGAGGCCGAGGTGGTCGGCACCGGACCGGTACCCGCCGACCTCGCCGGCCGGCAGCTCCTCGTCGAGCTGGTCAAGGGCGGTGAGGTCGTGGCCCGTGAGCCCCTGGACGCCGCCCGGGACCGGCACGCGGCCGCCCGCGCCAACCTCCCGCTGTCCGCCACCCAGCTCTCCCGAGGGGAACCCGTCATTCCGACGGAGTACGTGCACGGGGGCTCGGGTAGCTAAAGCTGGTGCCCCCGATACGGGGCGCGCCCACTGTCCCCCGATCCCCGGCATCTCCCCCGTCCCTCCCCCTTCCTCCACATCCCCTCCACACGATCTCTCCCCCGCCCCACAGTCGCCCCAGCCGAAGGACACCGACCATGCGCCGCGCCTTGATCGTCGTAGACGTGCAGAACGACTTCTGCGAGGGAGGCAGCCTCGCGGTGTCCGGCGGTGCCGACGTGGCCGCCGCCATCACCGAGCTGATCGGGCAGGCGCCCGCCGGCTACCGCCACGTCGTGGCCACCCGCGACCACCACGTCGCACCGGGCGGCCACTTCGCCGACAACCCCGACTACGTCCACTCCTGGCCGGCGCACTGCGTGGCCGGCACGGAGGGCGTCGGCTTCCACCCGAACTTCGCCCCCGCCGTCGCCTCCGGCGCGATAGACGCCGTCTTCGACAAGGGGGCGTACGCGGCGGCCTACAGCGGCTTCGAGGGCACCGACGAGAACGGCACGTCCCTCGGCGACTGGCTGCGGACCCGGAAGATCGACGAGGTCGACGTCGTGGGCATCGCCACCGACCACTGCGTACGGGCCACCGCCCTGGACGCCGCGCGCGAGGGCTTCCGTACGCAGGTGCTGCTCGACCTGACCGCCGGGGTGGCCGCGGAGACCACCGAGCGGGCGCTGGAAGAGCTGCGGGAGGCGGGAGTGGAGCTGTCCGGGAAGCCGGTCGTCCAGTAGCGGGCGCCGCCGGGCGTCCGCCGCCGCGCGTGCGCTGCCCCGGCGCCCGTCCCGCGCCCTGGGGCGGTTCGCCTCACGTCTGGGCCGTCGGGCGTCTGATCAGGGCCCGGATGGGATGCCACAGCTCCTGGACCAGTTCCGGACCGCCCAAGGCGCCGGCCACCGGCGCCGTGCGCCATATGAGGCCGTCCGGATGGTGCAGGACCGCCGTGACCTCGTCCGGGGTCGGCGGTGCGGCGTTGCCCCGCAGGTAGACCGCGCGCAGGCCCAGGTTGCGCAGCCTGGTCAGGGCGCGCGCCCGGTTGAGCGCGTGGACGAGGACGCGCACGCTGCCCTCGGGGGCGGCGGGGCTCGGCAGGTTCAGTGCCACCACCACCGTGCCGTTCGGCAGCTTGCAGAAGCCTCCTGCGGCCATGCGGTCATACCCCCGTGTCAGCCGGTGTCGGTGCGGGTGTCAGTAAGAGAACCACAGGACGCACCTAAACACGGATCGGCGGCGACCCGCCAGGGGTCACCGCCGATCATGCCTTGACCTGGGCAGATGCTATTTACCTGCCCGCAGGACCGACCTCGAGCTCGATCGTCGAGCCGTTCTTGGCCTCCTTGAGGATCTCGATCTTCGTGTTGGTGTCAGTGATCCTGACGCCGCCGGTCGGGTTCGACTCGTCGTAGTAGTCGTTGGTGCGGTCGTTGAAGACCGGCACTCCCTTGGAGCCGGGGATCCAGGTCGCCACGTCGCTCTTGTGCAGCGTCATGCCGTCCGTGCGGTAGCGGCTGAACGGCGAGTCGTACGTCTGGACGCGGTTGCGCATCAGCGTGCCGTCGGAGTACTTCAGCGCGGTCGGGTGGGAGTCGACCGGGAGGAGCAGGCCGGTGCCCGGGTGCTGGCTGGTGTTGTTGTCCGCCTGGGAGGTGTCCCACTTCCAGATCAGCAGGCCGTTCTGGTACGCGTAGTGCTCCACCCAGTTCGGGCGCGACGTGAAGCCGAAGTTGTACGGGCCGGTCTTCAGCGTCTTGTCGTACGACACGTACTGCCGGTTCTCGGCGATGTAGTACTGCGCGTAGTCCTTGGTGAAGGACGCGCCGACGCGGGTGAAGCCGTCGGCCGTCCAGGCGGCGTCCGCGCTCTCGGCGTTGTCGGAGAAGAGCGTCTCGCCGTCGGCCGTCACCGTGATCCCGTCGGCCGCGAAGCCCTTCTGGGCCACGCCGCCGTCGGTCTGGTAGCGGAAGCGCAGGTCGATCTTCTTCCCGGCGTACGCGTCCAGCGGGTAGGCGAGCTTGCCGTAGGCCTCGACGGTGGCGCTCAGGGCCGGCTTGCCGCTGCCGTCGCGCTCGATCGGCCGACCGTCGAAGGTGCCGTCCAGGGCGGTCCAGTTGGCGCCGCCGTCGGTGGACACCTCGGCGTAGAGGTAGTCGTAGTTGGCCTCGATGTCGTACCAGCCGTCGAGGGTGAGGGAGGCCGACGTCCTTCCGGTCAGGTCGACGCCGCGGGCGAGCGTGTTCTTCAGGTTGTCACCGCTGCCGCTCCACCACTGGGTCTGGCCCTCGGCGGGGGTGACGATCTCGGTGGTGACCGCCTTCTTCGGCAGCTCGACGACCAGCGCCTGCTTGTGCTTGGTGTTGTACTCGGCGACGCCCAGCTTGTGCCAGGAGTTGACGCCCGCCTTGGCGGTGTCGTAGTTCAGCCAGCCCAGCTGGAGCTTGTCCCAGGCGGTCATGTCGCCGGGCAGGTCGCCGATCTCGTTGCGTCCGGTGCCCAGCCACGAGCCGGACGACATCAGCGTCCAGAAGCCGGTGGAGTTGTCGCCGCCGGCCGTGTCGTAGTGGTCCGGCAGGCCGAGGTCGTGGCCGTACTCGTGGGCGTAGACGCCGAGTCCGCCGTTCTCCGGCTGGATGGTGTAGTCGCCGACCCAGACGCCGGTGGAGCCGATCTGCGCGCCGCCGAGCTTGTTGTCGCCCGGGCCGGTGGCGCCGGCGTCGGTGCCGAAGGCGTACCAGCGGTGGGCCCAGATCGCGTCGGTGCCCTGGGCGCCGCCGCCCGCGGACTCGTCCTCGCCGGCGTGCACGATCTGGAAGTGGTCGATGTAGCCGTCGGGCTCGTTGAAGTCGCCGTCGCCGTCGAAGTCGTAGCGGTCCCACTCGTCGAAGCGGGCGACGTCCGCCTTGATCTGGGCGTCGGTGCGGCCGGCCGCCTTCTGCTGCTCGACCCAGGCGGTCAGGCCGTCGCTGACGACGTTCCACACGCTCGGGCAGTTGGTGTCGCCGCAGTCGTTGTTGCCGTAGCGGGCCTCGTTGTAGGGGACCTTGACCCAGTCGGAGACCTCGCCCTCGACCGAGTAGCGGCCGGAGGACTGCTTCTCGTAGTACGTCTTGACCGAGTTGACGCCCTTGCCGGAACCGAAGTACAGGTCCTGGAAGTGCTGCTGGTCGTAGTCGGCCTTCCAGGCCGTGGAGTTGTCCGTCGTGCGGTCCGGCTTGGCTATCCGGTTGTGCAGCGGGCCCGGGTCGCCGCCGTAGCGGCTGTCCACCTTGTCGCCGAACTCGACCAGGATGGTGAAGATCTTGTCGGTCTTCTCCCGGCCCAGCTCGACGTACTTGGCGTCGCCCTTCTTGCTCTTGAGCTGGACGACGTTGGAGCCGTCCTTCTTCTTCACCGAGGCCTTGCCGGATATGACCTGGTTCAGCGCCTCCTCGCGCTGGGCCTCCTGAGTGTCACTCATGGGGCCCTTGAGGTCATGGGAGTGCATGCCCTTCGCGGGATGCGGGTCGTGGCGGTCCACGGCCTCCGGCCGGGCGGGCGAGTCCGCCTGCGCCACGCCGGCCGCGGAGAGCGTGGCGGTGGCGGCGGCGAGTGCGACGGTGGTCGCCGCCGTTCTGAACGTCCAGGATCTGCTGGTCACTTGAGGTCCTCCCCCGCGTGCATGCGCGCGGATGGGGGGACAAGGACAGGGCAGGTCCGCGCACACGTGATCAACGCGTGTAGTCAAGTGACGACATTTGACTAGAGGTTCACCGGAAAAGACAGCCCTTGACTTGCGCAGGACAAGTGCACTATGCGGAGTCGGCGTTCGCTTTACGGACACCGAACCGTGACCGTCATGGCCGTCGTGGCCGCCTCGGGCCGTCGGCGTGGCCGTCGTGGCGCCCCCCGACGGGCGCGCGGGACTGTCCACTTCCCGGACGCCATGAATCCGTGCGCCCCCTGTGCATCGGCCCTGTCGGTTAGGTCACGCTTACTGCCGGTTCCACTCGGGCACACAGCGGGTTAGAGTCGCTTGGCGGAATGCCCGGGAGCCGGTGGAATGCCAGGCCGACGACCCGTCACACCCCAGATTGTCTTCCGAGGACACGATGGCCATGCCCCGTCCGACTGCCTCACAGTTCGCCTACGGTTCGTGCACGGTGATCATCTCGACGCTCGCCATGCTGCTGCTGTCACAGACGAGTTCGGGTCCCGGAATCGCCGTCATCGCCGTCGCGGCGCTGGCCCTCGGGCTGTTGGTCGCCATGACGGTGCCCCGGCCCGGGACGCGGAGGGTGACCACCGTGCCGGCGAGCAGGCCGGCCGCTGCCCAGGAACCGGTGCCGGCGGCACGGGTCTCCGCGGGCGCGGGCGAGCCGGCCCGAGGCCGCGCCGCCTGACACCTTTCCCGGGACCTCAACGGGCACTGACCACCACCGTCTTGGCAGCCTTGTCGTGCAGGCCCTGCTTGTAGGGCCGGTCGAAGAAGCTCCAGCCACCGGCGATGACCGTCCAGACACAGGCGCAGCAGAAGGCGAACGGGATCCACAGCACCAAGGCGCGGATCAACGACGTCTGCACCGAGGGTGTGGCGCCGTCGTCCAGGTTGGCCACCCGCAGTCCGAGCCACTTCTTGCCGAGGGTCTGACCCGTCTTGGTGGTCATGTACGTGTCGTAGGCGATGTAGAGCACCGCGGCGATCAGGGACTGCCAGAAGGAGTTGCCGACCGAGATGTTCTCGCCGTCCACCTGGTACTCCTGGACGTTGAAGGCCCAGCTGAGCAACCAGACCACGATGCCCACGAGGATCATGTCGATGATCCGGGCGAGTGTGCGCTTCGCGCTGTCGGCGAGCGGAGCCATGCCGGCCAGCGGATCGGTGGGGTAGGAACCGCCCCCGTACGGATCGCCGCCGTAGGGGCCGCCGCCACCGGGAGGCGGAGCACCGTAGGGACCGCCGCCGCCAGGGGGCGGAGCACCGTAGGGACCGCCGCTCCCGGGAGGCGGGGGCGCGCTGCCGCCGTACGGCGGGGGCTGGCCGGCGCCGCCGTGCGGGGGCGGGTTGTCGTACGGCGATCCCGTCCCGCCCCCGCCGGGGCCGGGGTCCGGCCCGGGGGACGAGGGACGCTTCCTGAACGGGTCGTCTTCCGGCGGCTGCCCGCCGGAGCCGGGGGGCGGTTCGCTGCTCATGGCCCGAGTCGACCGCGAACCCCCGGGCGGCGCACCCGGCGAGCCGCCGTCCGGAGTACGGGCGCCTCCGGCGACGGCGCCGGGACGGGCGGCGGCACGGGCCGCGTGACACGGGCTGGAGGGCGCGGGCCGGGGCAGGGTGAGCCGCGGGCCACAGGCGGCGCGTGTCTGCGGTTACGGCGCGTCGGGGCGGGCGGCCGAGACGGGCGTTCGCCGCCGGGCCCACCACTGCCGCGCCGGCCGAGCGGCAGTACGGGCCGCCGCACGGCCGGTGCGTGCCATGCGCGGCCGGGGGCGGCGTCGGCCCCCGGGTCAGCCGGCTACGAAGGTGCGGGCCGCCTTGTCGTGCCAGCACTGGTGCCACGGGCGGTCGAACAGGCACCAGGCGACGCCGACCACACCGACGGCCAGGAGGCCGGGGACGCTGTAGACCAGCCAGCGGCGCAGGGCCGCGCCGAAGGACGGGGGCTCGTGGGCCTCGATGTCCCGTACCTCCAGGCCAAGCAGCTTCTTGCCCAGGGTCCGGCCCCACTTGGCGGTGGGCAGCGCCTCGTAGACGACGCCGAAGAGCAGCAGGACGGCGAGCACGATGCCCAGGTACACGGACGTCGTGCCGTCGAGCAGCCACACCGTGACGGTCTCGCCGGAGAGCTTCGCCTCGTCGATCTTGTCGTTGACGTGGTCGATCCCCTTGATACCGAGGGGTACGGCGGCCGCCGCGGTGACGCACGCGAGGACGACGGTGTCGATCAGCCGGGCGGCCAGACGCTTGCCGAGCCCGGCGGGGCGGGCCGCCGCCTGGCGCCGGGCGGCAGCCTGGAACACGTCCTCGACCGGCGGTTTCCAGGGCGCGACGGGCTGCTCGTCACCACCGGCGCCCGCGAGCCGGTGCACCTGCTGCGCCCAGGAGGACTGCCCTCCACCGGGTCCGGACGCGACCGGGGCGGAGACGGCGGGCTGCTGGGGCGAGGCAGGCTGCTGGGGTGAGGCGGCCGGCTGCGGCACGGCGGCGGCCTGGTGCGGGAGGGCCGAGCCGACCGGCCCGACCGGACTGCCCTGGCCGGTGGGGCCGGTGGGGCCTCCAGTCTGCTGCGGGCCGGAGAGGGCCGTGGGGGTGGCGGCCGCCGGGGGTTGCGCGGCGGCCGCTCGGCCGGCGGCGGCCTTCCCGGCACCGAAGCCGGGGCCGGAACCGCGGCCGGAGCCGGATACGGATCCGGGGCCGGGGCCGGAGCCGCCCGCGGCGTCGGCGCGCGGGGAGAGCGCGCGGAAGGTCATGGTGCCGTCGTCGCCGGCGCCGTCCGGGGCCGGGGCGCCCTGGCCCCCTGCCGTCGGGCGCCGGAAGACGAAGGTACTGCCCGACCCGGCCTCCTCCGCCCCGCCCGCGGACGCGGCCCCCGGCCGGCGGCGCGGGACGGCAAGGCCCGCGCCGCCGGCCTTCGTTGAGCGCGGGCGCCTACCTCTGCCTGATCCTGAGGAAGGTGACGGAGTTCGCCGGGAAGGTGTACGTGAACTTCCCCGCCACTCCCGAGAAGGTCGACGTGACCGGGGTGACCGGCGCGTCCGTCTCGGTGTTGACCGCGTCCGGTTCGGCGGCCAGCGTGGTGACGCGGGCCTTGGAGGCGACCTTGGCGCCACCGAGGTCGACGGCCGTGCGGGCCGCCGTGTCCTGGGCGTTGACCACCTTGACGATCAGCTCGCCGGTGCGCTCGTCCTCCGTGACGATCTGGCGGAACGGCTCGGCCGGCTTGTCGTCGGTGAAGCTGCCCCACTCCTTCCCGTCGAGGTAGAGGGTCACCTGACGGCCCCGCACCTTGATGTCGATGTCGTAGGCGCGGCCCGTCTCGATCGAGCCGGCCTTCGACAGCAAAGTCGACTTGCCGCCGTCCGAGGCCTGTTCGACGGCGGACTGGGTGTTGTTCCAGCCGCCCAGGTTCCACCAGTAGTAGTTGCCGGTGTCCTTGACGCCGAAGGCGACGAGGAAGCCCTCCTTGCCGGACTTCTTCGTGGCCTTCACATGCAGGTCGTAGTCCTTCCAGGCGGGGTCGCCCGCCGTGACCAGGGTGTTTTCGGCGGCGGCATCGGTCTGGACGTACTGGCCGTCCTGGACGGTCCAGCTGCCGGTGCCCGAGTGGGTCCACCGGGAGGCGTCACCGGAGAAGTCGTCGGCCAGGAGGGTCTTCCCGTCGGCCGAGGTCACCTTCACGTCGTCGTACGCCGCGCTGGTCGCCCAGGTCGACAGGCCGACGGCGCCGGTGATGGGACCGCTGACGGCCGGCGTGCCGGTCGCCTTCGAGGGGACGACGCGGTCGCCGGTGTTGTTCATGAAGAGCTTCTGGACCTCGTAGTTGGCCGAGTTCCAGGACGCGTGGTTGTTGAACCAGATCATGTCCGGGCTCCACTGCACGTAGTCCTCGTTGGCGAGCAGCGGGGCGTAGGAGGCGAGCTTGACGATGTCCGCGTTGCGCTCCAGGCCGGTCATGAAGGCCGCCTCGGACAGGGCGTTCTTCCAGGCGTTGCCCTGGGAGGCGTACTCGCCGAGGAAGACCTTCGGGCCGTTCCTGTCGTACGAGTCGTAGCGGTCGTTGTTCTGCAGGAACCACTGCGGGCTGTTGTAGTAGTGCTCGTCGACCATCTCGACGCCGGCCTCGCGGTTCAGCTGCCAGGCGGTGTCGAAGGTGGTGCCGGAGTCGTCCGGGCCGGAGTTGGAGACCACGGTGATGTCCGGGTACTCCGCCTCGATCGCGGCGCGGAACTCCTTGAAGCGGGCCATGAACTCCCGGGGGAGGTTCTCCTCGTTGCCGACACCGATGTGGGTGAGGCGGAAGGGCTTCGGGTGGCCCATCTCGGCGCGCTTGGCGCCCCACTCGCTGGTACGGGGGCCGTTGGCGAACTCGATGAGGTCCAGGGTGTCCTGGATGTGCCGCTTCAGCAGGGCGTCGTCGGTGGTGGCCTTGTTCTGGCCGCAGCCGGTAACCAGGGCGGGGACGACGGGCAGCGGCATGGCGCCGATGTCCTCGGCGAAGCGGAAGTACTCGTAGTAGCCGAGGCCGTAGCTCTGGTTGTAGCCCCAGAAGTTGGCGTTGGTGGCGCGCTCCTCGACCGGGCCGATGGTGTCCTTCCACTGGTAGCTGCGTTCGCGCTCCCAGCCGCTCGCCTCGCTGTAGTCCTCCATGGAGCCGGTGTTGACCAGGCAGCCGCCGGGGAAGCGCAGGAAGCCGGGGTCGAGGGCCTCGATCTTCTCGGCGAGGTCCTTGCGCAGGCCGTTGGACTGGTTCTTGTAGGTGTCGCGCGGGAACAGCGACACCATGTCGAGGGCGGCGGGGGCGGTGGTGGCGACGGCGAGCCGGCCGCGGTTGCTGGTGCGGGTCGCCTTGAAGGTGGCGGTGTACTTGCGCCACTCGCCCTTCGCGGCGACCTGGCGGACCTTCGCGAGCGGGCCGGCGGCGTCCCGGAGGGTGACGGTGAGGGTCGTGCCGCTCTCGGCGCGGGCCCACACCGAGAAGTCGTACTTCTTGCCCTTCTCCACCCGGATGCCGGTGTTGTAGCCGGCGTTGGCGACGGAGGAACCGGCGTCCAGGGAGAGGTAGTTGCGGTTGCGCTCGTTGAGGCGGCCGTCGTCGTTCACCACCTCGGCGGTGCCGTCGGCCGTCCAGGAGGTGAGCGGCGTGTACGAGGCGTTGTCGGCGGTGGAGTACTCGAAGGACCGGTTCTGCACGAGCTCGGCGTACAGGCCGCCGTCGGCGGCCCGGTTGATGTCCTCGTAGAAGACGCCGTACATCGTGTCGTCGATCGCGGCGCCCTCGGCGGACGGGTCGACGGTGATCGCGTAGTCGGCGACGGCCTCCGCGTGCGCCGGGGACGGCAGCAGGGCCGAAGCCGTCAGCAGGGCGGTGACGCTGAGACCGAGTCTCCAGCGGGTGCGTGACATGGATACTCCGCGGCTCTCACTAGGTTGTTCGAGATATCGGACACTGGTCAGCACTTCGAACGGCAAGATAGGGAGGGGGTGGAGGCGCGTCAATGGGTCGCGCAGCAACCAGTGGGCCGGAGGCGGAAAGCGGGTGGAAATGAGCGAGTTGTGGCCGGTACCGGATGTGCTGGCGTTTCTCGCGGGCCGGTGGCGCACCGAACGCTCGGTGCGGGACCTGGCGAGCGGCGCGGAGGGCCGCTTCGTGGGGACCACGGCGTTCGACGCGATGGCCGGCGGCGGGCTGCTGAGCCGGGAGTCCGGGGCCTTCACCTGGCAGGGCGTGACCCGCCCCGCCGAGCGCACCCTGCGCTACGAACCCGGGGCCGCGCCGGGCACCGCCGACGTGCGCTTCGCGGACGGCCGCCCCTTCCACGGCCTGGATCTGACCTCCGGACGCCATGTGGCCGACCACCCGTGCGCCGCCGACCTCTACCGGGGCGAGTTCACCGTCCGGGACGAGGACCGCTGGCGGACCGTGTGGCGCGTGGGCGGCCCTGCCAAGGACCTGCTGCTCACGACGGACCACCTCCGCGAGAGCCCGGGTCCCCGCGCCGGCGGCCGGCCCTCCCCGGGACTCTAGGCAGGCGTCCCCGGGTCCCTGGGCAGGCGTCCCCGAACTCCAGGCAGGCGTCGCCAAACTCCAGGCAGGCGTCCCCGGGCCCCGGGGCAGGCTCGGCGCGTCGGTCAGGCCGGGATGCCCGCAGGGCTCGGGGGAGCCCTGCGACCCGTTATCGCGGCGCGTCCGCCCCGTCGCCCCTCGCCTCCGCGCAGGCCGTACGCAGGCGCCGCACCCCTTCCGCGATCTCCCCGACGCCCGCGACCGCGGCGAAGCTCAGCCGGAGGTGGGCGGCCGGGGGTTCGGCGCTGAAGTACGGGCGGCCGGGGGTGATGGCGACGCCCGCGCGCAGGGCTGCCGAGGCGAGCCCCGCCTCGTCCGTGCCCTCGGGCAGGCGCGGCCACAGGTGGTAGCCGCCGGAGGGGACGTGGGGCAGGGACAGCTCGGGCAGGTGCAGGCGCAGCGCGGCTGTCATCGCGTCCCGGCGGGCCTTCAGCTCCGCGGAGATGAACCGCAGATGGCGAGGCCAGGCGGGCGAGCCGACGAGTTCCAGCGCCGCCTCCTGAAGGGGCCGGGGCACGAAGAAGGTGTCGACGACCTGGATGGCCCGCAGCCGCTCCAGCACCGGCCCGCGGGCGGCCAGGGCGCTCACCCGGAAGCTGGGCGAGGTCGCCTTGGTCAGCGAGCAGACGTGGACGACGACGCCGTCCGGGTCGTCGGCGGCGAGCGGGGCCGGCAGCGGGCCCGCGTCCTCGTGCACCAGCCGCCGCACGAAGTCGTCCTCGACGACGAAGGCACCGGCCTCGCGGGCGATGCGCAGCACCTCGCCGCGCCGCTCGGGGGCGAGCACGGCACCGGTCGGGTTCTGGAACAGCGGCTGGCAGACGAAGACCCGGGCGCCGGTCGCCCGGAAGGCGTCGGCGAGCAGGGCCGGCCGCACACCGTCCGCGTCCACGGGGACCGGCACCGGACGGAGGCCCGCCGCACGCGCGATGGCCAGCATGCCGGGGTAGGTCGGGGACTCGACGAGTACGGGGGTGCCGGGCGGGGCGAGGGCGCGCAGGGCCGTGGTCAGCGCGGACTGGCCGCCCGCGGTGATCAGCACCTCCGCCGCCGTGATGGCCCCGCCGATCCCGCGGGCGAACCACTCCCGCAGCTCCGGCAGACCCTCCATCGGCGGCCGGCCCCACGCGCCGGGCCGCCGCCCGGCCCGGGACAGGGCCGCCGCCATCGCCCGCTCCGGCTGCAACGACGGGTGCAGGTAGCCGCCGTTGAACTCCACGACGCCGGGCGGCGGGGCGGCCAGCGAGACCAGGACCCCGGAGGCGTCCACCGAGCGCGGTACGAGGTCGGCGGCGCCGTCGGCGCTGAGCGCGACCTCCTGCCAGGAGGTGTCCCCGGAGGGCACGGCAGGCCGGTGCCGGTGGGCACGGAAGGCACCGGCGCCGGGCCGGGTGACCACCAGCCCCTCGGCGGCCAGCTGCGCCAGGGCGCGGGAGACGGTCACCGGGCTGACCCGGAACCGGTCGACGAGGGCCCGGCTGGACGGGAGCTTTCCACCGGGTGAGTAGCGGTCGAGTTCCCGCCGCAGTTGGTTCGCCAGATCACCGACGCTGCTACGCTCTTGCATGAGAGCACAGAGTAGCGCTACCAGCTCGACGGCGATAGCAGTCGGCGGTCCGGACACCTCCTCGGGCGCAAGCTCGTTCGGCACCCTCCAGGCCGCCCTCGGTGTGGTCGCCTTCTCCCTCACCTTCCCCGCCACCGCCTGGGGCCTGGAGGGCTTCGGCCCCTGGTCCCTGATCGCCGTGCGCAGCGTCCTGGCCGCGGTGATAGCCGGTGGCTGTCTGCTGATGCTGCGCGTGCCGCTGCCCGAGCGGCGGCACTGGTCCGGGCTCGCGGTGGTGGGCGGCGGCGTCGTCCTCGGTTTCCCGCTGCTGACCACCCTCGCGCTGCAGACCTCGACCACCGCGCACGCCGCCGTCGTGGTCGGCCTGCTTCCGCTGACCACCGCGCTGCTGTCGGCGCTGCGCATCGGCACCCGCCCTTCGCGCACCTTCTGGATCGCGGCGCTGGCGGGTGCGGCGGCCGTGCTCGCCTTCACGGTGCAGCAGAGCGGCGGCGCCCTGACCACGGCCGACGCCTATCTCTTCGGGGCTCTGCTGGTGTGCGCGGCCGGCTACACCGAGGGCGGCCGGCTGGCCCGGGTGATGCCGGGCTGGCAGGTCATCGGCTGGGCGCTGATGCTGTGCCTGCCGCTGACCGTGCCGATGGCCGCGGTGGCCCTGTCGTTCGAGCCGGTGCACCTGACGGCGCACGGCGTGACCGGGCTGCTGTGGGTGGCGGTGGGCTCGCAGTTCCTCGGCCTGGTCGTCTGGTACCGGGGCATGGCGGCCATCGGCATCCCGAAGGCCAGCCAGTTGCAGCTGGCCCAGCCGCTGCTCACACTGGTGTGGTCGGTACTTCTCCTGGGCGAGCACCTGACGGTGGCCGCTCCGCTGACGGCCGCGGCGGTGCTGGTCTGCATCGCGGTCACCCAGCGGGCCCGGGGGTAGGGCATGCCCCAGGCGGCACACAGGTGAGGAGGCCTCACAGATGCACGCGACCAAGGGCGACCAGCTCATCCAGCACGGACGGGTGGTCGGTGAACACGACAAGGTGGCGGAGATCGTCGAAGTGATGGGCGAGAAGGGCGCTCCCCCGTACCGGGTCCGGTTCGAGGACGGGCACGAGGCGGTGTGCTCGCCCGGCCCCGACTCCGAGATCCGGCATCGGGAGATCCAGCTCTAGCCGACGCCCGACGTCCGGCGCCCGTCCTGGCGGGAGGTGCCGGCCGGCTGCGCGTAGTGGTCGGCACTCACCCGCGCCATCGCGCCGGTCCGGTCGGCGGCGACGTCCTTCGCGGCGAAGAAGACGTGCCCGCGCACCTCGGGATACTGCCGCGCCAGCGTGAGGTGCCGGGACAGTTCGGCCGGGTCCTGCCAGGCGGCGGGCTGTGCCGGGTCGCCGGCCTTGTACAGCGCCTCCCCCACGTACAGCTGCGTCCGGCTGCCCCTGGCCACCTCCGCCCACCACTGGAGCAGCTTCGCGTAGTCGGCGGCGGCGAGACCGATGTTCCAGTAGAGCTGCGGCACGATGTAGTCGATCCAGCCCTCGCGCACCCACGTGCGGGTGTCCGCGTGCAGGTCGTCGTACGTCTGCACACCGGCCCGGGTGTCCGAGCCCTTCGCGTCGGTCGCCGCGTTGCGCCACACCCCGAACGGGCTGACGCCGAAGCGGGCGGCCGGCCGGACCTTCTGGACGCGGGCCGCCGTCTCGCGCACCAGCAGGTCGATGTTGTGCCGTCGCCAGGCGGCCTTGGAGGCGAAGCCGCTGCCGTGGGCGCGGTAGGTCGCCCCGTCGTCGAAGCTCTCGCCCGCCACCGGATAGGGGTAGAAGTAATCGTCGAAGTGGACGCCGTCCACGGCGTACTTCTCCACCGCGTCCATCATCGCGTCCTGGACGAAGGCCCGGACCTCGGGAAGCCCCGGGTCGTAGTAGAGCTTGCCGCCGTACCGCACCACCCAGTCGGGGTGCCTGCGCGCGGGGTGGGTGGGCACGAGGAGGGCCGGGTCGTCGTGCGTGGCGACGCGGTACGGGTTGAACCAGGCGTGCAGTTCCAGGCCGCGGGCGTGGGCCTCCTTCACGGCCGTGCCCAGCGGGTCCCAGCCCGGGTCCCGGCCCTGGCTGCCGGACAGGTACTGGGACCAGGGCTCGTACGCCGACGGCCACAGCGCGTCGGCCGTCGGCCGCACCTGGAAGATCACCGTGTTGAGACGGTGCCGGACCGCCGTGTCGAGGTGCTCGACGAGTTCCGCGCGCTGCTCGGCCGCACGCAGCCCCGCGCGGGTGGGCCAGTCGCGGTTGGCCACCGTGGCCAGCCACATGCCCCGCATCCCGGTGACGGCACGGCGGGCGGGCGGCCGCGCGGCGGGACCCGGCACCGCCGGCGGGGTCTGCGCGGCCGACGGGACCGGCGCCGCCGAGGCCCCGGGCGCCATGCTGAACGCCGACAACGCCGCCACCGCGAAGGCACGACGCGAGACACGGCCCATGGGGAGACCTCCTGAACGCAGTGGATCCGCGCGGTCACGGATCGTGGACGGGCTCCCAGCATGCCCGACCCGGGCGACGGATCCGTGGCCATTCGGGGGTAACGTGCACGATCGGAGCAGACGCCGGGGACCCCGGCGGAGCTGCCTCAAGTCGTGGAGTCAGCGAAAGGGACGATGTGACCGGCATCTCGGGAGATATCGCACGCGTCGGCGTGGTGGGCTGCGGTCAGATGGGAGCGGGCATCGCCGAGGTGTGCGCCCGCGCCGGTCTGGAGGTGATGGTCGCCGAGACCACCGGCGAGGCCCTGGAGATCGGCCGGACCCGGTTGTACAACTCGCTCGGCAAGGCCGCCGAGCGCGGCAAGATCACCGAGGAGGAGCGGGACGCGACGCAGGCGCGGCTGAGCTTCACCACCGACCTCGGCGAGTTCGCCGACCGTGATCTGGTGATCGAGGCCGTCGTCGAGAACGAGCTGGTCAAGACCGAGATCTTCCAGGTGCTCGACCAGGTCGTGACCCGGCCGGACGCGATCCTGGCCTCCAACACCTCCTCGATCCCGCTGGTGAAGCTGGCGGTCGCCACCTCGCGGCCCGACCACGTCATCGGCATCCACTTCTTCAACCCGGCCCCGGTGCAGCAGCTGGTCGAGCTGATCCCGGCGCTCACCACCTCCGAGGGCACGCTCAGCCGGGCGCAGCTCTTCACCGAGAAGGTGCTGGGCAAGCACTCCATCCGCGCCCAGGACCGTTCCGGCTTCGTGGTCAACGCGCTGCTGATCCCCTACCTGCTCTCCGCGATCCGGATGTTCGAGTCGGGCATCGCCAGCCGCGAGGACATCGACAACGGTATGGAGATGGGCTGCGCCCACCCGATGGGCCCGCTGAAGCTGTCCGACCTGATCGGCCTGGACACGGTCGCCTCGGTCGCCTACTCCATGTACGAGGAGTACAAGGAGCCGCTGTACGCCGCTCCCCCGCTGCTCCAGCGCATGGTCGACGCGGGCCGGCTCGGCCGCAAGAGCGGATCGGGCTTCTACTCCTACGGCTGATCACGCTGAGCTACGTGTCGCGGGCCCGGTACCTGGCAGGTGCCGGGCCCGCGGCATTCACACGGTGTGTGCGCTCCGGGCTCGCATATGCCCTCCGCACACGCTCCCCATGCGCCCACCAGGCGGGTTGACTCACGATGCACATGCAAGGGATGTGAGACGACTACGGAAAGGAGCGGTTCGTGACCGCCGATCCCGAGCATTCCGTCGCACAGGGAGAACTCGCAGAGTTACGGCGCCGGCTGGACGTGGCCTACGCCCGCGTCGAGGGCGGACTGGCTCTGCTCTCCCACCGCACCGAGGAGGCCGCCAAGGAGCTGGAGGACCTGAACGCACGGCTGACCGCCCTGGAGCACGCCCGCTGGCCGCTTCCCTCGCTCGCGGTCGTCACGGCCGTGGGCTCCCTGGTGGTGGCGGTCTGGCAGGCCCTCGGACGCTAGACGCCGCCCCGGCCGGGCGGGGTGTCCTGCCCCAGCCTGAGGTGGTGCAGCAGGAGCAACGCGGCCGCCATGCTGGCGGCCGGGACCTCCCCGCGGGCAACCATGTCGGGAACGAGCTTGAGGGGGACCCATTCCCGGCGGTCCGACTCGAAGGCGTCCACGGGGTGTCCGACGTACGTGCCCTCGTCGGCCCAGTAGATGTGGTGCCGGGCGTCGGTGAGTCCGTTGGACGGTTCCACGCTCATGAGGTGGCGCAGTGGTCCCGGCCGCCAGCCGGTCTCCTCCTCCAGCTCCCTGGCCGCGGCCGCCGCGATGTCCTCGCCGTCCTCGACGACGCCGGCCGCGAGCTCCCAGCCCCAGCTGTCGGTGATGAAGCGGTGCCGCCACAGCAGGAGGACCTCGCTCGCCTCGTTGACGACCGTGGCCACGGCCACGGGGCGCATCCGTATGAGGAAGTGGTCGATGTGCCGGCCGTCCGGTAGCCCGACGTCGGCGAGATTGACGCTGAACCAGCGATTTGAGTACACAGTTTGTTCGTTCTGTTTCGTCCACTGCACGGTTCTGCCACCTTTCCTTGGGTAGGTGGCAATATCGCAGCAGCCGCGTCCCGGCAGCAGGCGCACGACGGCCGCTCACGGCGCAGCGGTGGGCGCAGTGCGTCCCGGGGGCGGGGCGTAGGAGCGGAACGTCAGAGCGGTACGCGCAGGGCGCCGTCGATGAGTTCGGCGGCCTCGGACGTGCCCGCGCAGCCGCTGCGCACCAGGTGCTCGCGTACCGCGCGCAGTCTGTCGCGCAGCCGCCGGGACTCCATGCCACGGGCCTGTTCGGCCATCTGCACCGCGGTGGCCGCCGCCTTGTCGGCGTTGCCCCGGCGCAGTTCGATCGTGCTGAGTATGGCGAGCCGGTGTACGCGACCCCGGTCGTGCGCGGGGTTGTCGACGGCCGCCGCGGCGTGCTCCCCGGCCGCCGCGAGCTCACCGAGGCTGAGCAGGGCCTCGGCGACCTGCACGTTGACCAGGCCGGGCTGGACGTAGCCGGTCTCGTCGGGTTCGTATCCGCGCCGGATGCGTTCGGCGGCCTGCTCGGCCCGACGGATGCAGGACAGGGCGCTGGTGCCGTCGCCGAGATGGGCGTACGCCTTGGCCTGCATCGCGTACAGGTCGGAGGCGAGCGCCGGGGTGATGTGCCGGCCGGCGGCGCGCAGGGCGGCCTCGGCGAAGGCCACGGCCTGCCGGTTCTCCCGCATGAACAGCGCCTGGTTGACCAGCAGCGCGATGACGTAGGCGCCGAGCCCCCGGTCCCCGCTGGCCTTCGCGAGCCGCAGGGCCTGGTGGAAGTAGCGCTGCGCGAGACCGTGCGCGTCGGAGTCGTACGCGCAGATGCCGGCGACCGCGACCAGGCCTCCGGTGGCCCGGTGCAGCTGGCGGCCGGTGGCGTCCGTGTAGCTGCCGCGCAGCAGCGGGGCGGCCTCGGAGTTGAGGAAGCCGACGATGCGGGCGCGGGTCGCCATGCCGCCGGCCTTGCGGTACATCTGCTCGTAGTGGGCACGGGCGCAGCGCAGCATCTCCAGGTCGCCCGCGGTGACCCGGTACCGGCCGCCGCGGGAGACGTCCACGTCCTCGGGCGGGTTCTCCCACTCCCACACCGGCATCACGGCGGGTGTCCCGGTGAGCGCGGGGGCGCCGAGAATGTGCGGGCGCTGCTGCTGGTCGGAGCGCCACAGGGCGGTCGCGCGCTCCACGAAGCCGGACAGCGTGCCGGTGTGCGGGGCGGCCGGTTCGCCGGGCACGCCGAGGCCGATGTCGTCGAGGGTGACGGGGCGCTGCAGCCGGGACGCGAGGACCTCGCAGATCAGGTCGGGCACCTGGCCGCGCGGCCGCTGTCCCTTCAACCACCGCGCGACGGCGGTGTGTTCGTACCTCAGCGCGAGCCCGCGCGCCCGTCCGGCCTGGTTGACGTGCGCGGCCAGTCCCGCGTGCGAGATCCCGGCCTCGTCGAGGATCGCGTCGAGCAGGGTGTTGGGCTGCATGGGTGCCCCCCGGTGACTCGGTGCCGACAGCGTAGTGCGTCGGCCTTCACACGGGGTGTGAACGGAGTACGCGCATCCGTACCGTGTGCGCGCTGTCGCGGAGAGTTCCCGGGCCGATTGACTGAACTGCCTCGAAAGAGGCCGGCCGGGCCGCCGGCTCCCCCTCGTACAGTGCGGCGGCCCGTGTGCACGCCGTCCGCCCGGCCGCCTGCCCGACACTCCGTGGCGGGGCGGACGGCTCCGCCGGTTGCGCGGTCCGACTGAACACCGTTCAGGTGTGGGTGCGTTCTCGGCTGCGGGTGCGTGGCGGCTGGTCGCGCCCCCGGAGGGACGTCACCTTGACGCCGACAAGGGGCGCGGGGAACTGCGCGACCAGCCACCGACTACCCGCAGCCGCCGACCGGCAGAAGCCCCCGCCCCCTGGGCGAACCGCTAACTACGCAGCACCGCTCCGACCCGCTCGCCCGCGAGGGCGACCGCCGCATCGCGCGCAGCCGACGCCTCGTCGACCGTCAGCGTCCGGTCCCCCGCGCGGAAACGCAGCGCGTACGCCAGGGACTTGCGCCCCTCACCGAGCTGCTCCGCGTTGTCGTAGACGTCGAACAGCCGGATGGACTCCAGCAGTTCACCGGCGCCCTCGCGCAGCGCGGCCTCGACCTCCGACGCCGGCACGAACGCGTCGACGACCAGCGCGACGTCCTGCGTGGCGACCGGGAACGTGGAGATGCCCGGCGCCTGCGGCGTGTCGTCGCCGACGCGCTCCACGGCGTCGAGGTCCAGCTCCATCGCACAGGTGCGCGCGGGCAGGCCCAGCGCCTTCAGGACGCGCGGGTGCAGTTCACCGGCGTGACCGACGACCCGCTCCTCGCCGTCCACGGTGAGGAACAGTTCGGCGCAGCGTCCCGGGTGCCAGGGGCCGTACTGGCCCTTGCGGACGCCCAGTTCGGCGCCGGCCTCGCGGGCGACGGTCCGGGCGGCCTCGACCGCGTCGGCCCAGTCGGCCGGACGGCCCTTGCCCCACCAGCCGGCCTGCTCGCGGGCGCCGGCCAGGACCACGGCGACGTGCCGCGGCTGGTCGGGCAGCGCCGCGTCCAGCGCGGCGAGGTCGTCCTCGCCGGGGCGCCGGTCGACGGGCAGGTTGGCGGCGACGCGCTGCTCGTCGCGCGGGTGGAAGACCAGGCCGGTCTCGAACAGCGCGAGGTCGTGCGAGCCCCGGCCGTCGTTGCGGCGCAGCGCGCCGAGCAGCCCCGGCAGCAGCGTGGTCCGCAGCGCGGGCTCCTCGTCGCTGAGCGGGTTGACCAGCTTGACGACGCGGCGGGCCGGGTCGTCGGCGTCCAGCCCGAGCTGGTCGAAGACCTGCTCGCTGACGAACGGGTAGTTCGGCGCCTCGACGTAGCCGGCACCGGCCAGTGCCCGGCCGACCCGGCGGTGCAGCCGCTGCCGGGAGGTCAGGCCGCGGCCCGCCGGGGGCCGGGGCAGCGTGGAGGGCAGGTTCTCGTAGCCCTCCAGGCGGATGACCTCTTCGGCCAGGTCGTTCCGGTCGGTGAGGTCGGGCCGCCAGGACGGCACGGTGACGATCAGTTCGTCCTGCCCGTACACGTCGCAGCCGACCTGCTGGAGGCGGCGTACGACGGTCTCGCGGCCGTACTCCACGCCCGCGACCCGGTCCGGGTGACCGGCCGGGACGCTGATGGTGTGCGGTGCGGACGGGGCGCTGATCTCGGTGACGCCGGCCTCGGCGGTGCCGCCCGCGAGCAGCACGAGCAGGTCGACGGTCCGCTGGGCTGCGGCGGCCGCGGCCTGCGGGTCGACGCCGCGCTCGAAGCGGCGGGAGGCCTCGGACGACAGCTTGTGCCGGCGGGCGGTGCGCGCGATGGCGACCTGGTTGAAGTGGGCGGCCTCGATGACCACGTCGGTCGTCGCGTTGTCGGCATCGCCGTGGTCGGCGATCTCGGTGTTGGCGCCGCCCATGACGCCGGCGAGCCCGATCGGGCCGCGGTCGTCGGTGATGACGAGGTCCTCGGCGTGCAGCTTCCGCTCGGTGCCGTCGAGGGTGACGATCTTCTCGCCCTCCTCGGCCCGGCGTACGCCGATGGTGCCCTGGACCAGGGAGCGGTCGTAGGCGTGCAGCGGCTGGCCGAGCTCCATCATCACGTAGTTGGTGACGTCGACGGCGAGCGAGATCGGGCGCATGCCGACCTTCTGGAGACGCCGCTGGAGCCAGATCGGGGAGCGGGCCTCGGAGCTGAGGCCGGTCACCGTGCGGGCGGTGAAGCGGTCGCAGCCGGTGGGGTCGGCGATCTTCACCGGGTAGCCGTAGGCGTTCGGGCCGGGTACGTCGAGCAGGGCCGGGTCGCGCAGCGGCAGGCCGTAGGCGATGGCGGTCTCGCGGGCGACGCCGCGGATGGACAGGCAGTCGCCGCGGTTGGCGGTGACGGCGATGTCCAGGACCTCGTCGACCAGTTCCAGCAGCTCGATGGCGTCCTTGCCGACCTCGGTCTCCGGCGGCAGCACGATGATGCCGTGCGTGCCGTCGTCGCCCATGCCCAGCTCGTCGCCGGAGCAGATCATGCCGTGGGACGTCTTGCCGTAGGTCTTGCGCGCGGAGATCGAGAAGCCGCCCGGCAGGGTGGCGCCGGGGAGGACCACGACGACCTTGTCGCCGACGGCGAAGTTGCGGGCGCCGCAGACGATCTCCTGGGGCTCACCGGTGCCGTTGGCCTGGCCCACGTCGACGGTGCAGAAGCGGATCGGCTTCTTGAAGCCCTCCAGCTCCTCGATGGTCAGCACCTGGCCGACGACGAGGGGGCCCTTGAGGTCGGCACCGAGGTGCTCGACGGTCTCGACCTCGAGTCCGGCCGAAATGAGCTTGGCCTGGACGTCGCGGCCGGTCTGTGTGGCCGGCAGGTCGACGTACTCCCGCAGCCAAGAAAGCGGGACCCGCATCAGATCTCCATCCCGAACGGCCGGGTGAAGCGCATGTCACCCTCGACCATGTCTCGCATGTCCTCGACGTTGTGGCGGAACATCAGCATCCGCTCGATGCCGAACCCGAAGGCGAAGCCGCTGTACTTCTCCGGGTCGACGCCGCAGGCGGTGAGCACCCGCGGGTTGACCATGCCGCAGCCGCCGAGCTCGATCCAGCCCTCGCTGGAGCAGGTGCGGCAGGGCCGGTCGGGGTTGCCGACGGACGCGCCCTTGCAGACGTAGCAGAGCATGTCCATCTCGGCGGACGGCTCGGTGAAGGGGAAGAAGTTCGGCCGCAGCCGGGTCTTCATCTCCGCGCCGAACAGCGACTGGACCATGTGGTCCAGGGTGCCCTTGAGGTCCGCCATGGTCAGGCCCTCGTCGATGGCGAGCAGCTCGACCTGGTGGAAGACGGGGGTGTGGGTGGCGTCCAGCTCGTCGGTGCGGTACACGCGGCCGGGGCAGATCACGTAGACCGGCGGCTCGCGGTCGAGCGCGGAGCGGATCTGCACGGGCGAGGTGTGGGTGCGCAGCACGACGCCGGACTCGGTACCGCCGTCCGGGCCCTGGACGAAGAAGGTGTCGGCCTCGCCGCGGGCCGGGTGGTCCGGGCCGATGTTCAGGGCGTCGAAGTTGAACCACTCGGCCTCGGCCTCGGGGCCCTCGGCGACCTCGTAGCCCATGGCCACGAAGACGTCCTCGATGCGCTCGGAGAGCGTGGTGAGCGGGTGGCGGGCGCCGGCCGGTACGCGGTCGTGGGGCAGCGTGACGTCCACGGCCTCCTCGACCAGGACGCGCGCGTCCCGCTCGGCCTCCAGCTCCTCCTGGCGGGCGGCCAGCGCCTTGTTCACGGCGCCGCGGGCCATGCCGACGCGCTTGCCGGCCTCGGCCTTGGCCTGCGGGGGCAGGGCGCCGATCTCGCGGTTGGCCAGCGCCAGCGGCGAGGTGCCGCCGGTGTGGGCGACCTTGGCCTCCTGGAGCGCGTCGAGGGAGCTCGCGGCGGCGAAGGCGGCGAGCGCCTCGTCCCGCATGCGCTCGATCTCTTCCGGTTTCAACGCCTCGACCTCGACAGGGTCGTACGACTTATTCGGTGCCGACATCTCTTCCCGTGCTTCCGATTGGCTGGCTGATGGTCCCCGTAACCGGCTCGTGGACGAAGCGTCTCGCTCCGGGCGTCTCCGCTCGGGGCGTCTTCGCTCGGGGCGTCTCCGTCTGCGGGACACAAAGGTGCCAAAGGCCGAGTCTAACGGGGTGGAGGAAGGCGAACGCGCCCGTGGGGTCCCGGACCGTCTCAGGTGAGGTACGCGGGGGCCGCCACGGGCAACGTAAATCGGAACTCGGCGCCGCCACCCGGGGCGCGGCCGACCGTGATGGTGCCGCCGTGGGCTTCGACGATGCCCTTGACGATGTAGAGCCCGAGGCCGGTGCCACCGCGCTTGCTGCCCCGCCAGAAGCGGGTGAAGACGCGGTTCATGGATTCCTCCGGGATGCCCGCCCCTTCGTCGCTCACCGTGACCGACGTGCCGGTGTCCTCCCCTTCGCGGGGCGACGCCGTGGGCGTGACGTCAATAGTGACGGTTCCCTCACCGTGCCGCACGGCATTTTCCAGCAGGTTGCTCAGCACCTGGTCGACCTTGTCCGGGTCGGCCCACAGGTCGGGCAGGGGCTGGGCGATGCGGAGCAGGAAGCGGTCGGCCTCCTGGCCGGCGGCGACGTACGCCTGGATGTGGCGGCCGACGGCGGCGCCGATGTCGACGGGCTGGCGGCGCACCTCCAGCCGGCCCGAGTCGATGCGGGAGATGTCCAGCAGTTCGGCGATGAGCCGGGTGACCCGGTCGGCGTCCGCGTCGACGGTCTCCAGCATCAGCCGCTTCTGGTCGTCGGTGAACCGCTCCCACTTGGCCAGCAGGGTGGCCGTGAAGCCCTTGACGGAGGTGAGCGGGGAGCGCAGTTCGTGGGCGACGGTGGCGATCAGCTCGGCGTGGCTGCGTTCGGTGCGGCGGCGGGCCTCGGTGTCGCGCAGGGTGACGACGACGCGGTGGACGGGGCCGAGGCGCTCGGTGCGGACGTAACGGGCGGAGACGAGCACTTCACGCCCGCCGGGGAGGAGCAGGTTCCGCTCGGGTTGGCCGACGCGGATGGCGAGCCCGCCGTAGGGGTCGGTCAGCTGCCACCAGCGCCGGCCCTCGAGGTCCTCCAGCGGAAGGGCCTTGTCCAGCGGCTGTCCGAGGGCTTCGGCGGCCGGGGTGGCGGTGATCCGGGCGGCGGCCGCGTTGCAGCAGACGACCCGGCCGTGCTCGTCGGCGACGACCAGGCCGTCGGGCAGGTGGTCCGGGTCCATGCCGAGGTCGGCGAGACCGCCGGGTGTGCGGGGCGCGGGCGGACGCGGCGCCTCCCGTGCACCCGGTGCGCTGCTCGTGCCGACGCTCATCCCCGTACCCCACCTCTCAACCGCGCAGGGGCCTTGAGCTGGTCACCCTACTAGCTCTCGGTGACGGAGCGGCACCCTCCGGCGGCGCGCTGTGCACGCGCCGACGCGTAGAGACATACGGCGGCGGCGGTGGCGAGGTTCAGGCTCTCGGCCTTGCCGTGGATCGGGACGCGCAGGACGGCGTCGGCGAGGGCGCGGGTCTCCTCCGGGAGCCCCCAGGCCTCGTTGCCGAAGACCCAGGCGGTGGGTCCGCCCATGGTGCCCGCGTCCAGTTCGGCGTCGAGGTCGTGCTCGCCCGCGCCGTCGGCGGCGAGGACGCGGACCCCGGCGTCCCTCAGGCCGGCGACGGCCCGCTCGACGGGTACGCCGACGGCGACGGGCAGGTGGAACAGGGAGCCCACGGAGGCGCGTACGGCCTTGGGGTTGTACAGGTCGACGGAGGCGTCGGTGAGCACGACGGCTTCGGCGCCGGCGGCGTCGGCGCAGCGCAGCACGGTGCCGGCGTTGCCGGGGTCGCGGACGTGGGCGAGGACGGCGACGAGTCCCGGCCGGGCGGCGAGGATCTCGTCGAAGGGGGTGTCCACGAACCGGCACACCCCCACCAGGCCCTGCGGGGTGACGGTGGTGGAGATGTCCTCGATCACCTGCTCGGCGGCGAGGTGGACGCGGGCGCCGGCGTCCCGGGCCGAGCCGATGATGTCGGCGTACCGCTCGGCGGCCTCGACGGTGGCGAACAGTTCGACCAGCGTCTCCCCGTACGCGGCGGCCTCCCGCACGGCCTGCGGCCCCTCGGCCAGGAACAGCCGCTCCTTGCCCCGGAAGTTCCGCTTGCCCAGCCGCCGGGCGGCGGCGACACGGGGGGACCGGGGGGAGATCAGCTCGGGGGCAGCAACCATGCGACTTACCTTCAGGGGAGTGACCTAGGGGCGCGGGGAACTGCGCGACAGGCCACGACGACCCCGCACCCGCGATACGACAGAAGACGGCAGACGCGGACGCAAACGGACCCGCAGGTAACCCCGCGGGTCCGTGCAGTCACGTCGGCTCAGAGCCGGCGCGGCGTCACGCGGCCTTCGGCGCGTTGACGTCGCTCGGCAGCGCCTTCTGGGCGACCTCGACGAGCGCGGCGAACGCGTTCGGGTCGTTGACGGCCAGCTCGGCGAGGATCTTGCGGTCGACCTCGACGTTGGCGGCCTTCAGGCCCTGGATGAAGCGGTTGTACGTGATGCCGTTGGCGCGGGCAGCGGCGTTGATGCGCTGGATCCACAGCTGGCGGAAGTCACCCTTGCGCTTCTTGCGGTCGTTGTAGTTGTAGACCAGCGAGTGGGTGACCTGCTCCTTGGCCTTGCGGTACAGGCGCGAACGCTGACCGCGGTAGCCGGAGGCCTGCTCGAGGATCGCCCGGCGCTTCTTGTGGGCGTTGACTGCCCGCTTGACGCGTGCCACTTTTTAACTCCTTGTAGCGGGGCCGCGGTGGTCCTCACGCGGCCCGGTATCGAATGGGTCCCGGTCCTGCCGTACGGCGCTCAGTGGCGCCCGTACGTCACTTGCCGAGAAGCTTCTTGATCTTCGCGGCGTCGCCCGGGGCCATCTCGGCGTTGCCGGTGAGGCGGCGCGTCACGCGGGACGACTTGTGCTCGAGCAGGTGGCGCTTGCCGGCGCGCTCACGGAGCACCTTGCCGGAGCCGGTGATCTTGAAGCGCTTGCTGGCACCGCTGTGCGACTTGTTCTTCGGCATAGCGCCGTTCTCTCCTCGTCGGTGGCGCTCCGATGCCCGGTCGTGAAACCGGGCACGGTGGAGCGTCGCTTGTATCGGTTACGTCCTGGGGACGGTGTCCCCCGGAGTCACGCCTCGGCGGGAGCCTCGGCCGGGGCCTCGGCGTCCACGTCGTCGGCCTCCGCGGCGTTCTGCGACTTGCCGGGGTTGGCCTTCGCGTCGGCCTTGCGGGCCTCCTGCGCCTGGCGAGCCTCGGCCATCGCCTCGGTCTTCTTCTTGTGCGGACCGAGGACCATGATCATGTTTCGGCCGTCCTGCTTCGGGTTCGACTCGATGAACCCGAGGTCGGCCACGTCCTCCGCGAGACGCTGCAGCAGTCGGTAGCCGAGCTCCGGCCGGGACTGCTCGCGACCACGGAACATGATCGTGATCTTGACCTTGTCGCCCTGCTTGAGGAACCGGACGACGTGACCCTTCTTGGTGTCATAGTCGTGCGGGTCGATCTTCGGCCGGAGCTTCATCTCCTTGATGACCGTGTGCGCCTGGTTCTTGCGCGCCTCACGGGCCTTCATGGCCGACTCGTACTTGAACTTCCCGTAGTCCATGAGCTTGCACACGGGCGGACGGGCGTTCGCCGCGACCTCGACGAGATCGAGGTCGTACTCCTGCGCAAGCTCCAGGGCCTTGGCAAGCGGGACAATCCCGACCTGCTCGCCGCTGGGACCGACAAGTCGCACCTCGGGAACGCGAATCCGGTCGTTGATGCGGGGCTCGGCGCTGATGGATCCTCCTCGGTAGCACCACGCGACGGTCTGGCGGACAGCCGCGTAACGTCTGTGTTCGATAGACCTAACCGCGCCGGCGCAACAAAAATGCCCCGGACGATCACAGGCGGGGCTCCTCGAACTACTACCGGAGCACCGCCGCGATGACGCGGGGCGCGATTTCGGGCCGGTCACCGCCGCTGGGACGGGACCGCCTGACCGGTGACCCGCCGTCCATGGGACGGCCAGGTGGGAGTTCGAAGCCTCCACTTGTGGGCCGGGCCCGCTGCCGTGGGGGGCATGCGTGTCCGACCGGTCGTTACACAAGGTTAGCAGCTCCGGAACGCGTGCGCTAACCGGTGCCGCCCGGCCCTCCTGCTGTCAAGAGGGCCGGTGCGGGGCCCTATCGTGTGCGGCATGAGTGAGACCCCTCCTGAGACGCCCGACTTCGATGCCATGACCCGCGACATCGCCGAGGTCCCCGCGGTCGAGGTGATCGTGACGGTCGCCGTCAACCTGATGAGCGCCGCCGCCGTGAAGCTGGGCCTGACCGAGGAGGGCGAGGCGCACAAGGACCTGGACGAGGCCCGCAAGCTGGTGCACGCGCTGGCCGGTCTGCTCGACGCGACCGCGACCGAGATCAGCTCCTTCCACGCGGCTCCGCTGCGCGACGGCCTGAAGTCGCTCCAGCTGGCCTTCCGCGAGGCGTCGCTCGTTCCGGACGAGCCGGGCCAGGGTCCGGGCGAGAAGTACACCGGCCCGATCTACGGCTGAGCCGCCACCGGACGGCATGAGCCACCCCCGCACGTACTGAGAGCTACCCCCGCACGTACAAGGGCTCGCCCGGCGGCGTCGCCCCGGCCGGCAGCAGTGCCAGGTCGAGGCCGCGCTCCAGGCGGGCCCTCAGTGTCTCGTCGGCGGCCAGGCGCTCGGCGACGGCGCGGGCGGCCCGCGCCTGGTCCACCCCGGGGTCCAGGAGCAGCGCCAGGGTGCCGTCGGCCCGGCCCGGCCCGAGGTGCGCCCGGAGCACGGCCGGCTCGGCGGCCACGGCGGTGCGCACGGCCTCGGTGACGGCCGGGTCGGCGAGCGGATCGGTCGTCGTACGGCCCTCGGCCAGCGCCAGCAGCGCCGCTCCGGTCAGCTCGAACGGCACCGGTCCGGCCAGGTCCAGTACGACCGTGTCCGCCTTCTCGTGCGCGGCGGCCTGCAACGCCTGGTGCACGGGTACGGCGACGGGGCGGGCCCCGGGGTCCCAGCGGGCGAGCGAGTCGGTGGACGTGAAGGCGGGCAGGGCGGTGCGGCCGCCCGCCTTGAGGGTCGGCACCGCCATGTCGCTGGTCTTCTCGCGCCGCAGCCCGCCCACCCGTCTCCCGCCGCCACCCCTCCGAGGAGCTTCGTGCTCCTCCGCGTCGTCCTCTTCGACCTCGCCCAGAACGGCCACGACCGGCACGAGCAGCCGGGCACCCCCCAGCGCCTCCAGCACGGCCGGCAGGGCGGTGCGGTCCTCGGCCCAGGCAGCGAGCGCCGCGCTCAGCCGCGGGTCGGCGGAGCCGTCGTCGTCGGAGTAGCCGGAGTCGGGAATGTTCTTGTTCGCCACGGTCCCCGACCCTATCGGGGGGTGGGCGACGGTCCTCACCGGCCTCTCGGGCGTCTCCGAGCGGTGTTCGAGGACCGTGCCGCGGACCGCGGGGCGGGGACGGCGCCGTATCGTCGTCGGCCTCGGCATCCGCGGGCGGGGAGGCATCGGTGGAGAGGGTCGGACCGGTCGTGGACCGTGACGCGCGGCTGGCCGCGGCCATGGCGTCGGTGACCGTGGCGGACGGCGCGGAGGTGTCGGTGGCGGTGCTCGGCGCCGACTCCGGCGAGAGCGCCTCGTACGGCGCGGGTGTCTTCGACACGGCGAGCATCGTCAAGGTCGACATCCTGGCGGCGCTCCTGCTCCGGGCACAGGACGCGGGGCGTGCGCTGACCGCCGAGGAGAAGGCGTACGCCGTCGCGATGATCGAGAACAGCGACAACGACTCGGCGTCGGCGCTGTGGCGGGCGATCGGGACGGCGGACGGGCTCGACGCCGCGAACGAGCGCTTCGGGCTCACGCGGACCGAGGGCGGTGAGGGCCCGCTGTGGGGGCTGACGCAGACCACCGCCGCCGACCGGATCGCCCTGCTGCGGCAGGTGTTCGTGGCGGAGGGCTCCGAGCTGAGCGCGGCCTCCCGGGCGTATGTGCGGGGGCTGATGGGGCGGATCGCCGACGGTCAGCGGTGGGGTGTGTCGGCGGCGGCCGACGACGGTCGCGGTGGTTCGGCGTGGGCGCTGAAGAACGGCTGGCTGCGGCGCGGCACCACCGGGCTCTGGGTGGTCAACAGCATCGGGCGGGTCGCCTCGGGCGGCCACGACCGCCTGGTCGCGGTGGTGTCGAGGGGGCACGCGACCCTGGCGGAGGGCATCTCGCTGACCGAGGCGGCGGCGAAGGCGGCGGTGTCCGTGTTCGCCGGGGCAGGCGGCGCCGCCCGGGGTCAGAGGTCGTCGTAGTGTTCGCGGCGGCCCCGCCACAGGACGACGGCCGCGACCACCAGGACGCCGCCCGCGCCGCCGGCCAGCGGCGCCGCCCAGGCAGACGTGTCGTCGTCGGAGGCGGGGGCGTCCGGACCGGAACCGAAGTACTCGTCGCCGTACGCCGCAGCCTTCAGGCCCTCCGGTTCCAGGCGGGCGGCCGCCTCGATGGCGGCGGCGGGGTCGACGAAGCCGTAGCCGCGGGAGTCGTCGCGGCCCTCGGCGGGGGCGTTGCGGGCGGTGTCCTCGAGGAGGCTCTTGACCTGGGCCGGGGTGAGGTCCGGGTGGGCCGACTTCACCAGTGCGGCGGCGCCGGAGACGAAGGCGGCGGCGGCGCTGGTGCCCCAGCCCTCGTAGTACCGGTGGTCCGGGTCGGCGATGATCACGTCGACGCCGGGGGCGCTGACCGTGGCGTACCAGCGGCGGGTGGAGAAGGAGGCGCGGGTGCCGTAGCGGTCGACGGCGGTCGCGGCGATCACGCCCGGGTAGGCGGCCGGGTAGGAGATGTGGTCGCCCAGCTCGCCGCCGTTGCCGGCCGAGGCGACGACGACCACGCCCTTCGTCAGGGCGTACTGGATGGCCTCGTCCTCGGTCGGTTCGGGGTGGGCGGAGGCGGAGTCGTCGCCGAGGGAGAGGTTGATGATGTGGGCACCGTGGTCGGCGGCCCAGCGGATGCCCTCGGCGAGGGCGTTGCCGCGGGTCTTGCGGGCCTTGGCGCGGGAGTCGTCGCCGTCCTCCAGGATCACGCGCACCGGCAGGATCTTCGCCTCCGGGGCGATGCCCATGACGCCGTCGGCGTTCCCGGGCCCATGGCCGTGACCGGCGATGATCCCGGCCATGGCGGTGCCGTGCCGGGCCCATTCGCGATCGCCCTCGCTCGCGCCGAAGCCGACCAGGTCCTTGCCGGCGAGGACGTTGCCGGCCAGGTCGGGGTGGTCGGCCTCGACGCCGGTGTCCAGGACGGCGACGGTGACGCCGGCGCCCTGGGTGATGCGCCACGCCTCCTGGGTGCGCATGGCGTCCAGGGCCCACTGCTGGGCGCGGATGCCGTCGGCGTGCGCGGCGGACGCCGGGACGAGGACGAGGGCGGCGGCGAGCAGGAGGCTCAGGGCGCCGCCCGCCCGGCGGGGGCCGAAGGCGTTCACGACGGGTGCTCCGTGGCCGTGCCGACGTTCTTGCGCAGGGCGCGTTCGACGCGGTCGGCGAGGCCCTGCGCCTCGTGGCCGAGGCCGGCCTGGGCGGGGGCCGAGGTGGCGCCGGACTCCATGGCCTCCTCGGCGGGCTCCGGCTCGTCGACGGTGCGGCCGTCGGCCCAGCCGGAGACGGCGTAGACGACGACGGGGGCGTCGGTGAGGACGGAGACGGTCCACGAGGCGCGCTGCCGGGCGCCGAAGCCGGCGGCGACGGTGTCCTTCGCGGCGTACGGCCGCGGCATGAGGTCGGCGCGGCGGCCCAGGCCCTCCTTCTCGAACCGGCCCGCCAGCGAGGTCATGGCGGCGGCGTCGGCGTTGGCGAAGAGCAGGCCGACGGTGGTGACGTGGCTCCGGGTGGCGTCGGTGTAGGTGGCGCGCAGCAGGCGCCGGCAACCGACCGGTTCGAGGACCTTGTCCAGCAGGGGGTCGAAGGCGCCGACGCAGTCGCTGTCCGGGGCGACGGCGACACGCGTCCAGGTGCGGTCGGCGCCGCCGGGCCCGGCGCCCTGTCCCTGCACGGTGGGCGGGAACAGCCGGTCGACGGGGACGCTGTGCCACAGTTCCGCGGCCTCGGTGAACGCGCTGCGCGCGCCGCCGTCCCCGGAGTCCCCGGCGAGCCAGCTGCCGGTGACGGCACCGGTGACGAGCCCCGTCCCGAGCACGAGACAGACGGCCGCGGCGACGGCCTGGGGCCGCAGCCGCCCACCGAGCGGACGCGGCCGGGCGAGCCCGTCGTACCCCTCGGGCTCCGCGAACGACACCCGCGGCCGCCCGCCGCCGGGCGCCGTCGGGGCGCTCCAGGACAGGGCGGGGTCGGGGGCGCCGGCGGAGCCTTCCGCCGGCTCGGCCGCCGGTCGCGACATCTGCTCCCGCTCCCGTTCCCGCTTCGGCTCCGGTGCCTGCTCCTGCTCCGGCTCCGGCGGGATCGGCCGGAGGCGCCTGGTCGTCTCGGACGGCGTCTCCGCGGGGGCGCCGGGGCGGTGCGCGGGGGAACCGGCCGGACGCTGCGGCGCTGCCGCCTGCGACGCGGCGCCCTCGGGCGGGGGCCCCGCGGGGGCGCCCGTACGCCGTGGCGGGGGCGCGGCGGCGTG
>NZ_JBNGGE010000032.1:0-96829 GCF_049975785.1 Streptomyces sp. WG7
TCCCGGCGCCGGGTCCGTACCGTCCGGGCGCCGTCCCGGCGCCGGAGCCCTACGCTCCGGACGCCGTACCGGCGGGGGGGCGCGGCCCCCGCCCCCCCCCCCCCCCCCCCCCCCCCCCCCCCCCCCCCCCACCGCTCAGGGGGTGTGCCGGACGGCGTTGGCGAGGATCGCGTCGCGCATGTAGGCGGCGAGGCCCGGCCTCGCGGTGTCGATGTTTCGCGTGAAACGTTCGTCCGATACGTACATCTCGCCCAGGCAGGTGTGCATCTCGTGCCCGCAGTCGTAGTGGTTGCGGGTGATCCCCTGCCGGTGGTCCTCGGCGGCGTCCATGGCCGCCTCGGAGTCGGCGGGCTCACCGGCGTCCATCAGGGCGACGAAGCGCCGGGTGAGCTCGTCGGCCTCGTTCTGGATGCGCTGCCAGTCCTCCTTGGTGTACGAGGCGGTCTTCTCCTTGGACTGGCGGTAGGCGTCGGTGTCGCCCCAGCGCTCCTGGACCTCCTCCTCGTACTGGTCGGGGTCGAAGTCGCCGAAGACCTCGAACTTCTCCTCGGGCGTGAGGTTGATGCCCATGCTGCGTGCCTCCATGGCGTGCTCCACGGCCGCCGCCATCTCCTCCAGCCTCTTGATCCGGGCGGTCAGCAGCTCGTGCTGGCGGCGCAGGTGCGCGCGCGGGTCCGCGGCCGGGTCGTCGAGCAGGACGGCGACCTCGTCGAGCGGGAAGCCCAGCTCCCGGTAGAACAGGATCTGCTGCAGCCGGTCGAGGTCGGCGTCGCTGTAGCGCCGGTGGCCCGCGTGGCTGCGCTCGCTGGGTACGAGCAGGCCGATGTCGTCGTAGTGGTGCAGGGTGCGCACCGTCACTCCGGCGAAGCCGGCGACCTGTCCCACGGAGTAGCTCACTTCCGCTCCCTTCTCTGACGCCCTTCACGCTGCCTCCTCACGTGACGTGAGGTGCAAGCCCGGACGTTCCGCGTGCCGCACGGTGAACGCCCCGCCTCGCGCGGCGTCCGGCGCCCCGTCCTCCGTGTCCCCCTGTCCCCCCTGTCCCCCTGTCCCCCCTGTCCCCCGTGGGAGCTACCCGGACCTGTCCACCCAGGGGTGATTCGGAAACGGCGCCGCTCTCATAGCGTTCTCGGCAGGTCGCGGCAGGCACGCGGAAGGCGCGCGGCCGATGCCAAACGGAGGTCACCATGAGTACGACGCACGCCACGTCCCCCCAGCCCACGCGCCAAAAGGGTGGCCGCTTCTTCCGGTCTCCCTTCGGCTGGATGCTGGCGGGGATAGTGGGTGTGGGCCTGGTGTCCAGCCTGGTCGCGGTGGGCGGGGTGGTCGCCATCGTGGGCGCGGCCCTGGCGGTCGTCATCTACTGGGCGGTCATGCGCCACCTCGCAGGGCGGGACGTACCGGAGATCGCGAAGTCGGGGGCCGTGACACAGACGGTGTTCGGTGTCGCGATCGGCCTCGGGCTCATCACCGTGTCGATGCTCACGCTCCTCACCGAGTTCTCGTTCGACGAACGGCCCGGTAACGGCCTGTCGATCGTGGCGAGCATGGCCGCGATACAGGTCGGCGCCGCCGTCACCGAGGAACTGCTCTTCCGCGGCCTCGCCCTCCAGGCACTGGAGAAGCTGTGCGGCAGCTGGGCGGCTCTGGCGATCACCGCGGCGCTCTTCGGCGGACTGCACGCGGCCAACCCGGGCGCCACGCTGTGGAGTTCGACCGCGATCGCCATCGAGGCCGGCGTCCTCCTCGGTGCCGCGTTCCTGTGGAAGCGCAACATCTGGTTCGTCGTGGGCCTGCACTTCGCCTGGAACACCGCCCTGGGCCTGATCGGCATCCCCGTCTCCGGCCACGCCTCGGAGGGCCTGATGACCACCACTCCGACCGGCCCCGACCTGGTGACCGGCGGAGACTTCGGCCTGGAGGCGTCGATCGTGCCCGTCATCCTCAGTCTGCTGATCGCGATCCCGATGCTCATCGCCGCCCACCGGCGCGGCAACCTGATACCCATGCGCCGCGGGCACCGCTGACACCCGGTGCCCGCCGACCACGAGATCTCGCCCCGCTCACCTACGAGCGCTGGCGAGATTCTCGTACCCTGCGCGCTGGACATGAGCCAATCGTCGACCGGCGCGTCAAGGGCCGGGCCCCGGACGCGATCGACCGCGTACGTCAGCGGGCGGTCAGGAGGGGAACTCGCCGCTCCTGACCGCCGTGACGAACGTCGACCACGCGGACGCCGGGACGATCACGGCGGGGCCGTGGGGTTTCTTCGAGTCGCGTACGGGGACGCCAGAGGGAAAGCGGTCCAACACCTCAAGGCAGCTGCCCTGGTCGGGCCCGCTGTACGACGATTTGCGCCACCCGGTCGCTATGGACGCATCCGGCATGCTGTGCTCAGTCATGGTGTCCGTAGTCCTTCGCTGTCGCTCTCATGAGGGCCAGTGACTCACGCTGAGGCAGGGCGTCACCCAGCGCAAGATCGTAAGTGTCCCGGAACCGCTCGACCATCGCCGGGGAATCATGCACTACGCCCGTGTGCAAACCCTCGACGTAGGCCACTGGCGGCTGGTCTTCGAACCCCATGAGGGTCAGCATGTTTTGCAGCAGCGGGTGGGCACCCAGGCCGAAGGGCATCACGTGCACACGAACGCGATTCGCCTCGGCCAAGCGAACAACGTGCATGATCTGCTCCGCCATGACTTCCGCCCCACCAACCGGCCGACGCAGCACGGCCTCATCCAGCAGGGCCCACACTACGGGCGTCACCGGATCTGCCAGGATCTCCGCCCGCTCCAGCCGTGTGACAACGGCCCTGTCACATTCCTCTTCCCCCAGAGGAGGGAAGGCAACGCCCAGAACCGCACGCATGTACCTTTCCGTTTGGAGGATGCCTGGCACATAGGACAGAGCGAACTCGCGGATCATCGTGGCTTGCTGCTCGAACGCTCGCGCCGCTTCGAAGTGGTCGGCGACTGCGCGATCGTTCTGTGGCAGGAAACTGCTCAGCACATTCCCCGTACCCAACGCGTTGTCCAGCCGTCGTGCGTCCTCCCGCGACGGGACCCGGCGTCCCGCCTCGATATGCGCGATGTGCGTTCGAGTCATGACCGCCGCCTCGGCCAACTGCTGCTGCGTCAGCCCCGCCGCCTCGCGCTGCTCCTTGAGCCAGTCGCCGTAGTTGGTGCCCACGAGATCAACTCCTTTGTGACAAATGCGCTGTCACTACCAGCCCCCTGGCGAGCCTAATCCCGACCGTCTCACTCTGTATGTCGATCGCTACAGAACGCGACATCGGTCACGGAGTCATACATGCTCGGTCTCATCGCCCGCCTCTTGGAACCACTGCTCGGCCTTGTCGCCCCTGGTACGGGACGACGCCGGCTCGACGCACGGGACGGATACGACCCTCCGCTCCCGCCCGTCGAGGGCCCGGCCCCACGGCAGTTCGGCACACGTCCTCTGCGCGGCGAGGACCACAACCTCGTACGCCCCTACGTCATCGCACACGAGCGCCGAGAACAGGAACGGCGTCGACAAGCCCGACGCCGTTCCCTGCTGATCGCCCCACAGGGGGTCCACCTGCCCCCGCGCCCGTACCCGACGCACTGCCTGGGACTGACCGCATGACACACCACGCCCCCACCCCCGCCCGACTCCTGCCCTGGGCAGGACCCGAGGGAAAGCCCTGCTATCTCCTGACCGACGGCAGCGGCCCGCTCTCCCGAGCCGCCGACACCGTCGAAAGCGTCCAACTCGGCATGGCCGGCGACCTCCTCGGCCACGTGGCCGACATGCTGGACGACCCGGACGTGACGTCCGGCCAGCTCCGCTACGTCCTTGCCCGCATGAGCGAGGCCCTGACCGACGTGAGGCGGATCGCGGAGAGCAGAGGTGCCCGGCTCCTCGCGCACGCGGACGCCAGGGCGGGGCGCTGACGTCCCCGCGCTCACCGGCTGAGCCGCGCGAACCTCCCCACCGCCAGCGGGAAGAACACCGCGAGCAGGGCCAGGGGCCAGGCGATCGCCGCCCATACGTGGCCGGACTCGCCGCCGGGGCCGCCGAAGAGGTCGCGGACGGCCGTGGCGGTCTGGGACATCGGGTTCCACTCGACGACCGTGCCCAGCCAGCCGGGCATGGAGTCGGGCGTGGCGAAGGCGTTGGAGAGGAAGCCGACCGGCCAGACCAGGATCTGCACCGCCTGCACCATTTCGGGCTTGCCCGCCACCAGGGCCAGGAAAATGCCGATCCACAGCATGGCGAACCGGAAGAGCAGCAGCAGGCCCACCGCACCCAGGAAGGCGCCCGGACCGCCGTCGGCCCGCCAGCCGAGCGCGTACCCGACCGCGATCAGCACGGTGAGACCGAGCGCCGACTGGAGCATGTCGGCGGCCGAACGACCCACCAGGACCGCCCCGTTGGCCATCGGCAGCGAGCGGAAGCGGTCGACGACACCCTTGTCGAGATCCCGGGTGACGGCGATCATCGTGCCCTCCAGGCCGAAGGCCATGGTGAGGGCCAGCATGCCGGGGACCAGATAGTCGACGTAGTCGCCGCTCACGCCCCGGCCGCCGCCGACCAGGTAGCCGAACATCAGCAGCAGCATGACCGGGAAGACCAGGTTGACGACGACCGTGACCGGCTGCCGCCCCCAGCGGGCCAGCTCCCGGCGGGTCATGGTCCACGAGTCGGTCAGGGCGTGCGTCATGGGGGTCGTGACGGTGTTCGTGCTGGTGCCGGTAGGCACGCTGATGCTCACACGGTCTCCTTCGTGCGGTCGGTGAGGTGCAGGAACACCTCGTCCAGGGTCGGGCGGCGCAGGGCCACGTCCTCCGCTTCCAGACCGGCCTCCTCCAGCGCCCGTACGACGCCGGAGAGCGCCGCCATGCGGTCGGTTACCGGCGCGCTGAGCAGCCGGCGGTCGGGGTCGACGCGGACGCCGGTGAGCGGCAGCAGGGCGGCCGCGGCGCCCAGTCGGCCGGCGTCGCGCAGGACGACGTCGACGCGGTCGCCGCCGGTGGCGGCCTTCAGTTCGTCCGCCGTGCCGTCGGCGACCACCCGGCCGGCGTCGACGACCGAGATGCGGTCGGCGAGCTGGTCGGCCTCCTCCAGGTACTGGGTGGTCAGGAGTACCGTCGTGCCGCCGCCGACCAGGGAGCGGACCGAGTCCCACACCTCGGCGCGGCCGCGTGGGTCGAGGCCGGTGGTCGGTTCGTCCAGGAAGAGCACCTCCGGTTCGGTGATCAGGGACGCGGCGAGGTCCAGGCGGCGCCGCATGCCTCCGCTGTAGGCGCTGACCGGCTTGCGTCCGGTGTCCGTGAGGTCGAAGCGCGCCAGGAGTTCGTCGGCACGCGCGCGTGCCCGCCGGGCGCCCAGGTGGTGGAGGCGGCCGAACATCTCCAGGTTCTGCCGGCCGCCGAGTTCCTCGTCGAGCGCCGCGTGCTGGCCGAGCAGGCCGATGCGCAGCCGTACGGCGTACGGGTCGGTCACGACGTCGTGCCCGGCCACCTCGACCCGGCCCGCGTCGGGCCGCAGCAGGGTCGACAGGACCCGGACGAGCGTCGTCTTGCCCGCGCCGTTGGGACCCAGTACGCCGTGCACCGTGCCGCGCGTGACCGTGAGGTCGAGTCCGTCCAACGCGTTCTTGCTGCCGTACCTCTTGCGTGCCCGTTCGACGGTGATCGCTGCGTCGGCCACTGCACCTCCCGGTTAGTCAAACTTGACTACTTGCCCAGGACCGTATCCCCGCCGAAGGGTTTAGTCAAACTTGATTAGCCGAAGTTTTCCGACCGGCCGCCGTTGCCGGTCAGTCACGGTCTTCGGAGTGCCGCTCCCGCGTCGCGTACGGGTTCTGCTCGCCCTCCCCCAGGACGCCGACGAACGGCTCGCCCTCCCCGGCGAACGTGTACGCGCCGCCGCGGATGCGCTCGATGAGCGCGCGGGTCCACTCGGCGCCGGTGTCGGCGGAGTGCACCCAGAAGTTCATGATCTCGCCGATGTGGCCGAGCTGCCCGGGGCCGGCCTCGGGCGTGTAGTACTCGGTGACGGACTTGCGCCACTGCCGGATGGCCCGGACCCGCTCCTCCAGGAGGGCGAGCACCTCCTCGCGCTCCAGGTCGACCATCAGGCCGAGTCCCGCGGAGAGCACGTCCGGCTTCTGGTCGTAGGCGGTGAGGGACGCGCGGAGGAGGCCGAAGTACTCCTCCGCGCCCCGCTCCGTGATCTCGTACTCCGTGCGCGGCGGGCCGCCGGCGGTCGACGGGGCGATCTCGTGGGCGTGCAGCAGGCCCTGCTTGGCCATCTGCTTCAGCGCGTGGTAGATCGAACCGGGCTTGGCGTTGGACCACTCGTGCGCGCCCCAGTACTCCAGGTCGTTGCGCACCTGGTAACCGTGGGCCCGCCCGTGCTGGCGGACCGCTCCGAGCACGAGGAGACGGATCACTGACATGGGCCCAGGTTAGGCCGCGACCGGTCATCCGGAGGAGCTGCCCTGCTCCTCCGCCACCAGGTCCCAGGCCGAGGCGCCGTCCAGCGATTCGCGGATGATGTCGGCGTGGCCGGCGTGCCGGGCCGTCTCCCGGATCAGGTGCAGACAGAGCCAGCGCATCGAGACGCGCTCGTCCGGCGGGAACCAGGGATCGTCCGGCAGCGGGAAGGTGTCGTCGAGGCTGGACACCGAGCGGACGAACGCCTCCGTCCCGGCGGCGACCTTCTCCCAGTACGCCAGCTGCGAGGCGACCGTCTCGTCGCCGACCAGGACGAAGCACTCGTGCCAGTTCGACTCGTCCCGCGCGACGGCCGGCGGCTCCTGCTTCGCGCGGGCGATCCAGCCCTGCTCGACCTCGGCGACGTGCTTGATCAGTCCGGCCAGGGACAGTTCACCGGCGGTGGGCCGGGACGCCGCCTGCTCGTCCGTCAGGCCCAGCACCGAGCGCCGGATGCCGCCGCGCTGCTCCGCCAGGAAGGAGAGCAGCGCTCCGCGCTCGTCGCCCTGCGCTTCGGGTCGCACGTGAGTGACCATGACGGGCCGCCTTTCGTCGGGTCAGGGGGCCTTTCCCCCGACACCGACGAAGCTACGGACCCTTGCGGTCAGCCTCTGTCCGCAAGGGCCCGTCCGGAGAGGAGAGGCTCAGAACGGGAACCCGCTCCGGCCGTGCTGCACCGAGATCCACTTCTGTGTGGTGAAGGCGTCCAGCATGGTGTCGCCGTTGAGGCGGCCGACGCCGGAGTGCTTCTCGCCGCCGAAGGGCACGATCGGCTCGTCGTGCACGGTCCCGTCGTTCACGTGGAACATGCCGGTGTCGATCTGCTTGGCGAAGTTGACGCCGCGCTCGATGTTCCCGGTGTGCACGGCGCCGCTCAGGCCGTACGGGGTGTCGTTGACGAGGCGTACGGCCTCCTCCTCGCCGTCGAACGGAACGAGGAAGGCGACCGGGCCGAAGACCTCCTGCCGCAGCAGGGCGGAGTCGGCGGGCAGGCCGGTCAGGACCGACGGCTCGACGAGGTTGTCCGTGGTCGTGCCGCGCACCAGGGCGGTCGCGCCCTCGGCGAGCGCCTGCTCCACGACACCGGACAGGGCGTCCGCCTGCGAGGAGTTGATCACCGGGCCGATGACGGTCGACGGGTCGCGCGGGTCGCCGGCCTTGAGGGTCTTCACCTTGGCGACGAACTTCTCGGTGAACTCGTCGGCGACCGAGCGGTCGACCAGGACACGGTTGGCGGCCATGCAGACCTGGCCCTGGTGGACGTACCGGCTGAAGACCGCGGCGTCGACCGCGTAGTCGACGTCGGCGTCGTCGAGGACCACCAGGGCGCTGTTGCCGCCGAGTTCGAGGACCGAGCGCTTGAAGTTCGCGGCGCAGACGGTAGCCACGTGGCGGCCGACCGTGTCGGAGCCGGTGAAGGAGATCACCTTCGGGACCGGGTGCTCCAGGAAGGCGTCGCCTATCTCCGCGATGTCGGTGACGACGACGTTGAGCAGGCCGCCCGGCAGGCCGGCGTCCTCGAAGAGCTTCGCGATCAGGGTGCCGCCGACGACCGGCGTGTTCTGGTGCGGCTTGAGGACGACGGCGTTGCCGAGGGCGAGGGCCGGGGCGACCGACTTCAGGGAGAGGAGGAAGGGGAAGTTGAAGGGGCTGATGACGCCCACGACACCGACCGGCACCCGGTAGACGCGGTTCTCCTTGCCGTCGACCGGGGACGGGATGATCCTGCCCTCGGGCGCCAGCGACAGGTGCACCGCCTCGCGCAGGAACTCCTTGGCGAGGTGCAGCTCGAAGGCGGCCTTCAGGCGGGTGCCGCCCAGCTCCGCGGTGATCGCCTCGCTGATCTCCGCCTCGTGGTCCTCGACCAGGCGGAGCACCTTCTCGAACACCGCGCGGCGCGCGTACGGGTTCGTCGCCGCCCACTGCTTCTGCGCGCGCTCGGCCGCCCGGTAGGCGGTGTCGACCTCGTCGACGGTGGCTATGGTGATCGAGGCCAGCTTCTCGTTGTCGTACGGGTTGAAGTCGATGATGTCCCAGGAGCCGGTGCCCGGGCGCCACTCGCCGTCGATGTACTGCTGGGCGAGGTCGGTGAAGTACGACGACATGTGATCCCTCAATCCCCTAGCTGCCGCAGCCGCCGCGAGCGAGCCGCCTGATTGAGCGTCATCGTACTTATGTTTCAGGAGAGTTGGAGAAGCCCCCGCAGGAGGTCGCGGCTCTCGTCCGGACCCGGACTGTCCTGCTGGAGCTCCTTCAGCGCCGTCTCGTACTGGGTGACGTCCTCGGGCTTGTCCAGGTACAGCGCGCTGGTGAGCTGCTCCAGGTACACGACGTCCGACAGGTCGGACTCGGGGAAGCTGAGGATCGTGAACGCGCCACTCTCGCCGGAGTGCCCGCCGAAGCCGAACGGCATGATCTGCAGCCGCACGTTGGGGCGTTCGGACATCTCGATCAGGTGCTGGAGCTGGCCGCGCATCACCTCGCGGTCGCCGTACGGGCGGCGCAGCGCGGCCTCGTCCAGGACGATGTGGAACTCGGGGGCGTTCTCGGCGACGAGGTGCTTCTGCCGCTCCAGGCGCAGCGCCACCCGCCGTTCGACGTCCGCCTCGCCGGCGCCCTTCATGCCGCGCCGGACGACCGCGCGGGCGTACTCCTCGGTCTGGAGCAGGCCGTGCACGAACTGCACCTCGTACACGCGGATGAGTGCGGCCGCGCCCTCCAGGCCCACGTAGGTGGGGAACCAGCTGGGCAGGACGTCGGAGTAACTGTGCCACCACCCGGCGACGTTGGCCTCCTTGGCCAGGGACAGCAGCGAGGCGCGCTCCTGCTCGTCCGTGATGCCGTACAACGTCAGCAGGTCCTCGACGTCCCTCGTCTTGAAGCTCACCCGGCCCAACTCCATCCGGCTGATCTTCGATTCCGAGGCGCGGATCGAGTAGCCCGCCGCCTCCCGCGTGATCCCCCGCGTCTCACGCAGCCGCCTGAGCTGTGATCCGAGCAGCATGCGCCGCACCACCGATCCGGGTTCTCCCGCGCTCACCTTCGCCAGCCTCCCCAACCGTCTCCAGGTGCCGAAGTCTGCCACTAAAACACTCCGAGCAGTACTCGCCCGGTTACGGAAACGGAATCGAGCCAGAGGGAGCGCGCAGGATCATGCACGGAGGGGGCGGAAAGCGGTCGCCGAGCGAGGTGAAGGAGAGACGAAGAAGGCGGAAAAATTGACCAACAAGCGGTACGGGCAGGTCCATTTCGGTCACGTGCACGTGCATCTGCCCTTGCATCTGCGGTACGCATCGGAAACCATGGTCCCGCACCACCGCGCCGCATCGCTACGACCGCGAATTCCCGGGAGTGCCTCGCATGGGGACGAATGGATCGACCATGCTCGAGCCGTTACGGCAGGGCCTTCCGCCACTCGACCCCGCGGCCGTGTCCAACGCCGCCTCCTGCGCCCTGCCGCCGCGTTACGAAGCGGTGCGCGAGGCCCGGAGGTTCACCCGCAGAACTCTCGACGGCTGGGACACGGGTGACCGTTTCGACGACGTCTGCCTGGTGGTCTCGGAGCTCGTCACCAACGCCCTGCGGCACGCGCTGCCCGCCGACACCCCGCGGCACGGCGAGCAGAACGGCCCCGTCCGGCTGCATCTGATGCGCTGGACCGAGCGTCTGGTCTGCGCGGTGCGCGACCCCAGCCACGACAGCCCGGTGGCCCGTGAGACGGACGACTTCTCGGCGGAATCCGGCCGGGGGCTGTTCCTCGTCGACTCCTTCAGCGACAGCTGGGGCTGGCACCCGCTCGCCGGGACGCTCAACGGCAAGGTGGTCTGGGCGCTGTTCCGGCTCCGGAAGCCCGACGACATGACGGACCGGCCCGTCTACGAGTGACGGTGCCGACGAGCCGCGGCGCCGTTGCGCGGCGCGGCTCCGGTGTGGCGGCTCCGGTGTGGCGGCTCGCGTTGACGCGCGGTCGGCTCACGGCCGGTTCGCGGCCGGCTTGCGGTCGGTTCGCGGCCGGCTTGCGATCAGTTCGCCCAGTTCGCCATCGGTTTCGCGGTCAGGTCGCGGTCAGCTAGCTGTCGAGTTCGCCCGGTTCGCGATCAGCTCGCGATCAGGTGGTCGAACTCGCCGTCCTTGACGCCCAGCAGCATGGCCTCGATCTCGGCGCGCGTGTAGACGAGTGCGGGACCGTCGGGAAAGCGGGAGTTGCGCACCGCCACGGCACCGTCGGGCAGCCGTGCGAACTCCACGCAGGAACCCTGCGAGTTGCTGTGCCGGCTCTTCTGCCAGGCCGCGTCGTGCAGCTGCGTGGCGGCCATGCCGTTGTACACGTCGTGGTCCACAGGTCGCTCCCCGGTGGTGCACTGGCTGATGTGGCCATTGATGCTGTGGTCAACTGATCCGGATCATAACCCTGTTCCTCGTGCAGATGCATGAGCAAATGCACGTGCACGCGCGGTGCTCCCGTGGTTACAGCCTTGACGGCCGCTCAACTCGGAAGTCCTTGCTCTCTCTGACGCCCGCTCCCAGCAAGTCGTTCCCCGTATGCCCCCGCATTCCAAGAACATGCATCAACATGCAACAAACCGGGGGCCCGCTCGTGAGAGCGAGCCCCCGGCGCGGGGTGGCGCGGATCAGCGCGCGGTGTACGGCAGCAGCGCCATCTCGCGCGCGTTCTTGATCGCCCTGGCCAGTTGCCGCTGCTGCTGGGACGTCACGCGGGTGACGCGGCGGCTGCGGATCTTGCCGCGGTCGGAGATGAACTTCCGCAGCAGGTCGGTGTCCTTGTAGTCGATGTACGTCACTCCGGCCTGGTCCAGGGGGTTGGGCCGTTGCCTGGCAGACCTGCCGTCGCTCTTGCGGTCGCTCTTGCGGGGCATGGGGTCAGACCTCCAGGAGGGTGTCGAAGGCGGGCGGCAGCCGCTCCCAGGCGGCCTGCCCGGCGGCGTACTCGGCGTCGGTCAGCAGGCAGGACTCCAGGAGTCGTTCCAGGCCGTCGCGGTCGAGGCCCGGGGACGTGAAGACCAGGTGCTGGCAGCGGTCGCCGTGCTCGGGGTGCCAGTCCAGCGCGGCGGCGGCGCGGCGCACCGGAGGGACCAGCTCCCAGGCGGCGTCGGGCAGCGACGCGAGCCACGGCCCCGCGCTCTCCACGCACAGGGCCCCGCCCGCGGCGTCCCAGTGCAACAGCGTGTCCCCCTTGCCGGCGAGCCAGAACCGGCCCCGGCTGCGGGCGGCGGCACAGGTCAGGTCCTCCAGCGCCGCGTACAGCCGCTCCGGGTGGAAGGGGCGGCGCCGGTGCCAGACGAGGGTGGCGACGCCGTGCGCGTCGGCCTCGGCGGGCAGCAGGGCGCAGGCCGGGTGCTGGGCCGCCGCCGCGGCCTCCACGTCGAACCCCGCGAGGGCGGCCCGCGCCAGTTCGGAGGGCGCGGGTACGGAGCCGGAACCGGGGCCGGAGGCGGGTACGGGGCCGGAGGCGGGGCCGGAACCGGGGCCGGAGGCGGGTGAGGGCGCGGGTGGTGCGCCCGCCGGGTCACCGTGGCCGATCGGGACCCGGCGGACCGTCGGATGCAGCTGGGCCAGCAGTTCGCGGTCCTCGTCGTCGGCCTCGGGGGAGCCGGGCGGGGAATCGACGAGGGCGAGGACGGGGGCGTACTCCAGCTGGCGCGCGAAGGTGTCGGCGACGGTGCGCTGGTCGGTGGCCGCGGCGGCGAGGCCGCCCTCGGCGAGGTCGTCGCCGTTGCCGAGGTAGGGCAGCACCAGCGCCGGGTCTACGGCGGTGATCACGCCGGTGACGGTGAAGCCGCCGGCCGTCACCACCTCCGCCATGGCCTTGGGCTCGACGGAGTCCCACAGCTCGACGACCGCCAGCGGGACGCCTCCGGAGTCCGCGAGGCGCTCCAGCTCGGGGACGAGGTCCTCGCGCAGGGCGCAGCAGGCGCAGTCGTTGACCAGGGGCGCCTCACCGGCGGACAGGATGCCGGTGGCGTCCCGGACGGTCCGTACGACCGTGCCCGCGGTGGCCGTCGCCAGGTCGTGGTGGAGGACGACGCTGCCGGGCACGTCGTTCAGCAGCCGGGCCACGGCCGCCCTGCGGGCGTCGGCGTGCAGCCCGCCGACGATCGCCACCGGCAGGGCCGGGCGGTCCGGCCCGCTCATGCCCCGTCCTGCTTCCCGTACCGCCGCTCGAAGCGCTCCACGCGGCCGGCCGTGTCCAGGACGCGGGCGGTGCCGGTGTAGAAGGGGTGGCTGACGTTCGAGATCTCGACGTCGACGACCGGATAGGTGTGGCCGTCCTCCCACTCGATGGTGCGCTCGCTGGTCATGGTCGAGCGGGTGAGGAAGGCGTAGTCCGCGGCGCGGTCGCGGAAGACGACCGGACGGTACTCGGGGTGGATTCCCTTGCGCATGGCGGGTCAGCGCTCCTCTCGGAAGTCGACGTGGCGGCCGGCGACCGGGTCGTACTTGCGCAGGGTCAGCCGGTCCGGGTCGTTGCGGCGGTTCTTGCGGGTGACGTAGGTGAAGCCGGTCCCGGCGGTGGACCGGAGTTTGATGACCGGACGGAGTTCGTTGCGTGCCATGGCTGCTATCTTACTGAAAATGAATTCCATTAACAGCTAGGGGTCGTACGACCCGAAGGAGAGGTACGTCACCGTGTCCGCCCACTGCATGCTGACCGGCACCCGGCCCGGCTTCGGCAACCGCATCTCCCACTCCCACCGGCGGACCTCCCGCCGCTTCGACCCCAACATCCAGACCAAGCGCTACTGGCTGCCGAGCGAGGGCCGGCACGTACGGCTGCGGCTGAGCACGAAGGCGATCAAGACGGTGGACGCGATCGGCGTCGAGGCGGCCGTGGCGCGCATCCGCGCGCGCGGAGTGAAGATCTGAAGGGCCGAGGGACCGATGGCGAAGAAGAGCAAGATCGCGAAGAACGAGCAGCGACAGGAGACCGTCGCGCGGTACGCCGCGCGCCGGGCCGAACTGAAGGAGATCATCCGCAAGCCGTCCTCGACGCCGGCCGAACGGCTCGCCGCCCAGGAGGAACTGCGCAGGCAGCCCCGCGACGCGAGCCCCACGCGCGTACGCAACCGCGACCAGATCGACGGTCGCCCGCGCGGCTACTTCCGCGTCTTCGGGCTGTCCCGGGTGAACCTGCGCGGGCAGGCACACGCCGGGCATCTGCCGGGAGTCCGCAAGTCGTCCTGGTAGGCCGTCCTGGCGTGACTTGCTGGTAACTTGCGGCTGTCCTGGGGCCACTGTCCTGGGGCCGACCCGGCCGTCCGGCTACAGCTTGGAGCTTGCGGTGACGTTGGTGACTGCGGAGAGCAAGGCGAGTACGGCGAGTACGGCAAGCACGGCTGCAGGTGCGCGCGAACCGCGCCGGCGGACGGCCCGTCGGCCCGTGCGGGCCGCCGCCGTGGCCGCCGTGACCGTCGGGCTGATGGGCGCGCTGACACTGACCGCCTGCACCGGCGGAGGTGACTCCGACGACGGTGGCACGGGCGGTGGTGACAGGTCCTCGGCCGCGCCCAGCGCGACCGCGAGCGCCGACACGGGCGGTGGCAGCGGCGACGGCGGCAGCGGCAGCGGCGGGTCGCCGTCCGCGACCGCGGGTGAACTGGAGGGCAGCTGGCTGGCCACCACCGACGGCCAGGCCGTCGCGCTGATGGTCAACGGTGGCAAGGCCGCCCTCTTCGCCACGGGCGGGACCGTGTGCAGTGGCACCGCCGGCGAGGACTCCGGCACCCGGACGATCCGCCTGAAGTGCACCGACGGCAGCGACGACCGGGCGACGGGTACCGTCGAGTCGGTCGACGGGGCATCACTCAAGGTGGCGTGGCAGGGCAGCCTCGGCAAGGAGACGTACACCAGGTCGGAGGGCGGGTCCCCACCACCCGGTCTGCCGACCGCCGGTCTCGGCTCCTGAACGGAACACGGACGGCCGCAGCCGAGGCACGCACTGCCGCAGACAACGAACACACGGCCGCAGAAAACGCATGCACGGCCGTAGACAACGCAGGGGCGCCCGTCGACGCGGCATGGGCGCCCTCGCCCGGGTGACGTCTGACGTCTAGGGCAGTGGTCGCCGGCGGCCGACCCGGGCGTGGTCGGCCGCCCGGGTCCCCTCCGTCCAGCCCGCCGCGTCGGCGGCGCCGCGCAGGCGGGTCGTCGTCGTCTCCGGGAACATGCGCTCCAGGCGGTCGGTGACCGCGACCTCACGGGAGGCGAGGACCGGCAGGAGGTCCACGTCCGCAGCCGTGCCGGCCCCGGCGGTGGCCGATTCCGCCACTGCCCGGAGCCGGGTGCCCGCGCGGTGGGCGTAGGCGGCGAGGAACGACTGACGGAAGGTCTTGGTCCGCTTGCGCCCGCCGGCCCGCTGCGCCGCCTCCGCCTTAGCCATCGCCGCCTCGGCCTGCACCAGCAGCGAGGTGTAGAGGAGTTCGACCGCCTCCAGGTCGGCCTCGAAGCCGACGACGGTGGAGAAGCCGAGGGGTTCGTTCCACACGGCCCGGCAGTGGTTGGCGTCGGCCACCGCGTCCAGCAGCACCGCCTTGGCCTGCTCGTACGGCGGCTCCACCCCGATCCGGCAGGCCCCCGGGGCGTCGGGGGAGGGCGCGTGCGCCGACAGCAGCGCCTCGTCGACGCTGTGCCGGGCCATCAGCTCCTGCGCCTTCGCGCTGAGCGCCTCCGCCTCCTCCGGATACCCGGTCGCCTCCGCCTTGGCGAGCAGCGCGCGGATGCGGGCGAGGGTGCGGGACTCGGGCCGGCTCTCCCGGCGGAGCCCCTCACCCGGCTCCCCCGCCTCCAAGGGCTCCAGGGCGGGCAGGCGCAGCAGCAGGCGGTACAGCTCCAGTACGGCCGTGGCGTGCGAGAAACGGTCGGTGCGGGGCGGCGCCTGCCCCGGCACGTCGGCGAGCTGCGCGGCCCAGCGGGGGCCTCGCGGACGGTCCTGCGGAGCCTGGGCGCGGATCAGCGCCGCCACCAGCCGTACGTGGACGTCGTCCAGCTCGCGCCGCACGATCCGTACGAGGTCGGCGGGCTGCCAGCCGCGCCGCCAGGCGGTCGCCACGAACTCCTCACCCCGCCGGGCGAGTTCCGCGTCGGCCGCCGGGTCGGCCGCGAGCAGTGAGGCGGCGGTGTCGAGGGCGTCGTCTGCGGCGTCGTACAGGGCGGTCTCGAAGGCACGGTCGACGGTGCGGGGCGTACTCACCCGGCGATGGTGCCACGGCCGCCCGGCCCGCTCTCACACGCCGAAAATGACTGTCAACCGCCGGTTGACAGCCAGGAGGGTGCAACCTACGGTTGACACATGACGACGAACCCGAGCATCACGTCATCCGTACGCCTCGACGAACTCATCACCGCGATCAAGAAGGTGCACCCGGAGCCGCTCGAACAGCTCCAGGACGCCGTCATCGCCGGCGAGCACCTCGGCGAAGTGGCCGATCACCTCATCGGACACTTCGTGGACCAGGCCCGTCGTTCGGGCGCGTCCTGGACGGACATCGGCAGGAGCATGGGCGTCACCCGGCAGGCGGCGCAGAAGCGGTTCGTGCCCAAGGAGTCCGCCGACCTGGACGCGAGCCAGGGCGTCAGCCGCTACACCCCCCGCGCGCGCGGCGTCGTGACGGCCGCCCAGAACTCGGCCAAAACCGCCGGCTCCGCCGAGTGCCTGCCCGAACACCTCGTCCTCGGCCTGCTCACCGAACACGGGGGCCTCGCCGCCAAGGCGATCGCCGCGCAGGGCGTGACCCTCGACGCGGTCCACGCGGCGGCGACCGCGGCACTCCCGCCCGCCGCCGCGGAGGTCCCGGAACCGGCGCCCTACAGCCCCGCGGCCAAGAAGGTCCTCGAACTCACCTTCCGCGAGGCCCTGCGCCTCGGCCACAACTACATCGGCACCGAGCACATCCTGCTGGCCCTGCTGGAGCACGAGCACGGCGAGGGCGTGCTCAGCGGGCTCGGCCTCGACAAGGAGGCCACCGAGCGCTACGTCACCGAGGCGCTGGCGGAGTTCATCAAAATGACCGAGGGGAAGGAGCCCGGGCAGGGAGAGGGCTGAGGCCCCGCAGAAGAAGGCTGAGGCCGGGGCAGAAGAGAACTGAGCCCCGGCCACAACAAGGGCGCGACCCCGGCCACAGCAAGGGCGCGACCCTGGGCAGGAAAGGCCTGAGCCCCGGCCACAACAAGGGCGGGGACCCCGGCCAGGGCGAGGACTGCGACCCTGACCACGGCTAGCGCGGCGACCTTCGGCCAGGGCGAGGGCCACGACCCCGGCCAGGGCGAGGGCCATTGTCAGACCCCCCTGCGACACTCGCACTCATGGCCGACCGGTGGGCACTCGCCGTGGCCGAGGACGGTGGCGTGGAGGTCGCCCCCCTCGGCCCCGACGGGCTGCCCGCCGGCCCGGTGCGGCGGGAGGCCGATCCCGCCGAGGCCGTGCGGAGCAGGCCGGACGTCGCACGCTGGGTGTGGCGGTCCACCGCCGAGGTGGCTCCGCGTCTGCTCGCCGCGGGGGTGCGAGCAGAGCGGTGCTACGACGTGGAGGCCGCCGAGACCCTCCTGCTCGGCCACGAGGGGCGGTACGGGGAGCCGCGCTCGGCCGCCGCCGCCCTGGCCCGGCTGCGCGGCGGCCCCGTGCCGCCCGACCCCCCGCAGCGCTCCGCCGAGCCGGGCGCCCAGTCCCCGCTGTTCGAGCCCCAGGGCGTCCACCTGCCCTTGGACGACCTGCTCGCCGTCTACGCCGAGCAGCAGCGCCGCCACGACAGAGCCGCCCACCCCGACAGGATGCGGCTGCTCACGGCGGCCGAGTCGGCGGGGATGCTGGTGGCCGCCGAGATGAACCGCGCCGGACTGCCCTGGCGCGCCGACGTCCACCGCGAGGTACTGCACGACCTGCTCGGCGAGCGGTACGCGGGCGGTGGCGAGCCGCGCCGCCTGGCCGAGCTGGCGGAGGAGGTGTCCGCGGCGTTCGGACGCCGGGTGCGGCCCGACCTGCCCGCGGACGTGGTCAAGGCGTTCGCGCAGGCCGGCATCAGGGTCGGCTCCACCCGCCGGTGGGAGATCGAGTCGGTCGACCATCCGGCCGTGAAACCGCTGATCGAGTACAAGAAGCTGTACCGCATCTGGGTCGCCCACGGCTGGTCCTGGCTGCAGGACTGGGTGCGCGACGGACGGTTCCGCCCCGAGTTCCTGGCCGGCGGCACCGTCACCGGACGCTGGGTGACCAACGGCGGGGGCGGCCTGCAGATCCCCAAGGTGATCCGGCGGGCCGTCGTCGCCGACCCGGGCTGGCGACTGGTCGTCGCCGACGCCGACCAGATGGAACCGCGCGTGCTGGCGGCGATCTCCCGCGACCCCGGGCTGATGCAGGTGGCCGGCCGGGAGACCGACCTCTACCAGTCGGTGTCCGACCGCGCCTTCTCCGGCGACCGCGACCAGGCCAAACTCGCCGTGCTCGGCGCGGTCTACGGCCAGACCTCCGGCGACGGCCTGAAGAACCTCGCCACGCTCAGACGCCGCTTCCCCAGGGCGGTGGCGTACGTCGACGACGCGGCACGCGCGGGCGAGGAGGGACGGCTCGTGCGCACCTGGCTGGGGCGCACCTGCCCACCGGCGGCCGGCGCGGCCGACGGTGCCGAGGAGGCGGGCATGCCACAGGACGATCCCTCCGCCACCCAGGGCCGGACGCAGGAGTGGGTGCCCGGCTACGCCTCCACCGACGCCCGCGCCCGAGGCCGTTTCGCCCGTAACTTCGTCGTCCAGGGCAGCGCCGCCGACTGGGCCCTGCTGCTGCTCGCCGCGCTACGGCAGGCCCTCGCGGGCAAGGCGGCGGAGCTGGTCTTCTTCCAGCACGACGAGGTGATCGTGCACTGTCCGCAGGAGGAGGCCGCCGCCGTCGTCGCGGCGATCCGGGAGGCGGCGGAGCTGGCGGGCCGGCTGACGTTCGGGCGGACGCCGGTGCGGTTTCCGTTCACGACGGCGGTGGTCGAGTGCTACGCGGACGCCAAATGACCGGCGGGCCCGGCTGACACCGCCGCAGAGCTCGGCGGCGGGGCTGCGGAAGCTCAGGCATCCGGAGCACGACAGCAACCGACTCGTACGACAGGACCACCAAGGAGACCGCGATCACGGCGGCCCCCACGCCGGCCCTCGAGCAGGCGGAACCCACGGGGCGGAGATCACGGGCCGGCGATCATGTCCGGACCACGCTCACAAGCCGACCCACACGGCAACACGAACGCCGAAACCCCAAGCCGCAGAAAGCGGGCCTGGGGTTCCAATGGAGCCGCCTTCGGGATTCGAACCCGAGACCTACGCATTACGAGTGCGTTGCTCTGGCCATCTGAGCTAAGGCGGCGCGCTGCGCACCTATGGTGCGATCAGCAACGTCGGTAAGTCTACACAGTTTCCCGGGGTGCTTCGCACCCGCCCCGGAGGGGTGGATTCCGGGGCGGGTGCGGGGCGGGTGCAGAGCAGGTGGAGGGCTGCTACGAGCAGCGTTTGCCGTCCTTCGGCGCGGTGCCGCGCAGGAGGTACGTGTTGATCGCGGAGTCGATGCAGGTGCTGCCGCGGCCGTAGGCGGTGTGGCCGTCGCCCTCGTAGGTAAGGAGGCGGCCGGAGGAGAGCTGGCCGGCCAGCGCCTCGGCCCAGCGGTACGGGGTGGCGGGGTCGCGGGTGGTGCCGACCACCACGATCGGGGCGGCGCCGGCGGCCTCGATGCGGTGCGGCTCACCCGTGGCCTTCACCGGCCAGTACGCGCAGTTCAGGGAGGACCAGGCGAGGCCCTCGCCGAACACCGGGGACGCCTTCTCGAAGTCGGGGAGGGCGTCGCGCACCTCGTCCGGGGAGGAGAAGGCCGCGGGGAGGTCCAGGCAGTTCACGGCGGCGTTGGCGAACATCAGGTTGCTGTAGCCGCCGTCGGACTCGCGCTCGTAGTAGCTGTCGGACAGGACCAGCAGGCCGGCACCGTCGTTGTCCTTCATCGCCGCGGCCAGCGATTCGCGCAGCCGCGGCCAGGCGCCCTCGTCGTACATCGCGGCGATCACACCGGTGGTGGCCAGGGACTCGGTGAGCTTGCGGCCGTCGGCGTCACCGGTGGGGATCGGCTTGGCGTCCAGGTCTTCGAAGAAGGCCTTCAGGTTCTTGCCGGCCCGGCCGGGGGTGGTCCCCTTTCCGCCGAGGGGGCAGTCGGGCTGCCGTACGCAGTCCTTCGCGAAGGACTGGAACGCCGTTTCGAAGCCGGCCGTCTGCTCCAGGTTCAGCCGGCGTGCGGGCAGCGACGGGTCCATCGCACCGTCCAGGACGAGCCGGCCCACCCGGTCCGGGAACAGGCCGGCGTACGTCGCGCCGAGGAACGTGCCGTACGACGCGCCCACGTAGGTCAGCTTCTTGTCACCCAGCGCCGCCCGCAGGACGTCCATGTCCCGGGCGGCCTCGACGGTCGACACGTGCCTCAGCAGCTTCGGCGCGTCCGCTCCGCACCCCTCGGCGAACTCCTTGTAGGCGCCGACCAGCTTGTCCGCCTCGCCCTCGTCGTCCGGGGTGACGTCCGTCCGCGTGTACGCGTCCATCTCGCGGCCGTCGAGGCACTCGATGGGCTCGCTGCGGGCCACGCCCCGGGGATCGACGGCCACCATGTCGTACTGGGCGCGGACCGCCTTCGGGTAGCCGATGCCGGCGTACTGCTGGAGGTAGCCGATCGCCGAACCGCCCGGTCCGCCCGGGTTCACCAGCAGCGAGCCGAGCCGCTCGCCCGGGCCGGTGGCCTTCTTGCGGGCCACGGCGAGCCGGACGTCCCCCCGGGCCGGTTTCGCGTAGTCGAGCGGGGCCTTCATGGTGGCGCACTGGAAGCCGGGGACGCCGCAGTCGCGCCAGCTCAGCCTCTGCTCGTAGTACGGCCTCAGCGCGGCGGGCGTGGCCTGCGGCAGCGCGGCCAGGGCCGCCTTCGCCGCCTCCGTCGCTCCGGCCGCCTCCGCCGCCGCACCGGCGGACGTCGACGCGCCCCCGGCCGAGCAGGCGGTGGCGAGCAGCGCGGCGGCCAGCAGCGTGGTTCCGGTACGGGTCCTGCGATGAGTGCGCCTTGTGTGCATTGAGCGAGGGTAACTCTCCGCGACCGCATCAACGCCGTGCGTACTCGTCGTGCCTCGTACGAGTTACGTCGTCAACCGCGGACGCGGCCTCCGGCCCTTCCGGAGTGTCAGCCCTCTCTCAGCGCCATCGCCATCGCCTCCACCGCGAGCAGCGGCGGCACATTGCGGTCGAGGGCCTCCCCGCAGGCGGCGATCGCCTCGATGCGGCGCAGGGTCGACTCCGGTGTGCCCGCGCGGGCAAGGCGCTCCAGGGTGTCCTCGGCGTCGGCGTTGGCGATGGCCACGCGGGAGCCGAGCTGGAGGGCCAGGACGTCTCGGTAGAAGGCGGTGAGGTCGGTCAGGGCGAGGTTGAGGCTGTTGCGCTGGGTGCGCGTTCTGCGGCGCTTCTGGTTGTCCTCCAGGTCCTTGATCACGCCTGCCGTGCCGCGCGGCAGCCGGCCGCCCTGGGCCGCGCCCAGGGCCGCCTTCAGTTCCTCGGTCTCCTTGGTGTCCGTCTCCTCGGCGAGCTGCTTGGCGTCCTCCGCGGCGGCGTCGACCAGTTCCTGGGCGGCCTTGAGGGCGCTGCCGACGTCCTGGACCCGCAGCGGCAGTTTCAGCACGGCGGCCCGTCGCTCGCGGGCGGCCGGGTCGGTGGCCAGGCGGCGGGCACGGTCGACGTGGCCCTGGGTGGCCCGGGCCACTCCGGCGGCGACGTCCGGCTCGATGCCCTCGCGCCGTACGAGCATGTCGGCGACGGCACCGACCGACGGCGTACGCAGGTTCAGGTGGCGGCAGCGGGAGCGGATCGTGGGCAGGACGTCCTCGACGGACGGGGCGCACAGCAGCCAGACCGTACGCGGGGCGGGCTCCTCGACGGCCTTGAGGACGGCGTTGGCGGACTTCTCGTTCAGCCGCTCGGCGTCCTCGACGAGGATGATCTGCCAGCGGCCGTTCGCGGGTGAGGTGAACGACTTGCGGACCGTGTCGCGCATGGCTTCCACGAGGATCTGCGCGCCCACCGCGACCACCGTGCTGACGTCCGCGTGGGTGCCGACGAGCGCCGTGTGGCATCCGTCGCAGAAGCCGCAGCCGGGGACGCCGCCGAGGGCGCGGTCGGGGCTCACGCACTGCAGCGCGGCGGCGAAGGCCCGCGCCGTCTGTGTCACTCCCGAGCCGGGCGGGCCGGTGAACAGCCAGGCGTGGGTCATGCTCGACGTCTCGGGGAGCGGGCCGTCGGCCGCGGCGGCGGTGACGAAGGCGTCGGCGTCCCGGGCAGCGGCGGCGAGCTGCTCGCTCACCCTCTCCTGCCCGACGAGGTCGTCCCACACGGTCATGGGTCACGCCGTCCTTCCGTTGCTCTCCGCCGGCACATCGCGCCGCGCCGGTCCGCTTTGCGCCCGTCCGCCGCGTCGCGCTTTCCATTGTGCGGGGCGGCACTGACAACGCGGCGGGACGCCTCGGTCAAACGAGCCGGAACGCCTGGGGCAGGGGCCCCGCTCAGCGCCTGCCCCAGCCCGTGCCCCGGCCCCTGCCCCGGCGGCCACCGTCGCCGCCGTCGTCATCGCGGCCGTCACTCCGGCCGTCACTCCGGCTGTCACCCCGGCCGTCTCCCCCGCCGTCGTGCGGGCCGAGCAGCTCGTCCGCCAGCGTCGGCAGGTCGTCCAGCGGTGTCTCCTCGGCCCAGTCCGAGCGTCGCCTGCGGGGCGGCGCCTGGTTCGGGTCGATCTGGGGGAGCTCCCGCGTGCGGTCCTCCTGGGCCTGCCCGGACCGGTCGGAGCGAGCGGCCGGGCCGTCCTCGCGGAAATAGCCCGGCGGCACCCGGTCGGCGGGGTCTTCCTCGCGTACGGCGGGCAGTACCGCCGTCTCGTCGGCGGCCCTCGGATCCGCCGTCGGCAGTACCGCCGTCTCGTCGGCGGCCCTCGGATCCACCGCCGGCAGCACCGCCGTCTCGTCCGCCGCACCGGGCGGCACCGGCGGCATGGGCAGCTCGGCCGTCACTTCGGACTCGGACACCTCGGACTCGGGATCAGGCTCGGAGCCACCCGACGCCCCGGGCGCCCGGCCGTCGTCGCCGCGCCCGCCCCAGGCGTCGTCCTCGGCGCCGCCCCGGTCGTCCCGGGAGCCGCCCGGCTCCCGCACCGGCCGCAGTACCGCCGTGTCCTCCACCGGCCCGCCGGATGCATCCGTCGGGGTCACGACCGGGGTCGGCACGGTCATCGCGTCCGAGGGGTCCGAGGCGGCCGGAGCGGCCGGCGCCGGGCGGGGCACGCCCGCCGCGGGAGGTGCCGTCGGCTTCGGACCCGCCGCGGCCGCTGCCGCCGCCTGCTCCGCCGCCCGGCGTGCCTCCTCGGCCCGCATCAGGGCCTCCTCGGCCTTGCGCTGCTTCTCCAGGCGCCGGGCCTCGGCCTCGGCCCTCAGCCGCGCCTCCTCCTCGGCCTGCTTGCGGCGGCGCTCCTCCTCGACCCGCAGCCGCGCCTCCTCCTCGGCCCGTGCCTTCTCCTCGGCCAGGAGCCGCGCCCGCTCCTCCTCGGCCTTCCGGCGCGCTTCCTCGGCCCGCTGCCGGGCCTCCTCCGCCTGCCGTTCGGCCTCGCGCCGCTGCGCCTCCTCCAGCTCGCGCCGCTTGCGCTCCTCCTCCTCGGCGCGCAGCCGCTCCAGCTGTTCGAGGCGCTCGCGCTCCAGGCGCTCCTCCTCGGCCTTGCGCGCGGCTTCCTCCTCGGCCTTGCGGCGCGCTTCCTCCTCGGCCTTGCGGCGTGCCTCCTCCTGGGCCTTGATCTCGGCCTCGGACAGCGGCAGCACCTGGTCGAGCCGGTGGCGTACGACGGTGGTGACGGCCTCGGGCTCCTGGCCCGCGTCGACGACGAGGTAGCGCCCGGGGTCGGCGGCGGCGAGGGTCAGGAAACCGGAGCGCACGCGCGCGTGGAACTCGGCGGGCTCCGACTCCAGCCGGTCGGGTGCCTCGGTGAACCGCTCGCGCGCGGTCTCCGGCGGGACGTCCAGCAGGACCGTCAGGTGCGGTACGAGCCCGTGGGTCGCCCAGCGGTTGATGCGGGCGATCTCGGTCGGCGACAGATCACGGCCGGCGCCCTGGTAGGCCACCGAGGAGTCGATGTACCGGTCGGAGATGACCACGGCGCCGCGCTCCAGCGCGGGCCGGACGACGGTGTCGACGTGCTCCGCGCGGTCGGCGGCGTACAGCAGCGCCTCCGCGCGGTGCGACAGACCGGCGCTCGACACGTCCAGCAGGATGGACCGCAGGCGCTTGCCCACCGGCGTCGCCCCCGGCTCGCGCGTCAGCACGACCTCGTGCCCCTTGCCCCGGATCCACTCGGCGAGGGCCTCGGCCTGGGTGGACTTCCCGGCGCCGTCGCCGCCCTCCAGGGCGATGAAGAAACCGTTCGCCACGGGCGTCGCCGCCGGGTCGTCGCCGCCGAGCAGCGCGTCCCGCAGGTCGTGCCGCAGGGGCACACCGGAGCGGTCGTCGACCTTGGCCAGCACCAGCGCGGCCACCGGCAGCAGCAGCGCGCCGAGCAGCATGAGGACGAACGCGGCGCCGCCGTGCGCGAAGACGAACCTGCCGTTCTCCAGCCGGTGCGGTCCGATCGACGCCGCCATCACGGGCGCGACGACCGCGCCGAGTGCCACGTACACGCGGACGACGGCGTGCAGGTGCTCGGTCGTCCGCGTCCGGCGGGCGTCCTCGGTCTCCTGGTCGAGCAGCGCGTGCCCGGTGTTGGCGGTCACGCCCGCGCCGACGCCGGCCAGTGCGAGGAGCAGCAGCACGGTGGTGTCGTCGGGGACGAGCCCGGCGGCCAGCAGGGTGACGCCGGCGAAGGCGATCGCCAGGGCCAGCAGCCGCCGGCGCGACAGGGACGGCAGCAGGGCGGGGGCCGTGCGGATGCCGACGACGACTCCGCCGGTCAGCGCGCCCACCATCAGCCCGTACAGCACGGGGCCGCCGCCCAGGTCCTTGGCGTGCAGCACCGCCACGGCGACCGCGGCGGACACCACGGCGGCGACCGCCGCGCAGGCGAGTACCAGCAGGGGGAGGACGCCGGTGCGGCCCTTGTCGACGCCGGTGCCGGTCTTGGGGCGGCGCATGCCCTCCAGCGGCGACCGCGCGCGCGGGGTGCGGACGCCGGGCAGTTCCAGGAAGGTCACCAGGGACAGGGACGCGGCGAACAGCCCGGCCGCGACGTACGAGCCGAGCGCCGCCTGGTGCTCGGCGAACCAGTCGATGCCGGCGCCCAGCAGGTTGTTCAGCAGCCCCGCGACGACCAGCACGGCGCCGGCGAGGGGGATCGCCACGAAGCCCGTACGCAGCGACAGGCGGCGCAGCGCGTCCATGTGGTCCGGCAGCGGTCGTACCGTCGCGCCCTCCGGCGGCGGCGCGGGCAGCAGCGCAGGGGCCGCGCTCTCCCGGCACACCGTCCAGAAGCGCTCGGCGACGCCGGTGACGAAGGCGGTCACCAGGAGGACGGCGAGCGCGTCGTCCGGCGTCCAGTCGATCCACAGCGGAGCGACGATCAGCAGCGCGGCCCGCAGCCCGTCGGCGCCGACCATGGTCCAGCGGCGGTCGAGCGGGCCGTCCTGCGAGGTGAGTGAGGTGAGGGGCCCGAGCAGGACGGCGCCGAAGAGCAGCGTCGCCAGGATGCGTACGCCGAAAACGGTCGCCACTGCGAACGCCACGCCCCGGTAGCCCCCGCCGAACGAGCCCGCGCCGATCGCGGCCTGGACGGCGAGGAGGACCAGTACCAGGAGGGCGAGGATGTCGCCGACACCCCCCACGAGCTGTGCGCTCCACAACCGCCTCAACTGCGGGCGGCGCAGCAGGGCGCGGACGGCGCGCTCGCGGGAGTCCGCGACCAGGGCGTCGTCCGGGGCGGGGTGAGTGGCCGTTGGCTGCTCGGCTCGCGTCATGCGTTCAGCCTATCTGCCGTCGCCGACAGTCCGGTGTGCCCGGCCGAACGTACGCGCGCCCCGGCACCGAAATGATGCCGGGGCGTTCGTTTCGCGAAGAAGCGCGGGAAGGAAGAAGCGCGGGAAGAGCGCCCGGAGCGCCGAGCGGTCCCTGGAGCGGGCTCAGTCCTCCGACACCTTGGAGGCGGTCGCCTTCTTGGTGGCCGTCTTCTTCACCGCGGTCTTGGCCGTCGTCTTGGTCGCGGTCTTCTTCGCGGCCGTGGTCTTCGCGGCCGTCGTCTTGGCGGCCGTGGTCTTGGCGGCCGTGGTCTTCTTGGCCGCGGTCTTCTTCGCCGTCGCCTTCTTGGCCGGGGCCTTCTTCGCGGCGGCCTTCTTCGCCGTCTTCTTGGCGGGCCCCTTGGCGCGCTTCTCCGCGAGGAGCTCGTAGCCGCGCTCCGGCGTGATCTCCTCGACGCTGTCGCCGGAGCGCAGGGTCGCGTTGGTCTCGCCGTCGGTGACGTACGGGCCGAAGCGGCCGTCCTTGACCACGACCGGCTTCTCGCTGACCGGGTCGGTGCCCAGCTCCTTCAGCGGCGGCTTGGCCGCGGCCCGGCCACGCTGCTTGGGCTGGGCGTAGATCGCCAGCGCCTCCTCCAGCGTGATCGTGAAGAGCTGCTCCTCGGAGGTGAGGGACCGCGAGTCCGTGCCCTTCTTCAGGTACGGGCCGTAGCGGCCGTTCTGCGCGGTGATCTCGACGCCCTCGGCGTCGGTGCCGACGACGCGCGGCAGCGACATGAGCTTGAGGGCGTCGTCGAGGGTCACCGTGTCCAGGGACATCGACTTGAACAGCGAGGCCGTACGGGGCTTCACGGCGTTCTTGCCGGTCTTCGGGGTGCCCTCGGGCAGCACCTCGGTGACGTACGGGCCGTAGCGGCCGTCCTTGGCGACGATGGCGTGGCCGGTGGCCGGGTCGGTGCCCAGCTCGAAGTCGCCGCTCGGCTTGGCGAGCAGTTCCTCCGCCAGTTCGACGGACAGCTCGTCCGGTGCCAGGTCCTCGGGGACGTCGGCGCGCTGGTGGTTCTCGGCGTCCTTCTCGCCGCGCTCGACGTACGGGCCGTAGCGTCCGACGCGCAGCACGATGTCGTTGCCGACGGGGAAGGACGACACCTCGCGCGCGTCGATCGCGCCGAGGTCGGTCACCAGCTCCTTGAGGCCGCCGAGGTGGTCCCCGTCGCCGTTGCCGGCGTCGGCGGCGCCGCCGTTGCCGGCACCGTCGCCCTCGCCGAAGTAGAAGCGCCGCAGCCACGGCACCGCCTGGGCCTCGCCGCGGGCGATGGCGTCGAGGTCGTCCTCCATCTTCGCGGTGAAGTCGTAGTCGACGAGCCGCCCGAAGTGCTTCTCCAGGAGGTTGACCACGGCGAAGGACAGGAAGGACGGGACGAGCGCCGTGCCCTTCTTGAAGACGTAGCCGCGGTCCAGGATCGTGCCGATGATCGACGCGTACGTCGACGGGCGGCCGATCTCGCGCTCTTCCAGCTCCTTGACCAGCGACGCCTCGGTGTAGCGGGCCGGGGGCTTGGTGGCGTGGCCGTCGACCGTGATCTGCTCGGCCGTCAGCGCGTCGCCCTGGGCGACCTGCGGCAGCCGGCGCTCGCGGTCGTCCAGCTCGGCGTTCGGGTCGTCGGCGCCCTCGACGTAGGCCTTGAGGAAGCCGTGGAAGGTGATCGTCTTGCCGGAGGCGCTGAACTCGACGTCCCGGCCGTCGGAGGCGGCGCCGCCGATCTTCACGGTGACGCTGTTGCCGGTCGCGTCCTTCATCTGGGAGGCGACGGTCCGCTTCCAGATGAGCTCGTAGAGCCGGAACTGGTCGCCGGTCAGCCCGGTCTCGGCGGGCGTGCGGAAGCGGTCGCCCGAGGGACGGATCGCCTCGTGCGCCTCCTGCGCGTTCTTGACCTTGCCGGCGTACGTCCGCGGCTGGGCGGGGAGGTAGTCGGCGCCGTACAGCTGCGTGACCTGGGCGCGGGCGGCGGTGACCGCCGTGTCGCTCAGGGTCGTCGAGTCCGTACGCATGTAGGTGATGTAGCCGTTCTCGTACAGCTTCTGGGCGATCTGCATGGTCGCCTTGGCGCCGAAGCCGAGCTTGCGGCTCGCCTCCTGCTGGAGCGTCGTCGTACGGAACGGGGCGTACGGCGAGCGGCGGTACGGCTTGGACTCGACGGAGCGGACCGCGAAGCGGGTGTTCTCCAGGGCGGCGGCGAGCGCGCGGGCGTTCGCCTCGTCGAGATGGAGGGTGTTCGCGCTCTTGATCTGGCCCAGGGAGTCGAAGTCGCGGCCCTGGGCGACGCGCCTGCCGTCGACGGTCTGCAGGCGGGCGACCAGCGACGACGGGTCCGACGCGTCACCGGCGCGGCCGGTCGCGAAGGTGCCCGTCAGGTCCCAGTACTCGGCGGAACGGAACGCCATGCGCTCGCGTTCCCGCTCGACCACGAGGCGCGTGGCGACGGACTGGACGCGGCCGGCCGACAGCTTCGGCATGACCTTCTTCCAGAGGACCGGCGAGACCTCGTAGCCGTAGAGGCGGTCGAGGATGCGGCGGGTCTCCTGGGCGTCGACGAGCTTCTGGTTGAGCTCGCGCGGGTTGGCGACGGCGGCCCGGATCGCGTCCTTGGTGATCTCGTGGAACACCATGCGCTTGACGGGGATCTTCGGCTTGAGGACTTCCTGCAGGTGCCAGGCGATGGCCTCGCCCTCGCGGTCCTCATCGGTGGCGAGGAAGAGTTCGTCGGAGTCCTTCAGCAGGTCCTTGAGCTTCCTGACCTGCGCCTTCTTGTCAGCGTTGACCACATAGATCGGCTGGAAGTCGTGTTCGACGTCCACACCGAGGCGGCGGACCTCACCGGTGTACTTCTCGGGTACCTCCGCGGCGCCGCTGGGAAGGTCGCGAATGTGCCCGACGCTCGCCTCGACGACGTAGCCAGGGCCGAGATAGCCCTTGATCGTCTTCGCCTTGGCAGGCGACTCGACGATGACGAGTCGGCGGCCGCCCTTCGCGGTCTCGCTGGTCGGGGACAACTTCGCTCTTCTCTCCGGTCGACGCTGGGCCTCCCCAGGCCGTGGTCCCGGGGTCGGGGTGTGCTGCATTTCGGTCGTGACGCTGCGGAGTGTGACGGTACCTCCCGCCCCCGTGTCAAACGGGAAAAGCCCGCAACGGCCACTCGAACGGTAACCCGACGAACCCTGTTCCTGCCGCCCGGAGTGTTTACCTGCCCTGAAGTGCGCATCCGGAGCGCGATCCCCCGATTACTCGGGCGGGGGTGCGGCCGGGGGCCGGAACCGGCCTCTCACACGTGCGTCAGGCACCATGCCCCGAGAGCGAGGGCGGTCACCCCGGCGACGCTCGCGACGGTCGCCGATGCGACGGGGCTCACACCGTGCGCGACGGGCCGGCCGTGCCGGACCCGCGTCGCGGTCCACACCAGCAGACCGGCCCCGAACAGGGCGAACACCATCCCAGCGAAGATCGCCGGCCCGCTCTCCATGGTCCCCGTGCCCCTTTTCTCCAGCTTGCGTGTGTCCAGCCCCCGGGAGGCTGTCACGCGACGGCGGCGGGCAGGCGAACCCGAGGTGAACGGGGAACCGCCGGCTCGGCGGCCCCCCGCCCGTGGCTCGTTCCCGTACAGGGCCCGGCGGCGATGATCGCCGCCCCCGTCTCTACGCCGGTTCGAGGAATCCCTGCTCCACCAGCAGCCGGATCTGCGCGGGCGTGCGGTCGCGCAGCGCCACCGGGTCCTCGCCCACCAGCTGGGCGATGGCGTCCAGGATGCGGCCCGCGCTCATGGTGCCGTCGCAGACGCCCGCGAAACCGGCACCGACGGTGTCGACCCGGGTGGCCCGCCGCATCCCGCGGTTCTGGCGCAGGACGACGTGCTCCGGGTCCTCGGCGCCGGGCAGTCCGACCTGTTCCTGGACGACCTCGCCGGCCAGCGTGAAGTGCGCTTCGAGCAGGGCCGCGTCGTCGTGTGCGCGCAGGTAGTCGACACGGTCGAAGTACGCGCGCACGGTCTCGCCGAGCGGCTGCTCGATCGGGTGCGGCCATTCCTCGACCATGACGGAGGGCTCGGCGGCCGCGGTCCGGCGCAACGTGATCCAGCCGAAGCCGACCGCCCTGACCTTGCGCGCGTCGAACTCGTCCAGCCACGCGTCGTAGCGCGCCTGGTAATCGGCCGCGTCGCCCCGGTGGTCGCCCGCGTCCCGAAGCCACAGCTCGGCGTACTGCGTGACGTCCTGCACCTCGCGCTGCACGATCCAGGCGTCGCAGCCGCGCGGCACCCAGGAGCGCAGCCGGTCCGTCCAGTCCTCCCCCTCCACGTGCTGCCAGTTGGCGAGGAAGTGCGCGAACCCGCCCTCGTTCAGGCGCTCCCCCGTCTGCTGAACGAGCGAGCGGCACAGATCGTCCCCGCCCATCCCACCGTCGCGGTAGGTGAGGCGGGCGCCCGGTGAGATCACGAAGGGCGGGTTGGAGACGATCAGGTCGTACGTCTCGTCGTCATGGACCGGCTCGTAGAGGGATCCCTCGCGCAGCTCGGCGGCCGGGGCACCGGACAGGGCGAGCGTGAGCGCGGTGATGTGCAGCGCGCGCGGGTTGACGTCGGTCGCCGTCACGCGCGTGGCGTGCGCGGCGGCGTGCAGAGCCTGGATGCCGGAGCCGGTGCCGAGGTCCAGGGCCGCGGAGACGGGCGTACGGACGGTGAGGCCGGCGAGGGTCATGGAGGCGCCTCCCACACCGAGGACGACGCCCTGGGCGTGACTGCCGGTGCCGCCCGCCCGTCGCCCGTCCTCGCCCCTTCCAGGAGCGCCGACGCGCACTCCTCCCGCTCCGCCGACCGCGCATCCCAGGTCGGAGACGATGAACCAGTCCTCGCCCCCGGGCCCCCCGTACGGCCGTACGTCCACGGTGGCCGCCACCTCGTCGTCACCCGCGCGGACGAGCCACCCGCTCTCCAGGCAGGCGTCGACGGGCAGCACCTCCTCCACGCGCGCGTGGAGGACGGGTTGCTGGAGCAGGAAGAGCCGTACGAGCAGTTCCAGCGGCGTGTCGCCGCGGGTGGCCCGGAGCGCGGGCACGGTCTCGCTGCGCGACAGCGCCGCGTAGGCGGGGGCGCCGAGCAGCTCCAGCAGTCCGTCGGCGGTGAAGGAGGCCCCGAGCAGGGCGTCCCGCAGCCGGGCGGTGACGTCGGGGCGGTCGGCGGAGGGCAGGGGGGAGAGGCTGGCGTTACTCACTCCCCCATTGTGGCCCGGAGTCCCGCACCTCGCTGGAGCCCTGCGCCCGCACCTCGCTGGGCCCCCTGCGCCCGCACCTCGTGCGGTTCTGTGCCCGCACCTCGCTGGGGCCCTGCGGCCCGTGCCCCGCCCCGTGTCCGTGCGGCGGAGGTCAGCCGGCCGCGGCCGACGGCGTCCCCGAGGCCGACTTGCAGCTGGCCTGCTTGGCCATCGCCTGGCCGACGTCGCCCTCCTCGAGGGTCTTCAGCGCGTCGCTGCCGCTCTTGCTGAGCTTGTTCAGTTCGGTGGCGATGCCCTTGAGACCGTCGGCGAACTTCGCCTGGTCCTTGGTGTCGAGGGCCTCCACCTGCTTCCTCAGGGAGGCGTACGACGAGGAGAGGCCGTTGAGCTCGGCGACCGCGTCCTTCTGCTTCTTCTCGCCGTCCTCGACGTCCGGCGCCCCGGCCTTCTGGACGGCGCTGCCCATCGCCTTGTAGGCGTCGGACATGTCCTGGAACGCCTTGGCGTCGGTCTTCTGGACCTCGTCCGGCGTGCTGTTGTCCGAGGTCTCCTTCTGGATCGCCGCGTTGGCCGCCTCGATCTTCTTGGCCTGCGGCTGCACTCCGTCGCAGACCTCCTTCGCCCAGGAGTCCAGCTTGTCGTTGTCGTCGCTGCTGCTGCTGCATCCCGTCAGCGCCAGTACCAGTACCGCACCGCCGGACAGTGCGGCCGCGAGCTTCTTGTTCACCGGATTGGTCCCTTCCATGGCTCTCGGCCCCGGAACATACACGCCGGACGGGGGACCTCCGCAGGACGAACATCCGTTAAGACCGTATTGCAGCCATTTGCATCAAGAGAGAGAAGGCTCACGATGAAGGGCGCGCACGCGCACGACGCGGGCGTACGGCGCGTCAATACGCGCCGTACGCCCGCCTTTTGCCCTGCGTCTCCTGGAGGGACCGCTGTCGGAATCTACGAAACCACCGCCGGATCGGCCGACTTGGGCTCCTGGTCGGCGTCGCCCTCGTCGCCCATGGCGATTCCGCGCCGCTTGGAGACGTAGACCGCCGCGGCGATGACGACGAACGCGACGACGGCAATCCCCACCCGTACGCCGATGCTCTTGTCGGCGCCGTAGGAGAACTTGATGACCGCCGGAGCGATGAGCAGTGCCACCAGGTTCATGACCTTGAGCAGGGGGTTGATCGCCGGGCCCGCGGTGTCCTTGAAGGGGTCGCCGACCGTGTCGCCGATGACGGTGGCGGCGTGGGCCTCACTGCCCTTGCCGCCGTGGTGACCGTCCTCGACGAGTTTCTTGGCGTTGTCCCAGGCACCACCGGAGTTGGCGAGGAACACCGCCATCAGCGTGCCCGCGCCGATCGCGCCCGCCAGGAAGGCGCCGAGCGCGCCCACACCGAGCGTGAACCCGATGAAGATGGGCGCCATGACGGCGAGCAGCCCGGGCGTGGCGAGTTCGCGCAGGGCGTCCCTGGTACAGATGTCGACGACCTTGCCGTACTCGGGTTTCTCGCTGTAGTCCATGATCCCGGGCCGCTCCCGGAACTGCCGCCGCACCTCGAAGACCACGGCGCCCGCCGACCGCGACACCGCGTTGATCGCCAGCCCCGAGAAGAGGAAGACGACCGCCGCGCCCGCGATGAGGCCGACCAGGTTGTTGGGCTGCGAGATGTCCATCATCAGGCTCATCGGCGCGCCCTCGCCGCTGAGTTTCTCGCCCACGTCCGCCGCGCCGGTGGTGATGGCGTCGCGGTACGACCCGAAGAGGGCCGCGGCGGCGAGTACGGCGGTGGCGATGGCGATGCCCTTGGTGATGGCCTTGGTGGTGTTGCCGACCGCGTCCAGGTCGGTGAGCACCTGGGCGCCGGCTCCCTCGACGTCGCCGGACATCTCGGCGATGCCCTGCGCGTTGTCGGAGACCGGGCCGAAGGTGTCCATGGCGACGATGACACCGACCGTGGTGAGCAGGCCGGTGCCGGCCAGTGCCACGGCGAACAGCGCCAGCATGATGGACGTACCGCCGAGCAGGAACGCCCCGTAGACGCCGAGGCCGATCAGGAGGGCGGTGTAGACGGCGGATTCGAGGCCGATCGAGATGCCGGCGAGGACGACGGTGGCGGGGCCGGTGAGCGAGGTCTTGCCGATGTCCTTGACGGGGCGTCGGGTGGTCTCGGTGAAGTAGCCGGTGAGTTGCTGGATCAGGGCGGCGAGCACGATGCCGATGGCCACCGCGACGAGTGCGAGGATCCGCGGGTCGCCGTCCCGGCCCGCGATCGCCGCGTCGGTGACGCCGTCCAGGTCGGAGTACTTTCCGGGCAGGTAGACGAAGACGGCCACCGCCACCAGCGCCAGCGAGATCACCGCGGAGATGAAGAAGCCACGGTTGATCGCGCTCATGCCGCTGCGGTCGGACCGGCGGGGTGCCACCGCGAAGATGCCGATCATGGCCGTGACCACGCCGATCGCCGGCACCAGCAGCGGGAAGGCCAGTCCGGCGTCGCCGAACGCCACCTTGCCGAGGATCAGCGCGGCCACCAGGGTCACGGCGTACGACTCGAAGAGGTCGGCAGCCATGCCCGCGCAGTCGCCGACGTTGTCGCCCACGTTGTCGGCGATGGTCGCGGCATTGCGCGGATCGTCCTCCGGAATGCCCTGCTCGACCTTGCCGACCAGGTCGGCGCCGACGTCGGCGGCCTTGGTGAAGATGCCGCCGCCGACTCGCATGAACATCGCGATCAGCGCGGCGCCGAGGCCGAAGCCCTCCAGGACCTTCGGGGCGTCGGCCGCGTACACCAGCACCACGCAGCAGGCGCCCAGCAAGCCGAGTCCCACCGTGAACATGCCGACCACGCCGCCCGTACGAAAAGCGATCTTCGTCGCTTTGTGCGAGACGAGGGTGAGGTCTTTTTGCGGTTCGCCGGGAGCGGGTGTCGCTTCCCGCGCCGCCGCGGCGACGCGTACGTTGCTGCGCACCGCGAGCCACATGCCGATATAACCGGTGGCCGCCGAGAACGCCGCGCCGATCAAAAAGAAGATCGATCGTCCGGCCCGCTGATTCCAGTCGTCCGCAGGCAGCAGCATGAGCAGAAAGAACACGACGACGGCGAATACGCCGAGCGTACGAAGCTGCCGGGCCAGGTAGGCGTTCGCGCCTTCCTGAACGGCCGCCGCGATCTCCTTCATCCTGTCGGTTCCCTCGCCCGCCGCGAGCACCTGGCGCACCAGGACGCCCGCGAGCACCAGCGCTGCCAGCGCGACGACCGCGATCACCGCGACCAGGGCACGGTTCGAGTCGGTCAGGACGGCGGCTGCGACGGTCGAGGTGTCACCCAGCTGATGAGGGGTGGAAAGCTCCGCCATTCGTCCTCCTTGACGCTTGGACTGAGCTCAAGATGTGGACGGGATTGTAGGTACCGGAACCTGATCAAAACAGTGCACGACAAAAGGAATTGACCTGTCAACCCAAAGGGGCCAGAAGTAGTAATGGCCTTTCGGCATTAGCGGCGATCACCTGACGTTCGCATTGCCGTGATCCATTTTCTCGCACGATCGATCGTGAATGAATTCACTTATCGCCCGTACGGCACCACTGTATGTGTGGGCCTCGCCTTCCGCACATGACGAAGGGCCCTACGAGGTAGGGCCCTTCGGGTGACTTGCGGGCTTGCGGGCTGGCTGGTGACTGCGTGAGGCCCTGGGTCCGGGGTGGCCCAGGTCCGGGGTGGCCCGGGTCCGGGGTGGCCCGGGCCGGCGTCAGACCGGCGGCAGGATCGCCGGTGCGGTCGGCCAGGTCATGCGGATCAGTCCGCCGTCCTCGCCGGCCGTGACCTCCACGTCGTCGACGAGTCCGCTGATGACAGCGAGACCCATCTCGTCCTCCTCGGCCTCCGCGTCGTCGACGGCACCCGGGTTTCCGGCCCCGGGTACCGCGTGCGGCGCCTCGTCGCCGACCTCGATGGAGAACTGCTTCTCCTCCTCGATCAGCGACACCTTGACCGGCGCGGTGATGCCGACGTGCTGATGCAGGCCCACGGCTCGGGAGCAGGCCTCGCCGACGGCGAGCCTGACCTCGTCGAGGACGGCCTCGTCCACTCCGGCCCTGCGTGCCACCGCCGCCGCCACCAGACGGGCGGTGCGGACATGCTCGGGCAGCGCGCTGAAGCGGAGTTCGACGGTGGCCATGCGTCCCCCTCGGAACTACGGGCGTGCTTTCGGAGGTCCGGGCCGCCGACAGCCCGGACCTCCCTTGTACTGCTGCGGTCCCGGGCCCAGGGGCCCGGGACCGGTCGTCAGTCGGTGGCCGCCACCGCTTCCTCGACCGAGGTGTGAATGGGGAACACCTTGGTGAGGCCGGTGATACGGAAGATCTTGAGAATGCGCTCCTGGTTGCAGACCAGGCGCAGCGAGCCCTCATGGGCACGCACGCGCTTCAGTCCGCCGACCAGCACGCCGAGCCCGGTGGAGTCGAGGAAGTCCACGCCCTCCATGTCGACGACGAGGTGGAAACTCCCGTCGTTCACGAGCTCGACCAGCTGCTCTCGCAGCTTGGGCGCGGTGTATACGTCAATTTCGCCACCGACCTCGACGACCGTACGATCGCCGACGGTACGGGTCGACAGGGACAGGTCCACGGATCCTCCAGCACCTTGCTATCGAGCGGTCGTCCCTCGGGACACCTCGGCTTGAAGCCCCCAGGACGGTTCGCCAGCCGCGATGGCATTCAATCACTTACCGGCGGGCGTGCACGACGCCTTGGTCCCATTGTCCGTCACGCCAGTGACAGACTCGGTGCCGATGGCCAAGAATCACCGATCCGATCGACCCCCGGCGGAGCCCGGCTCCCGGCCCGATCCGGGCATACTCCTGGACCGGCTCGCCGCGGGACCGAGCCGGGCTACGCGCATCACTCATACGGAGCACTTGCCCCCGCGTGCGGGTCGTCATGCCGCCTGGCCGGACCGGATTCGGCCGGAGGTCGTCGCGGCGGTACGGGCCGCGGGCATCGAACACCCCTGGGCCCACCAGGCACGCGTGGCCGAGCACGCCCTGGACGGCGACTCGGTGGTCGTCGCCACCGGCACCGCGTCCGGCAAGTCCCTGGCGTACCTGGTGCCGGCGCTGTCGACGCTCCTGGACGGATCAGAGGCCCCCAACGGGCGTGGCGCCACCGCCCTCTACCTGGCACCGACCAAGGCGCTCGCCGCCGACCAGTGCCGGTCGGTGAAGGAACTCTCACAACCTCTCGGCACATCCGTGCGAACCGCGGTGTACGACGGCGACACGCCGTTCGAGGAACGCGAGTGGATCCGCCAGTACGGCACCTACGTGCTGACCAACCCGGACATGCTGCACCGCGGCATCCTGCCGTCCCATCCCCGCTGGTCCTCCTTCCTGAAGTCGCTGAAGTACGTCGTGATCGACGAGTGCCACACCTACCGGGGTGTCTTCGGCTCCCACGTGGCCCAGGTGCTGCGAAGACTGCGCCGGCTGTGTACGCGCTACGGCGCGTCGCCCGTGTTCCTGCTCGCCTCCGCCACCTCCGCCGAGCCCTCGGTCGCGGCCCGGCGGCTCACCGGACTGCCGGTGGTCGAGGTCGCCGACGACGCCTCACCGCGCGGTGAACTGGTGTTCGCCCTCTGGGAGCCGCCGCTGACCGAACTGGAGGGCGAGAAGGGCGCGCCGGTCCGCCGCACGGCCACCGCCGAGGCCGCCGACCTGCTCACCGACCTCACCGTGCAGGGCATGCGCTCGATCACCTTCGTCCGGTCCCGGCGCGGCGCCGAGTTGATCTCGGTGATCGCCCAGGAACGCCTGGCCGAGGTCGACCGCTCGCTGGCCCGGCGCGTGGCGGCGTACCGCGGCGGCTACCTCCCCGAGGAGCGCCGCGCCCTGGAACGCGCCCTGCACTCCGGTGAGCTCCTCGGTCTCGCGGCGACGAACGCCCTCGAACTCGGCCTCGACATCTCCGGCCTGGACGCCGTGGTGATCGCCGGCTATCCGGGCACTCGGGCCTCACTGTGGCAGCAGGCGGGCCGGGCGGGGCGGGCCGGGCAGGGGGCCCTCGCGGTGCTGGTCGCCCGCGACGATCCGCTGGACACCTTCCTCGTCCACCACCCCGAAGCCCTGTTCGACCAGCCCGTGGAGTCCACGGTCCTCGACCCCGACAACCCGTACGTACTCGCCCCCCACCTGTGCGCGGCGGCGGCCGAGCTGCCTCTGACCGACGAGGACCTGACGCTGTTCGGCCCCGCCTGCGAGGAGTTGCTCCCCCAGTTGGAGGAAGCCCGGCTGCTGCGCCGCCGGACCCGGGCCTGGCACTGGACGCGCCGGGAAAGGGCCGCCGACCTGACCGACATCCGCGGGGAGGGTGGACGTCCGGTCCAGGTCGTCGAGGCCGGGACGGGCCGGCTGCTGGGCACGGTCGACGCCGGCGCCGCCCACACGACGGTCCACGAGGGCGCCGTGCACCTCCACCAGGGGCGCACGTATCTCGTCCGGTCCCTGGACCTGGAGGACTCCGTCGCGCTGGTCGAGCAGGCCACCCCGTCGTACTCCACGGTCGCCCGCGACACGACGGCAATCTCGGTCCTGGAGACCGACACCGAGGTCCCCTGGGGTGACGGACGCCTCTGCTACGGCTCCGTCGAGGTCACCAACCAGGTGGTCTCCTTCCTGCGCCGGCGCCTCATCACCGGTGAGGTCCTGGGCGAGACGAAACTCGACCTCCCCCCTCGGACGCTGCGCACACGCGCGGTGTGGTGGACGGTCACCGAGGACCAGCTGGACGCGGCCCGGATCAACCCGGAGATCCTCGGCGGGGCCCTGCACGCCGCCGAACACGCCTCGATCGGCATGCTTCCCCTGTTCGCGACCTGCGACCGCTGGGACATCGGCGGCGTGTCGGTCCCCCTGCACCCGGACACGCTGCTGCCGACGGTCTTCGTGTACGACGGCCACCCGGGCGGCGCCGGTTTCGCCGAGCGCGCCTTCCGTACGGCCCACGACTGGCTCACCGCCACCCGGGAGGCCATCGCCTCCTGCGACTGCGACGCCGGCTGCCCGTCCTGCATCCAGTCCCCCAAGTGCGGCAACGGCAACGAGCCGCTGCACAAGCGGGGCGCCGTGCGGCTGCTCACGGTGCTGTTGCGTGGGGTGGCGGAGGGGCCGGAGCGGGGTGCGGAGCCGGGGACGACGCCGAAGCCGGTGACAGAGCCGGAGACGGGTCCTGCCGCGGGTAGGGAGGCGGGGTAGGCGGGGGCCCTGCCAGGAACCCCGTCGACCGGCCCTCGGTCGGCACGGCCACGGTCGGCACGGCCACGGTCGGATCGACACCGGTCGGATCGACACCGGCCGGGGCGACACCGGTCGGCGGCACGCCCGTAGCCGGGCCTGCTCTCGCCCGGACCTCCGCCGCGAACGGCCCCCGGCCCGAAGCCGCCGTCACGTCCGAGGTCTGCCCGGTGAGCACGCATCGCACCAACCGCGTCCCCTGGGCACGCGCGACCCGGTCCGCCCGGGCACACGCCGCCCTGCCGCCCTGTGCCCAGTGGTCCGCCGCCGCGAGCGCTGCCAGATCGGCGCCGCCGGCCGCCCGGTGCCGAACCACGACAGCCTGGCCCAGGGCCAGCACGATGCCGAACACCAGGCACAGAACAGCAATGGCTCCGACGCTCCACACAGTGGCGGAGCCCCGGTCGCGGGCGGAGGCGGAGGCGACGCCCGAGCCCCCACCGGGGCCGGGGACCGATCCGATGCCCGAGCCCGATCCCGAGGCCGAGCCCGATCCCGAGCCCGGGTCGAGCCCGGAGCCCGAGCCCGGGTCGAGCCCGGAGCCCGAGCCCGAACCTGAGCCGGGGTTGGGTCCCGCGGCCGAGCCCGAGCCACCGTTGAGACCGGAGCCGGGGTTGGAGCCCGAGCCCGGGCTGAGGCCCGAGCCCGGTTCTTCTGAGCCGATGTCGGAGCCTGAGCCGACGCCAGACCCCGAGCCAGGTACCGAGCCAGGTGCCGAGCCAGGTACCGAGCCAGGTGCCGAGCCACGAACGGGCTCAGGGGCGGGCTCAGGGCTGGGACGAACGGGCTCAGGGGCGGGCTCAGGGCCGGGCCCAGGACCCAGGGCGGTCACCGCGCCGAGCGACACATCGCCTCTCATGGCCCCGCCCCCACCGTCTGCTCCACCGAAGCCACGGCCTCCTCCCGTACCTCGAAGGGCAGGCCGTGCAACGCCGGTGGCTCGGCCACCACGACCACACGGACCCGGCCCTCCTCCCGGCTGACCGTGACCCGCGCTCCGCGCGGTGCCGCCTGCTCGGTGACCTCGACTACCGCGTCGGCCGGATCCTGCCGGGCCGCCGCACGGGCACCCGTCCGCGCCGCGTCCACGCACTGGATCTGAGCCGCCACGACAAGCAGCCCGCACACCAGCGCCATCGCGAACACCACCAGCACCGGCAGCACCACGGCCGTCTCCGCGGTCACGAACCCCCTGTCCAATCCTCTGCCGAAGCGGTTGCCGGAGCCTCTGCCGGTTCCTCGGCGGGATCCCGTCCCCGCTGCCCGCTCACATCCGCGCATCGAGTGCCTGCTTCACGATGCCCTGCAGCTCCGCGCTGACCGCACCGCTCGTCACCACCTTGTAGAGCACCACGGCGAACGCCACCGCCGCGACGATCCCCATCGCGTACTCGGACGTGACCATTCCCGCGTCCCGCCGTGCCGTACGTACTGCTCCGCGCACCCGGGCACTCAGCCGTGCCCGTGCCGCCCGATACACCCGACACACCTGATACATCTGATACATCGCAACCCCCGTAAGGTCCGTTCTCGTTGCTCACTTACTCGTTCGTCGGTCACTCACTCGTGGGCTCCGCGCCCTCCGCTCCGTTCCGTCAGCCACCACCCCCTCCCTCTCCCAGGACCCCGCCCGCAAGGCCGATCACCACCGGCAGCACGCCCACCGCGATGAACGCGGGCAGGAAGCACAGCCCCACCGGAGCGGTGACCATGACGGCCGCCCGGCGGGCCCGGGCCGTCGTGGCGCGAGCCCAGTCGGCACGGGCCTGGGCCGCGAGCCGGGCGACCGGACCGGCCGCGGGCAGGCCGGACACGTCGGCCCGCTCCAGTAGCCGCGCCAGCGGACCGGCGCCCGGAATCGCGGCCAACCCGCGCCAGGCCCCGCCCGGTTCGCCGCCGAGCCGGACCTCCGCCGCGCCGTGCCCCAACGCGTCCCCGACGGGTCCGCCCAGGGCGTCACCCACCGCCTGGGCCGCCGCCACCGGACCGGCACCCGCCGCGATGCAGGCCGCCAGCAGGTCGGCTGCCAGCGGCAGTTGACGAGCGGCGTCCGCGGCCACGGCCTCCGCCGCTTGCGTCCCGGAGGCCGACCGTCGGGAGCGCCAACGCCACAGCCCTGCCGCACCCACCAGCCCCACCACGACGCCGGCGACACCCCCGAGCAGAGCCCATCCCGCGCCCACCGTGCCCACCAGCGGCAGCCATCCGCGGACGGCGCCCAGCAGCTCGGCACGCCGTGGGGTGGCGCGGGCCGGTTCGGGGGCCAGCAGCCCGGTGAGCCGTCTGCGCACCGTCCGCTCCCGCCGCACGGCTCCCAACCCGCGCGCCAGCCATCCGGCGACCAGCACCGTCCCTGCCACTGCCCCCACCACGGACCCAAGCCCGTGGACCACGTCCCCGTTCACGACACCGACTCCGCTCCACGCACGATCCGCGACACCCACCACACGCCCAGGCCCTCCAGGAACCCGCCGGCCAGCAGGCAGCCCAGCCCGGCCCCGGTGTGCAGCAGCACGCCCAACGGGTCGGAACCGAGGGCGACTCCGAGCAGGAGGCCCAGGACCGGCAGGCCGGCGAGTATCACCGCCGTGGCGCGCGCACCCGCCAACTGGGCGCGCAGGTCGGAGCGCTGATCACGTTCGGCGCGCAGTGCGCCCTCCAACCGGTCGAGCCCGGCCGCGAGTCCGGCACCCTGGTCGACGGCGACCCGCCAGCACGCCGCGAGCCCCCGCAGCCCCTCGGCACCCGGTTGCCGCGCCGCCGCCGCGAGTGCACCCGGGACATCCCCACCGAACCGGGCCGCCGCCAGCACCGCCGGCTGCGCGTCACCGAGCCCTCCGGAGTCGTGCGCCGCGCACAGCAGTGCCTCGCCCGGCTGGCGTCCCGCCCGCACCTCCCCGGCGAGCACCCCGCACAGCGCGATCACCGCGTCCCGCCGGCGCTCCCGGGCCCGTCGCGCGCGGCCTGCCAAGCGTGTCCGGCGCAGCACCGGCACCCCGGCCGCGCCCGCGACGACCGGCAGCACCGAATGGCCCAGTACCGCCAGCGCCACCCCAACCGTCAACGACCACCACTCGGGCCTCAGCCGACCGCGGACGCACCGCAGCTTGTCCGTCACCAGGCGCACCGTGGGCGGTCCGGTACCGGCCGTCCCGCCGTCGGCGAACACCCGTCGCGCACGCCGCGCCCCGGAGTGCCACCCGCTCCCGGCCAGCCACGCCGCCGTCGCCAGACAGACCAGGGCCACACCCGTCGACAGCTCACCCGTCCCCGTCACCCGTACGCCTCCCGTCCGTCGGCGCGCGCTTCGAGACCGCCACCGCGCAGCAGCTCCCGCAATCGCTCCCAGCCGCACTCGGCCACGAAGGCCTCCGTGCCCCACCGCAGCGCCGGCACCGTCCGCACCAGCCCCGACGGGTCGCGCTCCAGTACGTGCACCTCGGCGATCCGACGCCGTCCGGTTCGGTCCCGTACCAGGTGCAGGACCACCGAGAGCGCCGCCGCGAGCTGACTGTGCAGGGCCGCCCGGTCGAGGCCTGCGGCCGTACCGAGTGCCTCCAGCCGGGCCGGTACGTCGGCAGCGGCATTGGCGTGCACCGTCCCGCAGCCGCTGTGACCGGTGTTCAGCGCGGCCAGCAAGTGGGCCACTTCGGCGCCGCGCACCTCGCCGACGACGAGCATGTCCGGACGCATGCGCAGTGCCTGCCGAACCAGGTCCTCCAGGGTGACCAGGCCCGCGGCCTCCTGGTTGGCGGGCCTGGTCTCCAGGCGGACCACGTGCGGGTGGTCCGGCCGCAGCTCCGCCGAGTCCTCGGCAAGGACGATGCGTTCGTCCGGTCCGACGAGCCCCAGCAACGCACTCAGCAGCGTCGTCTTCCCGCTGCCGGTACCGCCGCTGACGAGGAACGACAGCCGTGCTCCCAGCAGCGCGCGCAGTACGCGGTCGCCGCCGGGCGGCACGGTGCCCGCCGTCGCCAGTTCGTCGAGCGTGAACGCACGCGGCCGTACCACCCGCAGCGACAGACTCGTGCAGCCGACGGAGACCGGTGGCAGTACCGCGTGCAGCCGGGTGCCGTCGGGCAGCCGGGCGTCCACCCACGGCCGGGCGTCGTCGAGCCGGCGCCCGGCGACTGCGGCGAGGCGCTGCGCGAGCCGCCGTACGGCACCGGCGTCCGGGAAGGAAACCGTCGTCAGCTCCAGGCCGCCGCCCCGGTCCACCCAGACCCGGTCCGAGGCGGACACCAGTACGTCGGTCACCGTGGGGTCGGCGAGCAGCGGCTCCAGCGGTCCGCTGCCGACGAGCTCCGACCTCAGCTGCTCGGCGGCGCCGAGGATCTCGGCGTCCCCGAGCACCCGCCCCTGCTCCCGAAGGGCCTGCGCCACGCGCGCGGGCGTCGGCTCGGCCCCACTCTCGGCGAGCCATCGCCGGACACCGTCGAGCATGCCGGGAGCGGGGCCCGGGGCTCTCACGGAAGCCGGTGCCGAAGGGCGCCCGTATGCCGGTTCCGGAAGCCGCCCGGAAACCAGTGCCGGAAGCCGCCCGTGGACAGAGGACGTCCGTGAAGCCCAGCGCGGGACCACCCGCCCGGTCGGTCCCGCGTCCGTCCCGGAAGGCCGGCGGCTCGGTGCCTGGGCCCCTTCCGCGGCCGGTCCTCCGCATCCTCCGAGAGCCCCGTCCGGCAACCGTTCGTCAGCGGGCTCCGGTGCCGCACCGGAGCCCGTCCCCCCGGGCACCGGGGAGGTCGGCACGACCGCGGACTCCCCGGCAGCCGGCTCCGCGCACCCGGCTCCGGTCCTCTCGGCCGGCACGCCACCGCTCGGCACACCGCCACCCGCTCCCGCAAGGTCCACAGGGGCCCTCATGCCGCCCCGCCCGTCTCCACCAGCGCCCGCTCCCAGAACTCCCGGCAGAAACGCGCCAGCGGGCCTCGTGCGGACGTGCCCGGGGGGCGCCTGCTCTCGGTGGCGCGCAAGAGCCCGGACTCGATGGGCACCTCACCGACCAGGGGCAGTCCGAGCAGCCGGGCCACCTCGCGGTCGTCGAGCCCGGAGGCGTACGGACCGCGGACCGCGACACGGAGGTCGCGCAGGACCATGCCGACCGCTGCGGCCACCCGGTCCGCCGCCGCGACGGCCCGCAGTTCGGCCGGGACGAGGAGGAGGCCGACGTCGAGCTGGGCGAGGACTTCGGCGACGCCGTCGTCGATCCGGCGCGGCAGGTCGACGACGACCGTGCCGCCCCTGCGCCGGGCCGCCGCGAGCACCGCCCGTACGGCCTGGGCCGGCACTGTGACGCGGTCCCCCCGGTCCCAGCTGAGTACCCGCAGCGAGTGCAGCTCGGGCAGTGACTCCTCCAGGGCGCCGCTGCCGACCCGTCCTCGCGAGGCCGCGAACGCGGGCCACCTCAGCCCCTCGGCCGTCTCGCCCCCCAGGAGGACGTCGAGGCCGCCGCCCAGCGGGTCGGCGTCCACGAGGAGGCTGCGCATCCCCTCGCGCGCGGAGGTGACGGCGAGCGCGCAGGCCAGTGTCGACGCTCCGGCGCCGCCCCGGCCGCCGATGACACCGACGGTGAGCGCGGGCCGGCCGACGCCTTCGGCGACGTCGGCGATGCGGTCGACCAGCCACTGCTCACCGTCGGGCAGCATCAGGACGTGGTCGGCGCCGATCTCGACGGCCCGCTGCCAGACCCCCGAATCGTCCTGGTCGCGGCCCACGAGGACCACCCCTCGTCTCCGCACGGCTCCGCGCACACGCCGCGCGGCGTCGTCGCCGACGAGGACGAGCGGCGCGGCTTCCCAGCTGCCCCGCTGTCCGGAGGCAGCCCGTACCGCCGGCACCGAGTGGTGCACCTCCGGCGTGGCACCGGCCGCCGCGCACAGACGCAACAGGTCGTCGAGCAGTTCGGTGTCCTCGGTGACGATCAATGGCCCGCTCTGCCGCCCCTCGGCGGCAGGCGGCGGGTCGTTGACGATGGTTCCGGTCATGACTTGCGTCCCCCTTCGCTGCGACTTCCGCGGTCGCACCCGGCATCTGTGGCCTCGCGCGGCCCTCGCGGCCCCGCGATTCGCAATCGCGTGAAGAACCGGCAACCGGTCCCCACGTGAACGGCCGGCGTGAACGCCCGATGTGAACACCGACTTGTACGTCGGCTTGAACTTCGGTCGATCCCGGCCATACGCGTCCTGCAAACAGAACCGGCCGTAGAACTCGACGCGGCCCGGACGCATGGGAATCACGGTGCACCGATCCGGGAAATCGTGTGGATCTTGGTCGAAAACTGTGGACAACTCGACGGTTGTGAATATCGCCCCCACAAACCGCGGAGCCCCGCCCCTCCCCCGCTCCGCCCCGCCCACGACTCCCGGAGAGCAGCGCGACGACTACCCTCCGTCAGGAGGCGTGGGCATGACAATGCACTCCCGGCACCGTCACAGCACACGGCCCTGGAACATGAGATGAGAAGAAAAACCCACCCGGACATGCGACGACCCCCGCCGGGGGGGAGAGCGGGGGTCGTCTCCACGGCCGACTCGGGGGGGGGAGGAGTCGGACCGGGTTAGCACGGTCGCGAACGATCCGTGACTTCCATGGTGTACCCGAGAGCCATCTCAGGCAAACCCACGCGCCCCACCTTACGCCGAATGGGCTGCGCCTATGCTCGGGGTCGTGGAAAACCACTCCTTGCCGCACTCCATGCCCCGCGCAGCCGCCTTCTTCGACCTGGACAAGACGGTCATTGCGAAGTCGAGCACACTCACGTTCAGCAAGTCGTTCTACCAAGGCGGGCTGATCAACCGCAGGGCTGTCTTGCGTACCGCATATGCCCAGTTCGTGTTCCTCGCGGGTGGAGCCGACCACGACCAGATGGAGCGGATGCGCGAGTACCTCTCCGCGCTGTGCCGCGGCTGGAACGTCCAGCTGGTCAAGGAACTCGTCGCCGAGACCCTGCACGACCTGATCGACCCGATCATCTACGACGAGGCCGCCTCCCTGATCGAGGAGCACCACACCGCCGGCCGGGACGTCGTGATCGTCTCCACGTCGGGCGCCGAGGTGGTCGAACCCATCGGCGAGCTGCTCGGTGCCGACCGGGTGGTGGCGACCCGCATGATCGTGGGCGACGACGGCTGCTTCACGGGAGAGGTGGAGTACTACGCGTACGGCCCCACCAAGGCGGAGGCGATCCGGGAGCTGGCCGAGTCCGAGGGGTACGACCTGACCCGCTGCTACGCCTACAGCGATTCGGCGACCGACCTGCCGATGCTGGAGTCCGTCGGCCATCCCCACGCGGTGAACCCGGACCGGGCACTGCGCCGCGAGGCTCTCGCGCGCGAGTGGCCGATCCTCGACTTCCATCGTCCGGTACGGCTCAAGCAACGGATCCGGGGCTTCTCCGTACCGCCGCGCCCTGCGCTCGTGGCCGCCGCCGCGGTGGGCGCCGCAGCGGCCACCGCGGGTCTCGTCTGGTATGCGAGCCGGCGGCGGTCCGCGACGGTACGGAGCAGCCCCGAAAGTCGCTCTTTCACCCGCGTATGAGCGGGAAAGTAAAGAAGTGCAGCGTGCACTTCCGCTTGCCCCGGGCCAGGAGTACAAAGGACTCAACGGCCCGCGAGACCAAGGACATCCGAAAGGATCACCTTAAAACCGCATTTGGCCCCACGGACCGAGCATGGACATCGGGCACCCACGCGACGTCGACCCGTCGATTACGGGCCAGCCGCACCAGGTGACGGGCAAAGTTCCCGACCTGATGGGCAACATATCGAGGACGCCTGGTAACCCGGTGGTCATGCCAGCGGCGGTACGAGTACTCGTACCGCCGCATTACGTCCCGCCCGGCACGCCACGCGCCCGACACGGCTCCCGGGCTCCCTGCCCCTGGGCGCGTCCCACGTTCCTACGCGGCTCCGCGCTGGAGCGCCTCGCACACCGCCGTCGACTCGCGCGCGCCCAGCTCGACCGCCCTGCCGCAGTGGGCGATCCACGCGGCCACACCCTCCGGGGTCGCGGAGACGTAGCCGTCCAGCGCCGTCAGGTAGGCGGCGCGCCCGAGCTCGGCATGGCCGACCTCGGCCGGGCAGACGGATTTGGGATCGAGACCGCTGTTGATCAGGACGATGCGCGCGGCCGCGCGCGCGACCAGGCCGTTGTGCGAGGTGAAGGGACGCAGCGCCAGCAGCTCACCGTGCACGACGGCAGCGGTCACCAGGGCCGGCGCGGAACCACCCGCCATGACCAACCCGGCCAGGCCGTCCAGGCGGCCGTGCGCCTCCTCGGCGTCCGGCAGCGGCAGCCGGACGAGCGGCTCGTCCACCGGCTCGCCCTGCCGGCGGGGCCGTCCCACCTGATCGGCCTTGGTCGCGGCCGCCACCAGGTGCAGCCGGGCCAGCACCCGCAGCGGAGACTGCCGCCAGACGGACAGCAGTTGCCCCGCCTCGGCGGTCAACCGCAGAGCCGCACCCACCGTCCGTGCCTCGTCGTCACCGCTGAAGTCGGTCCGCCTGCGCACCTCCTCCAGCGCCCAGTCCGCCCCGGACAGCGCCGCCGAGCTCCGGGCGCCGCGCAGTGCGGCCTCGGAGGTGATCTCGTTGCTGCGGCGTCGCATGATCCGGTGGCCGTACACCCGGTCCACGGCCTTGCGCACGGACTCCACGGACTCGGCCACGCCGGGCAGTGCGCCCAGGGCCGCGAGCGGATCAGCGGTCGCGCCTGTCGTACTCATGAGTACGACCCTACGCATCCCGACGCCACACCCCACGAATGAGTGGTCTTCTTCACGTAGACCTGGGACCACCTACCACCCACCGCTATCGCTTCACTACTCTTGGTGAACATGAAAATTGCTTTCGTCGGGAAGGGCGGCAGCGGCAAGACCACCCTGTCCTCCCTGTTCATCCGCCACCTCGTCGCCACCGGTGCACCCGTCGTCGCGGTCGACGCCGACATCAACCAGCACCTGGGGGCCGCGCTGGGGCTCGACGAGGAGGAGGCGGCCTCGCTGCCCGCGATGGGTGACCACCTCTCGCTGATCAAGGACTACCTGCGCGGGACCAACCCGCGCATCGCCTCCGCGACGAAGATGATCAAGACGACTCCGCCCGGCGCCGGCTCGCGTCTGCTGCGGTTGTGCGAGGACAACCCGGTCTACGACGCCTGCGCCCGGCCGGTGGAACTCGACGGCGGGGCCGTCCGTTTGATGGTCACCGGGCCCTTCACCGACGCCGACCTGGGAGTCTCCTGCTACCACTCCAAGACGGGAGCGGTGGAGCTGTGCCTGAACCACCTGGTCGACGGCCGTGACGAGTACGTCGTGGTCGACATGACCGCGGGCTCGGACTCCTTCGCCTCCGGCATGTTCACCCGTTTCGACATCACGTTCCTCGTCGCCGAGCCGACCCGTAAGGGGGTCTCCGTCTACCGCCAGTACAAGGAGTACGCCCGCGACTTCGGCGTCACCGTGAAGGTCGTCGGCAACAAGGTGCAGGGGCCGGACGACCTCGACTTCCTCCGCGAGCAGGTCGGGAGCGACCTGCTGGTGACCGTCGGGCACTCGGACTGGGTGCGCGCCATGGAGAAGGGCCGGCCGCCCCGGTTCGAGCTCCTGGAGGAGCCCAACCGCCGTGCGCTGCACACCCTGCACACGGCCGTCGCCGCGACCTACGAGCTGCGGGACTGGGCGCGCTACACGCACCAGATGGCCCACTTCCACCTGAAGAACGCCCGCAGCTGGGGCAACGAGCGCACCGGGGACGACCTGGCAGCACAGATCGACCCCGGTTTCATCCTCAGCGAAGGTGTCGCTGCGCCGGTGTGACGGCACCCTCGCCACCCCCACCACCGCCTCCGGCACCCTCGCCACCCCCACCACCGCCTCCGGCGCCCTCACCGCTTCCGCCGGATGCAGCCTCCGCGACCCCCACTCCCACCGCCTCCGGCGCCCTCGCCGCTTCCGCCGGACCCGGTTCCCACGCCGGACAGTGGACTCACACCTCCGCCGGCCCACACACACCACCGGGCTCGCTCGACCACCGGACCCACACACTCCAGCGGGCCCCCACGCTCCGCCGGAACCATCGCCTCCGCCGGACCCGCTCCCTCGCCAGCTCCGCCGGGAACCATCACCTCCACCGGACCCGCCTCCTCGCCGGCCCCGCCGGAGCGGTCAGCGCTTGGCGGCCGGCGCCCCTGGCACGCCCTTCGGCGCCGGTGCGGGACCGGCCGCGAGGAAGGACGCCCAGCCCTTCTTCGGGGCCTCACCGACGTCCAGCGTGCGCAGCTTCTTCAGCACCTTCGGGTCCTGGGCGTCCAGCCAGTCCACGAGCTGCCGGAAGGAGACGCAGCGCACCTCGTCCTTGGTGCACACCTCCTCGACGACCTCCTCGATGGCACGCATGTAGGTACCGCCGTTCCAGGACTCGAAGTGGTTGCCGATGATCAGGGGCGCCCGATTGCCGTCGTAGGCCCGCCGGAAGCCCTGAAGCAGGCCGTCGCGCATCTGGTCGCCCCAGAGCTCGTGCTTGGCGGGGTCGCCCTGCGTCGTGGTGCCCGACTGGTTGACCATGAAGTTGTAGTCCATGGTGAGCTGCTCGAAGGTGTGCCCGGGGAACGGCACCAGCTGCATCGACACGTCCCACAGCCCCCGCTTCTTCTTCGGCCAGACCTGGTCGTTCACGCCACTGCTGTCGTAGCGGAAGCCCATCTCACCGGCGGCCCGCACGAAGTTCTCCTGGCCTTCCAGGCACGGGGTGCGGGCCCCGATCAGCTCTTTGTCGTAGTCGAAGGGGAGGGGGGCCGCGTTCTTCATCCCGGTGTTGGTCTTCCAGGTCTTCACGAACCGCTTGGCCTGCCGGATCTCCTCCTTCCACTCCTCGACGGACCACTCGCCGACGCCGCCGCCGCTGCCGCAGAAGTGACCGTTGAAGTGGGTGCCGATCTCGTTGCCCTCCAGCCACGCCAGTCGCAGCTGCTCGACGGTGTCGGCGATGCCCTGCTCGTCGTTGAAGCCGATGTCGGAGCGGCCCGGGGAGTGCTGCGGCGGACGGTACAGATCCCGCTTCTCCTCCGGCAGCATGTACACGCCGCTGAGGAAGTACGTCATCGTCGCGTCGTTCTCCTTGGCCACTTCACGGAAGTGGGAGAACAGCTTCTGGCTGTCCTCGCCCGCGCCGTCCCAGGAGAACACCACGAACTGCGGGGGCCGCCGGCCGGGCTCGAGGCGTTCGGGTCTGGGGAGATGCGGCTGGGCCCCGGTGTACGCGGTGGAACCGTCACCGATCAGCCGGACCGCGTTCTCGGGTGCGGGCGCCGCTTTCCCCTTCTCCTTCCCCGGACCGTTCGTCCCTTCACCGGAACCGGAACCGCTGCCGATCGCGCAACCGGCGAGCGACGCGGCGCAGACCGCGGCGGCGATCGCGGTACGCGCGGCGATCCTGTGGGTGGCGGCCATGTTCCGCCCACCTTCTTCCTTCTCTCGGGCCAACGCCGACGAGGCGATGTCGGGTGCTGAGCCGGGATGTGCCGTCAGCGCCGTCAAGGTGGCACGAAAGCGAGAAGGAATTAGTACGACAAGCCGATGAAATACCCCATTCACTCGGTTGAGCGGCCCATTACTCCATTTGCGCGAAAAATCTATGCCTTCCCTTTACTCTGAATTACGATCTGTTTACCGAGCGCGACGATTGCGCACTCGGCGAGTGCTCGGTGAGTGCTCGGCATCCCGCCGTGACCCACGGCCGCGAACCGTCCCCGCCCAGCGGTGGACCAACCATGACCGCGACCGCGCAGCCCCGGAGGAGACGGGAAACAATGTCAGCCTGCGTACCCGCCCGGGCCGATTCGGCCCGACCCAAGCACGTCCATCCACCCCACAGCCCGCCACCCCGCGGCCCCCGGCGCTTCCGCGTCGCGGGCGCCGACGTGTCGGCCTCGATCGCGGTCTTCCTGATCGCCCTGCCGCTCTCCCTCGGGATCGCCCTCGCCACCGGCGCCCCCCTCCAGGCCGGCCTCGTCGCGGCCGCGGTGGGCGGGATCGTCGTCGGACGGCTCGGCGGCTGCCCACTCCAGGTCAGCGGTCCCGCCGCCGGACTCACCGTGGTCACCGCCGACCTCATCGTGCGCTACGGATGGCGTACGACCTGCGCCATCACCGTGCTCGCCGGGCTCGCCCAGCTGGGCCTCGGCTGCCTGCGCGTGGCGCGCTCCGCGCTCGCCGTCAGCCCCGCCATCGTGCACGGCATGCTCGCCGGCATCGGCGTCACCATCGCCGTCGCCCAGCTGCACATCGTCCTCGGCGGCACCCCGCAGAGCTCGGTGCCCGACAATCTGCGGGCCCTGCCCGCCCAGCTGGCGAGCCCGAGACCGGCGGACCTGGCCGTGAGCGTGCTGACCCTGACCCTGCTGCTGCTCTGGCCGCGGGTCCCCGGCCGGGCCGGGCAGCTCCTGGGCAAGGTCCCCGCCGCCCTGGTCGCCGTCGCCGGCGCCACCGTGGTCGCGGCCCTCGCCGGGCTCCGCCTGCCCAAAGTCGACCTGCCGTCCTGGAGCAGCCACGCCCTGGCCACGCTGCCCGACGGCCCGGTGCTCGGCCTGGTCGCCGCCGTCCTCACCACCACCCTGGTGTGCAGTGTGCAGTCCCTGCTCGGCGCGGTCGCCGTGGACAAACTGGTCGCCGCCCGGCCGGGTCTGAGCGGCCGGGTGAAACGCTCCGACCTCGACCGCGAGCTGCTCGGGCAGGGTGCCGCCAACATCGTCTCCGGATCGCTCGGCGGACTGCCCATCGCCGGTGTGGCCGTGCGCAGTTCGGCGAACGTGGGCGCGGGCGCCGTCAGCCGGAACTCCACGATGCTGCACGGCGTTCTCGTAGTGATCGCCGCACTGCTGATGGTCCCGGCCCTGGAGTTCATCCCGCTCGCCGCACTCGCCTCCCTGGTCATGTCCGTCGGCCTCAAAATGGTGTCCCTGAACCACATCCGCACGGTGACCCGCCACCGTGAGGTGCTGGTCTACGCGGTCACCACCTGCGGCGTGGTGTTCTTCGGCGTCCTGGAGGGCGTCGCGCTGGGCATCGCCGTGGCCGTCGGCGTCGCCCTGCAGCGCCTGTCCCGCACCCGGATCACGCACGACGAGACGGAAGGAGTCCATCATGTCCACGTCCGGGGCCAGTTGACGTTCCTCGCCGTGCCGAGACTCAGCCGGGTCCTGCACCAAGTCCCCCAGGGAGCCGACACCGTCGTGGAGTTGGACGGGTCGTTCATGGACCACGCGGCGTACGAGACGCTGCAGGACTGGCAGAAGACGCACACCGCGCAGGGCGGCTCCGTCGACATCACCGGCCGCCGTCCCGGCACCCGCATCTCCGAACCGGCCGATGCGGACGGCTGCCGCTGCCGCCCCTGGACGCCCTGGCGCAACCACCAGTGCGAGCGCCCGCAGCAGGCGCCCCCGCCCGGCGCCGACCGGCAGGACGGCACCGGAGAGTCGTCCGGGACGACGACCGGCCCGAGCGGCGCCGACGGTCCGGCCAGGCTCACCGGACGCGGTGGCCCGGGCAGGGCCGCCGGATCCAGCGGACGGGAACTGGCGCGTGGCATCAGCGCGTTCCAGCGCAACACCGCCCCGCTGGTACGCGGCGAACTGGCCCGGCTGGCCCGTGAGGGACAGCAGCCCTCCCAGCTGTTCCTCACCTGCGCCGACTCGCGGGTGGTCACCTCGATGATCACCTCCAGCGGCCCCGGTGACCTCTTCGTCGTGCGCAACGTGGGCAATCTCGTGCCGCTGCCCGGCGAGGAGAGCGGCGACGATTCGGTGGCCGCCGCGATCGAGTACGCGGTGGACATCCTGAAGGTGCGGTCCATCACGGTGTGCGGACACTCCGGCTGCGGGGCCATGCAGGCACTGCTCAGCGCCGAGCCCGGGGGTGCGCGGACGCCGCTCAAGCGGTGGCTGCGGCACGGGCTGCCGAGCCTGGAGCGCATGCCCGAGGACGAGGCTGCCCGGCCCCGGCTGGCCGGACGCCGCCCCACCGACGCCGCCGAGCAGCTCTGCCTGGCCAACGTGGTCCAGCAGTTGGAGCACCTGCGCGCCCACGACGCGGTGTCCCGGGCGCTGCGCGCCGGGGACCTGGAACTGCAGGGCATGTACTTCCACGTGGGCGAGGCCCAGGCGTACCTGCTCTCCGAGGACGCCGAGAGCGCCGAGGGCGCGGTGTTCGAGCTGGTCCTCGAGACCGACCTGACCGCCTGAGCCGTACGGGTAGCCGGGGCGCGGGGAGTGTGAGCGTCGTAACAGGCGCTGAACCCCGCGCCGCCGGCGTCCGTGGGTACTGATGACCACTGGCCACGAGGGCGAACGACCACCAGACAGGTCTAAACCAATTGTCCGTCGACCCTTGTCATCGGCCCCCCGGGTCTGATGAGCTGTGGCCTGGGACACAACGGACAACCCTGAGAACGGGAGATGTCGTGAGCAACGAATCCTTGGCCAACCTGCTCAAGGAAGAGCGCAGGTTCGCGCCCCCCGCCGACCTGGCCGCCGACGCCAACGTCACGGCGGAGGCGTACGAACAGGCCAAGGCTGACCGGCTCGGCTTCTGGGCCGAGCAGGCCCGCCGGCTGACGTGGGCCGAGGAGCCGACCGAGACCCTCGACTGGTCGAACCCGCCGTTCGCCAAGTGGTTCAAGGACGGCACGCTGAACGTCGCCTACAACTGCGTGGACCGGCACGTGGAGGCCGGAAACGGCGACCGCGTCGCCATCCACTTCGAGGGCGAGCCCGGCGACAGCCGCGCCATCACCTACGCCCAGCTCAAGGACGAGGTGTCCAAGGCCGCCAACGCCCTGCTGGAGCTGGGCGTGCAGAAGGGCGACCGGGTCGCCGTCTACATGCCGATGATCCCCGAGACGGCGATCGCGATGCTGGCCTGCGCCCGGATCGGCGCCGCCCACTCGGTCGTCTTCGGCGGCTTCTCCTCGGACGCCCTCGCCACCCGCATCCAGGACGCCGACGCCCGCGTCGTCATCACCTCCGACGGCGGCTACCGGCGCGGCAAGCCGTCCGCCCTCAAGCCCGCCGTCGACGAGGCCGTCGAGCGCGCCGGCACCGTCGAGCACGTGCTCGTGGTCCGCCGCACCGGCCAGGACGTCGCCTGGGACGACTCCCGCGACAAGTGGTGGCACGAGACCGTCGACCGGCAGTCCGCCGAGCACACGCCGGAGGCGTTCGACGCCGAGCACCCGCTGTTCATCCTGTACACGTCCGGCACGACGGGTAAGCCCAAGGGCATCCTGCACACCTCCGGCGGCTACCTCACGCAGACGGCGTACACGCACTGGGCCGTCTTCGACCTCAAGCCGGAGACCGACGTCTACTGGTGCACCGCCGACGTCGGCTGGGTCACCGGCCACTCGTACATCGTCTACGGCCCGCTCGCCAACGGCGCCACGCAGGTCATGTACGAGGGCACGCCGGACACCCCGCACCAGGGCCGGTTCTGGGAGATCGTGCAGAAGTACGGCGTGACGATCCTCTACACCGCGCCCACCGCGATCCGGACGTTCATGAAGTGGGGCGACGACATCCCCGCGAAGTTCGACCTGTCCTCCCTGCGCGTCCTCGGCTCGGTCGGCGAGCCGATCAACCCCGAGGCGTGGATCTGGTACCGCAAGAACATCGGCGCGGACGCCACCCCGGTCGTCGACACCTGGTGGCAGACCGAGACCGGCGCCATGATGATCAGCCCGCTGCCCGGCGTCACGGACGCCAAGCCGGGCTCCGCCCAGCGCGCGCTGCCCGGCATCTCCGCCACCGTCGTCGACGACGAGGCGAACGAGGTGCCGAACGGCGGTGGCGGCTACCTGGTCCTCACCGAGCCGTGGCCGTCGATGCTGCGCACCATCTGGGGCGACGACCAGCGGTTCATCGACACGTACTGGTCGCGTTTCGAGGGCAAGTACTTCGCCGGTGACGGCGCCAAGAAGGACGACGACGGCGACATCTGGCTGCTGGGCCGGGTCGACGACGTGATGCTGGTCTCCGGCCACAACATCTCCACCACCGAGGTCGAGTCGGCGCTGGTCTCCCACCCGTCGGTCGCCGAGGCGGCCGTGGTCGGCGCGGCGGACGAGACGACCGGGCAGGCCATCGTGGCCTTCGTGATCCTGCGCGGCACGGCGGCGGAGACCGAGGACCTGGTCGCCGACCTGCGCAACCACGTCGGCGCCACCCTCGGCCCGATCGCCAAGCCCAAGCGGATCCTGCCGGTGGCCGAGCTGCCGAAGACCCGTTCCGGCAAGATCATGCGGCGCCTGCTGCGTGACGTGGCGGAGAACCGGCAGCTCGGGGACGTCACCACCCTGACCGACTCCACCGTCATGGACCTCATCCAGACGAAGCTCCCCGCGGCGCCCAGCGAGGACTGAACCGTCCGTTCCGAGGGCACCCGGCGAGAGACACCGGGTGCCCTTTTGGCGGGTGCCGGCACCGATACGTCACGTTACGCACCGTCACGGAGATCACCCGGCGCTTCCGCCGCAGGTTAGGTAGGCTAATGAGCGCGTAAGAAACTCAACACAAGATCCTCAAGGTCCGCGGGACAAGATCCTCGGAACGAGTTCCTCGAATCAAGGGCCTCGAAGATCCTCATGGTGCGCCGGGAAGTCTGGTCGGCATGTGTTCTGTGCTGCCCATCGACCGGAGGTTCTCCCTGTGACCGCGCCCCGCACCCCCCGAAAAGCCTTCGGACGCCTGTCCCTCCCGGAGCGGAACTACGTCGCGGACGCGCTGCGCACCGAGACCGTCGGCGGTGTCCTGCTGCTCGTCGCCGCGGTCGCCGCGCTGGTGTGGGCGAACATACCGGCGCTGAGCGACAGCTACGAGAGCGTCAGCCACTTCCACTTCGGCCCCGCGGCCCTCGGCCTGGACCTGTCGGTCGCGCACTGGGCCGCCGACGGACTCCTCGCGATCTTCTTCTTCGTGGCCGGCATCGAGCTCAAGCGCGAACTCGTCGCCGGTGACCTGAAGGACCCGAAGGCCGCCGCCCTCCCGGTGGTGGCGGCGCTGTGCGGCATGGCCGTACCCGCGCTGGTCTACACGATCACCGCCACCTCCGGCGGCGGCTCCCTGGCCGGCTGGGCCGTGCCCACCGCCACCGACATCGCCTTCGCGCTCGCCGTACTCGCCGTCATCGGCACGTCCCTGCCGAGCGCCCTGCGCGCCTTCCTGCTGACCCTGGCCGTCGTGGACGACCTGTTCGCGATCCTGATCATCGCGGTCTTCTTCACCGAATCGATCAACCTGGTCGCGCTCGGTGGCGCGATCGTGGGCCTCGCCGTCTTCTGGCTTCTGCTCCGCAAGGGCGTCCGCGGCTGGTACCTGTACGTCCCGCTCGGTCTCGTGATCTGGGGGCTGATGTACAACAGCGGCGTCCACGCCACCATCGCCGGCGTCGCGATGGGCCTGATGCTGCGCTGCCACACCCGAGAGGGCGAGCGGCACTCCCCCGGCGAGCACATCGAGCACCTCGTACGCCCCCTTTCGGCGGGCCTGGCCGTACCGCTGTTCGCGCTGTTCAGCGCGGGTGTCGCGCTCTCGGGCGGCGCGCTCGCCGACGTGTTCACCAAGCCGGAGACCCTCGGTGTCGTGCTCGGGCTGGTCGTCGGCAAGACGCTGGGCATCTTCGGCGGCACCTGGCTGACGGCGCGCTTCACGAAGGCCTCGCTCAGCGACGACCTCCAGTGGGCCGACGTGTTCGCGGTGGCGACCCTGGCCGGCATCGGGTTCACCGTCTCGCTGCTCATCGGCGAGCTTGCCTTCGAAGGCGACGCGGCGATGACGAGCGAGGTCAAGGCCGCCGTCCTCGCCGGCTCCCTCATCGCGGCGGCCCTGGCGACGGTCCTGCTGAAGATACGGAACGCCAAGTACCGCAAGCTGATCGCGGACGAGGAGCGCGACGACGACCTCAGCGGCGTCCCGGACATCTACGAGGAGGACGACCCCGCGTACCACCTGCGTGTGGCCGCGATCTACGAGAAGAAGGCCGCCGAGCACCGCCGGATCGCCGACGAGATGGAGTCGGCGCGGCTTGCCGAAGTGCCGGGCGGGGCAGGCGATGAGGGCGACGGTCCGGCATGATCTGACGAGACGGTACAAAAGACGGACCGTACGCGGTCGGGCCGCCGTAGTCAGGCAGCGTTCGACAGCCACGGAACCGTACGCAGATGAGCCAGCAGAAGAGGGAGACCGCGATGAGCGCACCCGACGGCAGCCCGGTCGGCACCGAACGCAGCATCGGCCAGCTGTTCGCCTCGGCGACCACCGAATTGTCGGCGCTCGTGCACGACGAGATCGCGCTGGCCAAGGCGCAGCTGAGGCAGGACGTCAAGCGCGGGGCGACGAGCGGCGGCGCGTTCTCGCTGGCCGGGGCCGTCCTGGTGTTCTCGCTGCCGATGCTGAGCTTCGCGCTGGCCTACGGCATCCGGACCTGGAGCGGCTGGAACCTCGCGGTCTGCTTCCTGCTGTCCTTCGCGGCGAACGTCCTCGTGGCGGCCCTCCTCGCGCTGATCGGCATCGTCTTCGCGAAGAAGGCCAAGAAGGGCCGCGGCCCGCAGAAGGTCGCCGCCTCGGTGAAGCAGTCGGCGGGCGTGCTGCAGAACGCCAAGCCGCACCCGCGGCCGGAGCTGCCCGCGGACCGGTCCCCCGAAGCCATCGAGGCTGTGGCACGCTCGTCCTCATGACGGACCCCGCCACCCCTATGGGCCAACCCCCATCGGCGCAGCACCCCACCTCGGTCGTACGGCTCGGTGTACCGGGCGGGCGCGAGGTGATCCACCGGGACGTCGCCGCCAACGGCGCCCGCTTCCACATCGCCGAGCTGGGTGACGGACCCCTGGTTCTGCTGCTGCACGGCTTCCCGCAGTTCTGGTGGACCTGGCGGCACCAATTGGTGGCCCTCGCGGACGCCGGTTTCCGCGCGGTCGCCATGGACCTGCGCGGCGTCGGCGGCAGCGACCGCACCCCGCGCGGCTACGACCCCGCCGGCCTCGCCCTCGACATCACCGGCGTGGTCCGCTCGCTCGGCGAGCCGGACGCCGCGCTGGTCGGCCACGACCTGGGCGGTTACCTCGCCTGGACGGCCGCCGCGATGCGGCCCAAGCTCGTGCGGCGGCTCGCGGTCTCGTCGATGCCGCACCCCCGGCGCTGGCGCTCGGCCATGCTCGGGGACGTCCGGCAGACCCGGGCGGGTTCCCACATTCTGGGGTTCCAGCGTCCCTGGGTTCCGGAGCGTCAACTGACCGCGGACGACGGCGCGCTGGTCGGCCGGCTGCTCCACGACTGGTCGGGGCCGCGACAGCTGGACGACGAGGCGGTGGAGGCCTACCGCCGCGCCATGTGCATCCCCTCCACGGCGCACTGCTCGGTCGAGCCGTACCGCTGGATGGTGCGCTCCCTGGCCCGTCCCGACGGCATCCAGTTCTACCGCCGTATGAAGCGGCCGGTGCGCGTGCCGACCCTGCATCTGCACGGCTCGCTGGACCCCGTGATGCGGACGCGGAGCGCGGCCGGGTCGGGGCAGTACGTCGAAGCGCCGTACCGCTGGCGGCTGTTCGACGGTCTCGGGCACTTTCCGCACGAAGAGGACCCGGTCGCCTTCTCCACCGAACTGATCAACTGGCTGAAGGATCCCGAACCCGATCGGTGACCGATGTGACCGACCCGGTGACCGAACGAACACGTCCGGCAGGCACGTCAGAACGCTTGTCCTATGAACGGCCACTTGCCCGGCGCATAGGCCAATTGAGGGGCCGGAGAACGGTTACCGACCTTGGGGCGGGGGCACACGTCCGGGTATGGGCTGGACGCACGACTACAGTGACGTAGCACGCGACGGCCGCTCGACGAGCGGCGTAAGCACCCACCGACGAGGAGGCACCCCGCAACTGGCGGGTGCGGACCTACGGGTGGGCATCCCGCGCATCCTGCGCCGCCGGGCCCGCTGGGTCTCCGTGCGCCTGCGCCATCCACGCGGCGCGAGCTGACACCCACACCCCGGGGACGCCCCGCAAGCCGGCATCCCGCGAGCCGACACCCCCGCGACACGCGCGCCGCCGAACACCGGGTTCCTAGAGCGCGCAGTCGTCGCTGTCGACCTGCTGGTTCGCGGTGCGGCCCTTGGCGATGTCCTCGCGGATCTCGTCCACGGTGAGCGCGTAACCGGTCTCGGAGTCGTCCAGGGACTTGGCGAACACCACGCCGTAGACCTCGCCCTCCGGGGTGAGCAGCGGGCCGCCGGAGTTGCCCTGACGGACCGTCGCGTACAGCGAGTAGACGTCGCGGTGCACGGTGCCGCGGTGGTAGATGTCCGGGCCGTTGGCGGTGATGCGCCCGCGCACGCGCGCGGCGCGGACGTCGTACGCCCCGTTCTCGGGGAAGCCCGCGACGATGGCACCGTCGTCGCGGCCCGCGTCGTCGTCCGAGAACCGCAGCACGGGTGCCTTCAGCTCCGGTACGTCCAGTACGGCGATGTCGCGCCGCCAGTCGTAGAGGACGACCGTCGCGTCGTACTTCCGGCCCTCGCCTCCTATCTGCACCGTGGGCTCGTCCACGCCTCCCACGACGTGGGCGTTGGTCATGACACGGCGCTCGTCGAAGACGAAGCCGGTGCCCTCCAGGACCTTGCCGCAACCGGTGGCGGTGCCCATGACCTTGACGATGGAACGCTTGGCGCGGGCGGCGACCTGACTGCCGGCCAGCGCCGGGTCGGGCGCCTGGACGTCGGGGATCTGCTCGTTGGAGAACGGGCTGAAGACCTGCGGGAAGCCGTTCTGCGCGAGGACGGAGGAGAAGTTCGTGAACCACGTGTCGGCCCGTGCGGGCAGCGCCCTGGAGACGCCCTGCAGCACCGTGGAGCTGCGGACCTCCTTGCCGAGCGTCGGCAGCGTGGTGCCGGCCAGTGCCGAGCCGATCAGCCAGGCGACCAGGAGCATCGCCACCACGTTGACCAGGGCACCGCCGGTGGCGTCCAGAGCGCGGGCTGGGGACCAGGTGATGTACCGGCGGAGCTTGTTTCCGAGGTGGGTGGTCAGCGCCTGGCCGACGGACGCGCAGACGATGACGACGACGATCGCGACGACGGCGGCGGTCGTACTCACCTCCGCGTTGTCCGTCAGGACGTCCCAGAGGACCGGGAGCAGATAGACGGCGACGAGACCGCCGCCGAGGAAACCGATCACCGACAGGATGCCGACCACGAAACCCTGGCGGTAGCCGACGATCGCGAACCAGACGGCGGCCAGCAGCAACAGGATGTCCAGCACGTTCACCGATTCAAGCCCCGCCTCGTCGTCGTACGCTCACACCGGTCACCCTGTCATGACCGCCGGTCCAGCGGGACCTGCTTCTCCCTGTCCCAGGGCCGCTCCCAGCCCGCGAAGTGCAGCAGCCGGTCGATGATGCCGGCGGTGAAGCCCCAGACGAGCGCTGATTCGACCAGGAACGCCGGACCGCTGTGGCCCAGGGGATGGACGGCGGTGACTCTGTTGGCGGGGTCCGTGAGATCGGCCACGGGGACGGTGAAGACCCGCGCGGTCTCGTTCGGGTCGACGACGCCGACCGGGGTGGGCTCGCGCCACCAGGCCAGCACCGGGGAGACGACGAAGCCGCTGACCGGGATGTACAGCTTGGGCAGGACGCCGAAGATCTGCACGCCGGCCGGGTCGAGCCCGGTCTCCTCCTCCGCCTCGCGCAGGGCGGCCCGCAGCGGCCCGTCGCCCTGGGGGTCACCGTCCTCGGGGTCGAGGGCGCCGCCCGGGAAGGCCGGCTGACCGGCGTGGGAACGCAGGGTGCCGGCCCGCTCCATGAGCAGCAGCTCCGGGCCGCGCCCGCCGTCGCCGTCGCCGTCGCCGTCGCCGAACAGGATCAGTACGGCGGACTGGCGTCCGGCACCGTCCTCCGGCGGCAGGAAGCGGCTCAGCTGTCCGGGCTGCACCGTCTCGACGGCCCGCACCACCGGATCCAGCCAGCCCGGCAGGCCCTCCTTGCTGAGGATCCCGCCCCGCGTGTGCCCCTGCGTGTCGCTCGCCCGTGTCATCGCCACCCCCGTCCTGCCGATTTCAACGCCCGACGCCCCCGAGATCGTTCCGTGAGACCGTTCCGTCACCCGGCCCCCAGCGGAGGTGCCGGGGTGCCGCCCGCGTCCAGGTACGCCTGCGGGGGGTTCAGACGCTGGCCCGGGAATCCGCCCTTCTCGTACTTCAGCAGCTTCTTCGCCTTCTCCACGTCCGTCTCGCCCTCGCCGTACGCCGGGCAGAGCGGTGCGATGGGGCAGGCCCCGCAGGCGGGCTTGCGGGCGTGGCAGATCCGGCGGCCGTGCCAGATCACGTGGTGCGAGAGGTCCGTCCAGTCGCTCTTGGGGAAGAGCGCGCCGACGGCGGCCTCGATCTTGTCCGGGTCGGTCTCGCCGGTCCACTGCCACCGGCGCACCAGGCGCTGGAAATGGGTGTCCACGGTGATGCCGGGGCGGCCGAACGCGTTGCCGAGGACGACGAAGGCGGTCTTGCGGCCGACGCCGGGCAGTTTGACGAGGTCCTCGAGACGTCCGGGGACCTCGCCGCCGAAGTCCTCCACCAGGGCCTTGGACAGCCCTATGACCGACTTGGTCTTGGCCCGGAAGAAGCCGGTCGGGCGCAGGATCTCCTCGACCTCCTCGGGATCGGCGGCGGCCAGGTCCTCGGGGGTCGGGTACTTGGCGAAGAGGGCGGGCGTCGTCTGGTTGACGCGCAGGTCGGTGGTCTGGGCGGACAGCACCGTGGCCACGACCAGCTGGAACGGGTTCTCGAAGTCCAGCTCCGGGTGCGCGTACGGGTAGACCTCCGCGAGCTCGCGGTTGATACGGCGGGCGCGGCGGACCAGCGCGGTGCGCGACTCACCGCCCGGCGTCTTCGGGGCGACGGTCTTCGCCGGGGCCACGCCCTTGACGGCGGCGGTGGCCTTCTTCGGGACGACGGCGGGCTTCTTGGCGGGCGCCTGCTTCTTCACGGGCGCCGGGGTCCTGCCCGAGGCCGCCTTCCTCGCGGGGGCGGCCCTCTTCGCGGGCGCCGCCTGCCTCTCGGGCGTCTTGTTCACGGGCGCCGTCTTCTTCGCGGGCGTCTTGTTCACGGGCGCCGTCTTCTTCGCAGGTGCCGGGTCGTTCTCGGCGTTCATCTCCACGGCACCCTTCTCCTCAGTCACCCTCTTGGCAGGCGTCGCCCTCTTCGTCGCTCTCGCCGTCTTCCTACCGCCATCGGAGCCCTGTTCGCCCACGGCGGAATCGCGACGTACACCCACCCGCGCAGCCCCCTCGGCCTGTGCTCTCACCGGCGATTTGGACACCCGGCCAGCCTACGGCCCGGCACCGACATCTGCCCCGCACCCCGAAGATCGGCGTCCAATTGGACCCCTGCCGCGTACCCCAGGACACCAGTGCGGCATCCTTGTGACAGATCACACTGTTTGGACTGTCCGGCAAAATGGGCACCACGGACCCCTGGTACACCGGGGGAACAAGATCCTCTGAGCCGGTCGACAAGGAGAGAACTCGTGGACGACGTTCTGCGGCGCAACCCGCTCTTCGCGGCGCTCGACGACGAGCAATCCGCGGAGCTCCGCGCCTCCATGAGTGAGGTGACCCTCGCCCGCGGCGACACACTGTTCCACGAGGGGGACCCCGGAGACCGCCTCTATGTGGTCACCGAGGGCAAGGTCAAGCTCCACCGCACGTCCCCCGACGGGCGCGAGAACATGCTGGCCGTCGTCGGCCCCAGCGAGCTGATCGGCGAACTGTCGCTCTTCGACCCGGGCCCGCGCACGGCCACCGGCACCGCGCTCACCGAGGTCAAGCTGCTCGCCCTCGGCCACGGCGACCTCCAGCCCTGGCTGAACGTCCGCCCCGAGGTGGCCACCGCCCTGCTGCGCGCCGTCGCGCGCCGCCTGCGCAAGACCAACGACGCCATGTCCGACCTCGTCTTCTCGGACGTTCCCGGCCGTGTCGCCCGCGCCCTGCTGGACCTCTCCCGCCGCTTCGGCGTGCAGTCCGAGGAGGGCATCCACGTCGTGCACGACCTGACGCAGGAGGAGCTGGCCCAGCTGGTCGGCGCGTCCCGTGAGACGGTCAACAAGGCACTGGCGGACTTCGCCCAGCGCGGCTGGCTCCGCCTGGAGGCCCGAGCGGTGATCCTGCTGGACGTGGAGCGGCTGGCCAAGCGCTCCCGCTGACCGGCCCCGGCCGGCACGCCCCGGCCGGACACACCGGTCGGGCAGGCCTCACACGGGGAAGGCCTCACACCGGGCAGGAACCGGCCGGGCAGGCCTCAGTCCGGCAGCTGGATGAGCCCGTGCTCGCCCAGGTACTCCAGCTGCGCCCGCACCGACAGTTCCGCCGCCGGCCACAGCGAACGGTCGACGTCCGCGTAAACATGGGCGACGACCTCGCCCGGCGTCCGGTAGCCGTCCTCCACGGCCGTCTCGACCTGGGCGAGGCGGTGGGCGCGGTGGGCGAGGTAGTACTCCACGGCGCCCTGGGCGTCCTCCAGGACGGGGCCGTGGCCCGGGAGCACCGTGTGCACCCCGTCGTCGGCCGTGAGCGACCTGAGCCTGCGCAGGGAGTCCAGGTAGTCGCCGAGGCGGCCGTCCGGATGGGCCACCATCGTCGTACCGCGGCCCAGGATCGTGTCCCCCGTCAGGACCGCCCGGTCCGCCGGGAGATGGAAGCACAGGGAGTCGGCCGTGTGCCCGGGGGTCGGTACGACCCTCAGTTCCAGGCCGCCGACCCCGATCACGTCACCTGCGGCCAGCCCCTCGTCGCCCAGCCGCAGCGCCGGGTCCAGGGCCCGTACGTTCGTGCCCGTCAGCTCGGCGAAGCGCGCGGCGCCCTCCGCGTGATCCGGGTGACCGTGCGTCAGGAGCGTCAGCGCGGCGCGCTTGCCCGCCCGCTCCGCGGTGTCGACGACGTTCCGCAGGTGCGCGTCGTCCAGCGGGCCCGGGTCGACCACGACGGCCAGGCCGGAGTCCGGCTCGGCGAGGATCCAGGTGTTCGTCCCGTCCAGGGTCATCGCGGAGGCGTTCGGCGCGAGGACGTTCACCGCGCGCGCGGTGGCCGGCCCCGAGAGAACGCCGCCCCGCGGCTGGCCGGGCAGTGCTGCTGCGTCCGTCATGCGAGGGCTCCCCCGGTCGGGTCGGAAGGTGATGTCACCGGCGCCTGTGCCGCGCTCGGGACGTGTTTGGTGAACTCGTCGTGCCCCGGCCAGGAGAGCACGATCTCGTCGCCGGCCAGCCGCGCCTCGGCCAGTACGGGTGTCATGTCGCGGCCCCGGGCCGACGCGAGCGCCTCGGCCGCCGTACCGCACTCCGCGAGACCGCGCAGGGTCGCGATGGTCGGCGGCATCATCAGCAGCTCGCCCTTGTCGTACCCGGCCGCGGCCTCGGCAGGGGTGATCCACACCGTGCGGTCGGCCTCCGTGGAGGCGTTGCGGGTGCGCTGCCCCTCGGGGAGGGCGGCCACGAAGAACCACGTGTCGTAGCGCCGGGACTCGAACTCCGGGGTGATCCAGCGGGCCCAGGCGCCCAGCAGGTCGGAGCGCAGCACGAGGCCCCGGCGGTCCAGGAACTCCGCGAAGGACAGCTCACGGCCGACCAGGGCGGCGCGGTCCGCCTCCCAGTCCGCGCCGGTCGTGTCGCCGGCCACGGAGTCGCGGGTCGGCCCGGCGAGCAGGACGCCCGCCTCCTCGTACGTCTCGCGTACGGCCGCGCAGACGATCGCCTGGGCGCCCACCTCGTCGACACCGAGCCGGTCCGCCCACCACGCGCGCGTGGGGCCCGCCCAGCCGATGTCACGGTCGTCGTCGCGCGGGTCGACCCCGCCGCCCGGGTAGGCGTACGCACCGCCGGCGAACGCCATGGAGGTGCGCCGGCGCAGCATGTGGACGGCGGGGCCGGTACCGGTGCCGGTGTCCTTGAGGAGCATGACGGTGGCCGCGCGCTTCGGGGTGACCGGGGTGAGGGTTCCGGCCGCCAGCGCGCGGATGCGGTCCGGCCATTCCGCGGGGTACCACTGACCGTTCGCCTGGACATTCGCCTGGACATTCGCCTGGACATTCGCCTGGTCATTCGCTTGACCGTCCGCCTGACCGTTCGCCATGGCCGGAGGCTATCCGGTGACGGGCGGATGTTCGAGTGGCCGCCGGGCCGGAGGACGCTGGAAGAGGCCCGCGCCGGCGGTCAGCCGGGAAGGGCGGCCAGCCACTCGGTGAGCAGCCGGTTCGTCTCCTCGGGGCGCTCCTGCTGGAGCCAGTGGCCGCAGCCGTCGAGGAGGTGGGAGGCGGTCAGGCCGGGCAGGGTGGCCGGATACGCCTCGATCGCGTCGGACAGCCAGGTGGTGGAGGCGTCCCGGTCGCCGCCGAGGAACAGGGAGGGCTGGGTGATGGGGGCGCCCTGGTGGGCGGCCATGTCGGCCCAGTCGCGGTCCATGTTGCGGTACCGGTTGAGGGCGCCGGTCAGACCGGTGCGCTCGAACTCCCCGGCGTAGACGTCCAGCTCCTCCTCGGTCAGCCAGGACGGCAGCGGACCGTCCGGGAACCGGTCGCGCATCCTGCCGCCGGGGGCGACGAAGTGCGGGTCGGGCGCCTCCGGGGCGGGCATGGTGTCGCCGGACAGGGCGGCGTAGAGGCCGGCGAGCCAGCCGCGCACGTCGGGCTCGATCTCGGACTCGGCACGGCCCGGCTCCTGGAAGTAGGAGACGTAGAACTCCTGCCCGGCGAAGGGTCCGGCGGGGTCGCTCATGCCGGCGAACACGTCGCTGGGCTTCGGGCCGCCCGGCGGGGTGTACGGCACGCTCAGCAGGCCGACCGCACGGAACACGTCGGGCCGCAGCAGCGCGGAGTGCGCGGCGATGTTCGCGCCCCAGTCGTGACCGATGATCACGGCGGACCGCTCGCCCAGCGCCTCCACCACGGCGACGTTGTCCGCCACCAGGTCGAGCATCCGGTACGCCTCCACCGCGTCGGGCCGGGAGGAGCGCCCGTAGCCGCGCACGTCGATGGCGACGGCGCGGAAACCGGCGGCGGCCAGCGCGGGGAGCTGGTGGCGCCAGGAGTACCAGGACTCGGGGAAACCGTGGACGAGCAGGACCAGCGGTCCGCTGCCCTGCTCCACCAGGTGGATCCGGCCGGCCGGACCGGGCACCAGGCGGTGGACCGGCTGAAGGGCTGACCCGTGGGCCGGCCGAGGGGCCGCCCCGTCGGCGGGCCGCTGGTCGTCGGGCACGGGTGACTGGGGCATGGACATGGGCATGGGCATGGCTCCTCCTGCGCACGTGCGGTTGGTCCGGTGCCGGCGCGGACCAGGACCGGCACCGGACCGGTTCCCGCTCCGCACGGAGCACCGGAAGCGATCCTGCGGGCGCGTGGCCGGCGAGGCGAGGTTTCTTGCCACGCCGGCAACGCACACGCCGGCGACGCACCACCACCCCCGTGGAGCACCACGCTCCCGTGAGGCGCCGGGCGCGCGGTGCCGCCCGTACGGAGTCGCCCTACGCCTGGACGAGCTCGACCTGGACCTCGACCTCCACCGGCGCGTCCAGCGGCAGGACGGCCACGCCGACCGCGCTGCGGGCGTGGACGCCCTTGTCGCCGAGTACCTCGCCGAGGAGTTCGCTGGCACCGTTGATCACGGCCGGCTGGCCGGTGAAGTCGGACGCGGAGGCGACGAAGCCGACGACCTTCACCACGCGCGCGACGCGGTCGAGGTCACCGGCGACGGACTTCACGGCGGCCAGGGCGTTCAGCGCGCAGGTGCGTGCCAGCTCCTTGGCCTCCTCCGGGGTGACCTCGGCGCCCACCTTGCCGGTGACCGGGAGCTTGCCCTCCACCATCGGCAGCTGGCCGGAGGTGTACACGTACGGACCCGACTGCACGGCCGGCTGGTAGGCGGCCAGCGGCGGAACGACCTCGGGCAGTGTCAGACCGAGTTCGGCCAGCTTCGCCTCGACGGCGCTCACGCCTGCTTCTCCCGCTTCAGGTAGGCCACGAGCTGCTCGGGGTTGTTCGGCCCGGGCACGACCTGGACGAGCTCCCAGCCGTCCTCGCCCCAGGTGTCCAGAATCTGCTTCGTGGCATGGACGAGCAGCGGCACGGTTGCGTATTCCCACTTGGTCATGTGGCCGACTCTAGCCGTTGCCCGGGACGCCTCGGCGGGCCGACCGGGACCACGTTGTCCACAGCCCCGGGCGTACTCGGCGCGCGGACTGGTTACGCTCGAATACGTGAGCAGGCTCCAGGTCGTCAGCGGCAAGGGCGGAACCGGCAAGACCACGGTGGCCGCGGCCCTCGCGCTGGCCCTGGCCACCGAGGGGAAGCGCGCGCTTCTCGTCGAGGTCGAGGGCCGCCAGGGCATCGCGCAGCTCTTCGAGACGGAAGCGCTGCCTTATGAGGAGCGGAAGATCGCCGTCGCTCCCGGGGGCGGGGAGGTGTACGCCCTCGCCATCGACCCCGAACTGGCACTTCTGGACTACCTCCAGATGTTCTACAAACTGGGCAGCGCCGGGCGGGCCCTGAAGAAGCTCGGCGCGATCGACTTCGCGACCACCGTCGCGCCGGGGGTCAGGGACGTCCTGCTGACCGGCAAGGCGTGCGAGGCGGTGCGGCGCAAGGACAGAAGCGGGCGGTTCGCGTACGACTACGTGGTCATGGACGCCCCTCCGACCGGGCGCATCACGCGGTTCCTCAACGTCAACGACGAGGTGGCCGGCCTCGCGAAGGTCGGGCCGATACACAATCAGGCGCAGGCCGTGATGCGGGTGCTGAAGTCCCGGGAGACCGCGGTGCACCTGGTGACGCTGCTGGAGGAGATGCCGGTCCAGGAGACCGCGGACGGCATCGCCGAGCTGCGGTCGGCGCGCCTCCCGGTGGGGCGGGTCATGGTCAACATGGTCCGGCCCGAGGTGCTGGACGCGACCGCCCTGGACCTCGTACGGAGCACACCGCGTACGGCACTCGCCCGCTCCCTGTCGGGGGCCGGGCTCGGCGGGGCGCGGCGGGGCGGACACGCCGAGCGGCTGGTGGACCCGCTGCTGGCGCAGGCCGAGGAGTACGCCGAGCGGTACACGCTGGAGCAGGAGCAGCGGGCCGTCCTGACCGACCTCGGCCTGCCGCTGCACGAACTGCCGTTGCTCGCCGAGGGCATGGACCTGGCGGGCCTGTACGAACTGGCCATCGAGCTGCGGAAGCAGGGGATCGCATGAGCCCGAGCCCGGACCCGGCCGCCCGCCACCTGGAGGGCGCGCGGCACCTGTCCCCCGCGCGGGTGCTCGACGTCGACCCGCTGCTGGAGGACCCGAAGACCCGCATCGTGGTGTGCTGCGGTTCGGGCGGGGTCGGCAAGACGACCACCGCGGCGGCCCTCGGCCTGCGCGCGGCCGAGCGCGGCCGCAAGGTGGTCGTCCTCACCATCGACCCGGCCCGGCGGCTCGCCCAGTCCATGGGCATCGACTCGCTCGACAACACCCCGCGCCGGGTGAAGGGCGTCGACGACTCGGCGGGCGGTGAGCTGCACGCCATGATGCTCGACATGAAGCGCACGTTCGACGAGATCGTCGAGGCGCACGCGGATCCCGACCGGGCGGCGGCGATCCTCGGCAACCCCTTCTACCAGTCGCTCTCGGCGGGCTTCGCGGGCACGCAGGAGTACATGGCGATGGAGAAGCTGGGGCAGCTGCGGGCGAGGGACGAGTGGGACCTCATCGTCGTGGACACCCCGCCGTCCCGGTCGGCGCTGGACTTCCTGGACGCCCCCAAGCGTCTGGGGTCCTTCCTGGACGGCAAGCTGATCCGCGTCCTGCTGGCCCCGGCGAAGGTCGGCGGCCGGGCCGGCATGAAGTTCCTGAACGTCGGCATGTCGATGATGACGGGCGTTCTGGGGAAGGTGCTGGGCGGGCAGTTCCTGAAGGACGTGCAGACCTTCGTGGCCGCGATGGACTCGATGTTCGGCGGCTTCCGTACGCGCGCGGACGCGACGTACAAGCTGCTCCAGGCGCCCGGGACGGCGTTCCTGGTGGTCGCGGCCCCGGAGCGGGACGCACTGCGTGAGGCCGCGTACTTCGTGGAGCGGCTGGCGGCCGAGGACATGCCGCTCGCCGGCCTGGTGCTCAACCGGGTCCATGGCAGCGGCGCCGACCGGTTGTCGGCCGAGCGGGCGCTCGCCGCCGCGGAAAATCTTGAGGAACCCCGCATTGTGGATCAGGACGGCGGGAAAGCTCGAGTTCGTAACTCTCCTGACACGCACGGCAGTTCAGACTCTTCCGAGCCGGGCCTTCCCGAGCCCGGCTCTTCCGGTCCCGCGCCCCAGTCCACGTCCACGTCCGATCCCGAATCCAAGGCCGACCCCGACCCTGATCACGGCTCCGACCCCGCCTCCGACCCCGATCCGGATCCAAAGCCTGAGCACTCTCCCGAGGCTCCCGGTACACCGGACCGGTCCGTCGACCAGCTCACCGCGGGCCTGCTGAGGCTGCACGCGAACCGTATGCACCTGCTCGCCCGCGAGCAGCGCACGCGTGACCGCTTCACCGCGCGTCATCCCGAGGTGGCGGTCACCGAAGTGGCCGCGCTGCCGGGCGACGTGCACGACCTCGCGGGGCTGCGGGAAATCGGCGTCCGTCTCGCGACGGACCGGCCCGAGCTGCCCGGGACGGGCGTTTGATCCAGCCGCGGCGTCCGAACCGGAGCACCCGGGCGACATGCCCGGACGACGCGCCCGAACGGCACGCCCGAACCGAGGTGCCGCCGGAGGAGCTCCCGGACCGGCTCAGCCCACGGCCGCCACGTAGTTCTCGTAGATCTCTTCGTCGTCGAGGGGCATGATGCCGGCCCCTCGCTCGTACTCGGTCCGCGCCGTCTCCAGCAGACGGCGCCAGGAGGTGACGGTGGGCCGCCGGCGCAGCAGTGCGCGGCGTTCCCGCTCCGTCATGCCTCCCCATACGCCGAACTCGACGCGGTTGTCGAGCGCGTCGGCCAGGCACTCGGTCCGCACCGGGCATCCGGTGCACACCGCCTTGGCCCTGTTCTGCGCTGCTCCCTGAACGAACAGTTCGTCCGGATCGGTAGTGCGGCAGGCGGCCTGCGCACTCCAGTCGGTTACCCAGCCCATACCGGCGCCGTCCTCTCCCGAATCGAGGCTCCCCCACGGCGGCAGCGGCATATTCACCGCCGCCAGTTGAGGACGTTACGGAAGGCGGGCACAGCGCAACACCCCCTTCGGGCCCAATCTTGAATGGCCCGAACGGACTATGGGTAAGCGGCAGATCACCCGGGGGAGTGAGCTGGCGACATGCGTGACTATCCCGGCATTCGGGTCATGCCTGCTACGCCACAACGGACACCGGCTGACACACGAGGCGGATTCGGACGCGCGTCCCACACACCGCGGCACGCGCCCGTACACCCCAACGCGCCCCCCAGCGAGGCCCCTCGGAAAAAAGTTGAGCGGATCCGGAACGATTCGGGGTCACCGGACGTATTGATACGTGGCCGCACTGCTGTGACAGTTGAGTGCAGCTTAGGCCAAGGCATATACGCGTGTCCGGCGAATGAGAACGTAGGCTGCCTCCATGCCAAAGAAGCGCTCGGGCGGTGGTCTGTCGCCAACGCAACAGGCCGCCAAGTTCCTCGGTGTCAGTGTCCTCGCGGGAGCCGTGCTGGCCGGCATCGCGTTGCCCGCGGTGGGCGCGCTGGGCCTGGCGGCCAAGGGGTCGGTGGAGAGTTTCGACGCACTCCCGGCCAACCTGAAGACTCCCCCGCTGAGCCAGCGCACCTCCATCCTCGACGCCGACGGCGGCACCATCGCCACGGTGTACTCGCGCGACCGCACGGTGGTCGACCTGAAGGACATCTCGCCGTACATGCAGAAGGCGATCGTCGCCATCGAGGACTCTCGTTTCTACGAGCACGGCGCGGTCGACCTCAAGGGCGTACTGCGCGCGCTCAACAAGAACGCGCGCAGCGGCGGGGTGTCCGAGGGCGCGTCCACGCTCACGCAGCAGTACGTCAAGAACGTCTTCGTGGAGGAGGCCGGCGACGACCCGACGCTGGTCGCCCAGGCCACCCAGCAGACCCTCGGCCGCAAGATCCGCGAGCTGAAGCTCGCCATCCAGGTCGAGGAGGAGCTGGGCAAGAAGCAGATCCTCGAGAACTACCTGAACATCACGTTCTTCGGCCAGCAGGCCTACGGCGTCGAGGCGGCCTCCCGGCGCTACTTCTCGAAGTCCGCCAAGGACCTCGAACTCCAGGAGGCCGCGCTCCTGGCCGGCATCGTCCAGTCACCCAGCCGGTACGACCCGGTCAACGACGAGGCGGAGGCCACCGAGCGGCGCAACACCGTGCTGCAGCGCATGGCCCAGGTCGGTGACATCTCGCAGGCGGAGGCCGACAAGGCCCAGGCGGCACCGCTCGGACTGAAGGTCAGCCGGCCCAAGAACGGGTGCATCACGGCCGTGAAGAACTCGAGCTTCTTCTGCGACTACGTGCGCGAGGTGTTCCTGAACGACCCGGTCTTCGGCAAGACCCGCAAGGACCGTTCCAAGATCTGGAACCAGGGCGGCCTGACCATCCGCACGACGCTCGACCCGCAGGCCCAGGAGTCGGTGCAGGCCTCCCTGAAGGACCACATCTACCAGTCGGACTCGGTGTCCGCGGCGACCACGCTGGTCGAACCGGGCACCGGCAAGATCCTCGCCATGGGCCAGTCGAAGCCGTACGGCTACGGCAAGAACGAGACGGAGATCAACTACTCGGTCGACGCGGCCTACGGCGGCTCCAACTTCGGCTTCCCCACGGGCTCGACGTTCAAGCCCTTCCTCGCCGCCGCGGCGCTGGAGGAGGGTGTGCCGGCGACGAAGGAGTACTCGTCGCCGTACGAGATGGAGTACCCGAGCCCCGTCCAGACCTGTGGCAAGCCCTGGATCAACGACAAGTCCTACACCGTCGAGAACGAGAACGAGACGGAGGTCGGCCCGTACCGCCTGGAGGACGCGATGGGCCTCTCGGTCAACACGTACTTCGTGCAGATGCTCTCCGACATCGGTCTGTGCCCGGTGGCCAACATGGCGGACAAGCTGCACGTCCGGCAGGGCAACGGCGAGAAGCTGCCGCAGAGCCCCTCCGCCCTCGCCCTCGGTTCGGTCGGTATGTCCCCCCTGACGCTGGCGAACGCGTACGCGACCTTCGCCTCGCGCGGCATGTACTGCACGCCGGTCGCGATCGAGTCGATCACGCAGAAGGTCGGCAACGAGCAGAAGTCGCTCGAGGTGCCGAAGTCGACGTGCTCGCGGGCCATGAGCGAGAAGACCGCGGACACGGTGAACACCCTGCTGCGGGGTGTGGTCGACTCCGGTACGGGTAAGGAGGCCGGCCTCAGCGACCGGCACAACGCCGGTAAGACGGGTACGACCGACGAGCGCAAGAACGCCTGGTTCGCCGGCTACACGCCGAACATGTCGGGCGCCGTCTGGGTCGGCAGCGCCTCCCAGGAGGTCGAGATGAAGAACATCTCGATCGGCGGCGTCACGCACGCCCTCGTCTTCGGTGGCGCGGTCCCGGGCCCCATCTGGAAGGACGCCATGACCGGCGCCCTGGCGGGCAAGGAGTCCCCCAACTTCAACATCGTCGACCTCCCCAAGCCCGACAAGGACAAGGACAAGGGCCCGGGCGGTGACGCCGGCGACGGCGGCGACGGCGGCGGCGACCGGGACGACGGTGGCAACGGCGACGAGGACAACGGCGCTGAGGGCGACGGCGACGCCGGTGTCATCGGCGGCCTGATCGACGGCGGCACCGGCAACGGCGGCCCCGGCGGCGGCTTCCCGGGGAACATCATCCAGGGACAGGGCAACGGCGGAAACGGCATCGGCGGGCGGCGCGACTGACCTCCGGCACGACACCGAGCCGAGCTCCGGTACGACACCGAGCCCAGCTCCGGTCGACACCGAACTCCGGTCGACACCGAGCAAGCTCCGGTACGACGGCGAAGACCGGCGGCCCCTTCCTCACGAGGGAGGGGCCGCCGGTCTTCGCCGGTTCTTCGTGGACCCGGTCACCCGCGGTGGCGGGGGACGACGGGACTCAGTCGGCCAGCAGCTTCTTCACCGCGGCGGCGACCCGGCCGCCCTCGGCCTGCCCGGCCACCTTCGGGTTCACGATCTTCATGACGGCACCCATGGCCCGCGGCCCCTCGGCACCGGCCGCCTTCGCCTCCTCGACGGCCTGCGCGACGATCGCGTCCAGCTCGTCGTCGGACAGCTGCTGGGGCAGGTAGGCGGCGAGCACCACGCCCTCCGCCTTCTCCCGCTCGGCCTGCTCCGTACGACCGCCCTGCGCGAACGCCTCGGCGGCCTCGCGGCGCTTCTTCGCCTCGCGAGTGATCACCTTCTGCACCTCGTCGTCGGAGAGCTCCCGCTTCTCCTTCCCCGCGACCTCTTCCTTGGTGATCGCGGCGAGCGTCAGCCGGAGCGTCGAGGAGCGGAGCTCGTCACGATCCTTGATCGCGGCGTTGAGGTCGTCGTGCAGCTTCGACTTGAGCGTGGTCATGGGGTGATTGTCGCAGGTGCGGAAGGAAGAGCGCCTGCTCATTTAAGGACCTGCTGCCAAGGACCCTCTGCCGCGACCGTTGGTGAGCATCCCGGCGAGTGCCTTGGCCGGCCGCCCGCGCGGTCGGCTCCCGCCACCGCTTCTGACACGATGGCTGCATGCGCGCGCGATACGGAGTACCCCTGGGAATCACGGCGGTTGGCGCCGCCGGTCTGGTCTACGCGGCGGGCTTCGAGGCCCGCTCGTTCCGCCTCCGACGGGTGACGGTCCCCGTCCTGCCCCCCGGGATGCGCCCCCTGCGCGTGCTGCAGGTCTCCGACATCCACATGGTCGGCGGCCAGCGCAAGAAGCAGCGCTGGCTGCAGTCGCTGGCCGGCCTGCGCCCCGACTTCGTGATCAACACCGGCGACAACCTGTCCGACCCGGACGGTGTCCCGGAGGTCCTGGACGCCCTCGGCCCCCTGATGGAGTTCCCGGGCGCCTACGTCTTCGGCTCCAACGACTACTACGGCCCGAAGCTGCGCAACCCCGCCCGGTACCTGATCGAGAAGGCCCAGGGCCGCCACGGCCTGAACGGCAACGCGCCCGCCGTCGGAGTCGTCCACAACCCGTGGGAGGACCTCCGCGACGGCTTCGACGCGGCCGGCTGGCAGAACCTCACGAACACGCGCGGCATGCTCAAGATCGAGGGTGTGTCCGTCGAGCTGACGGGACTGGACGACCCGCACATCAAACGGGACCGGTACGCGGAGGTGGCGGGCGGCCCGTCCGGCACGGCGGACTTCTCGATGGGCGTGGTCCACGCGCCGTACCTGCGCGTCCTCGACTCGTACACGGCGGACGGCTACCCCCTGCTCCTCGCCGGCCACACGCACGGCGGCCAGCTGTGCATCCCCTTCTACGGCGCCCTGGTCACCAACTGCGACCTGGACACGGAGCGCGTGAAGGGCCTGTCCACCCACACGGCCGAGGGCCGTACGGCCTACCTCCACGTATCAGCGGGCTGCGGTACGAACAGGTACACACCGGTACGTTTCGCCTGCCCGCCGGAGGCGACGCTGCTGACACTGGTGGGGCGGGAGCGCTGACCGCCGGCCGAGGGCGGGCCGGGTAACCCACACGGCCCACCCGCATAGCCCGCCATGTCCGGTCTGTCTAGCTTGGGGCCATGACAGCCCCGATACCCAGGGACATCCCGGACCTCCCCGCACTCCCGGGCCCGCCCCGACTGCTGCATTCCCCCGTCCCGGCGACGGCCGTCCTGACCCCCGTACGCCGCCCGCTGGTCGCCGGCTTCCGCGCCCTCACCGCACTTCTAGCCCTGACGGGCGTGACCATCGAACTACTGGTGGGCGGCGGCCCGGCCACCAGCCCCCTGAGCCACTTCACGGTCCAGAGCAGCATCCTGCTGACCCTGGTCATGCCGGCCTCCGCCCGTCGCGCCTGGTCCGCCCGCCATCCCCTGCCGGGCGCCCTCACAGGCGCGGTCCTGCTGTACGTCGCCGCCGGCGGCCTCGTCCACCACCTGCTCCTGGCCAACGCGGCGAGCCCGTTCGCCGTGACGGACGGCACGGGCACGGGCTGGCACACGGCCGCGGCCCACATCCTGAACACGGCCGTCCCCGTCGCCGCGGCCCTGGACTGGCTCCTGCTCACCACCCCTGGCCGCCTGCACCTGCGCCAGGCCGCCGCGTGGCTCCTCTACCCCCTGGCCTACCTGGCCTTCTCCCTGGCCCGCGGCGAGCTCCTCCTCCCCGGCACCCAGGACCGCTACCTCTACCCCTTCCTCGACGTCGACCAGCACGGCTACAAGGGCGTCCTCGGCAACGCCCTCCTCCTGGGCCTGTCCCTCTACGCCCTGGGCGCCCTCCTCGTGGCACTGGACCACATCCGCCCGAACCCGCTCCGCCACCGCAGATAAACCGGATTTCACCTCCGGCCGCCGGTGGGCTAAAGTAAACGACGTCGCCGCGACAAGCAGCGACGATCGGGGTGTGGCGCAGCTTGGTAGCGCGCTTCGTTCGGGACGAAGAGGTCGTGGGTTCAAATCCCGCCACCCCGACAGTGAAGTACCAGGTCAGGGGCCTGATCCGCAGCGCGGGTCGGGCCCCTGGGTGGTTCCTGGCCGTTTTGGCCTCAGCGGGCTACGCCGGTTCGCGCTGCAGGACCAGTGTCTGCCACGGGGCCTGTTGATCCCGCCAGTCGATCCGCCGCTGGCGAGAGGGCACTCAGCAGCGTCACGAGAGTCTCGTTCAGGGACGCGTTCTCCGCGACCCGCTGTTGCGCGACCTGGTGCATCGGCCGAGCCACGCGGTGAAACTCTCGCCGCACATCGTCCGCGGGCCAGGCAACATCGAGCCGCGAGAAGGCTCGCTTCGTGATCTCACGCGCCTGCCTACCCTGGGCGGCCCTGGAAAGTTCCCGACTCCGGAGCCGGAGCTCATGCAAGAGCCACCAGCTGTTCTCAGGGTCGCCGGGATGTATCGACAGTACGCCGCGTCCGGCGACGACAGGCCGCAGGGTCACGGCTGCGCGCATGCCGTCCGGCCGAGTAGCGATCAGGATGGTCCCCGGTTCGCAGATGTCGCCCGGCACAGCAAGACCTTGGCGTTCTGTGCCGTCGAGGTACGGCAGGCGCGTGTTCAGGATGTCGGACGGCGCCACCCAGTTACAGGTGACGCCGTTCTCAGGAGCCTGAGACGGCGCCGCCCTGCCGGTCGACGCACGCGTAACTCGGCCGAACTCGCACGTCGGCCATGACGTGCGGTACCGATTCCACGTGGCGTAGTGAGCGTCTGCCAAGGCGACCGCATCGGCCGCGATGGACAGATTGAGTCTCGTCTTGTCCTCGATCAGAGTGACCAGTTCATGGAGCTTCTCGATCCGTTCCAGCGGTGGAACGGCCACCGGCATTTTCCTCAGTGCGTCGATGCTGAGGGTCGGCTCGACGTGAGCGGAGACGTGCTGCTGGATCCATGCCTGGGCCCGACGAGTCCTCAGCCAGATGCGCAACCACCGTGTGATGTGCCGTTCCTTCGACCTGACGATGCCGACACTGCGGGTAGCCATCCAGCCCTCGTGCCCCTCGGTGACCAGGGCCGCGTCGCCGACCCGGCGCACGAGCACGACGACCAGGTCGTCGCGCCGCAAGGTCGCCCGCGTGTTCCGCTGCATGACACCGCCTTCGCAGCCGGGCTGATCCGTGGTGATGCGGCCGTCGCGGACGTCTCCGGCCCGTACCACTCCCTGATGGCCGGGCAGCCCTCGGTCGTTGATCCCGTACGTCACGAAGAGGTCTTCGGCGAGGTCCTCCAGCCTTGCGGTCGTCCATGCCTCCGGCCGTTCGGACTGACCGATGTGGTGCGTGGCGAGATCGTCCCTCACAGTTCGTCCAAGAGGCGCCGCAGGTCCCGTTCCAGTGCGTGCGACTTCTCGAACTTGCCGTAGAGATCCCATTTGAGTTCCTCCACACGCTCGCGCGCTGCCGTGTGTTCGTCAGCTGGTTCCAAGGCATGGACCACGGGCAGGAGGACGTACCCAGCGTCCGCAACTTCTGCTGTGGACAGCGAGGTGCACCAGCCGGGATCATTCTCGTACCTGGCCGGCGCCTCGCCTTGCATGGTGGGGGCGCCCCTCCAAGCGGACAGGGTGCGCAGAACGCGGCCGACCCCGTCAGCGGCAAGACGGCGCTGCCGGGAGCCGGACATTGTCTCGTACGCGGTGCGGGCGTTGACGAACAGGATCTGCTTGCGACGGTCGGCGGCCCCCCAGCCCCGGTGAGGGCTCTTGTCCCGGTTCAGCAGCCACAGGCAACAGGAGATACGTACGTGAGGGAAGAGGCCAGGTGGGAGTGCGACGACGCACTCGACGAGGTCTTCTCGGACCAGGCGCTCACGGATACGCTGCTCGGAGGGGCGCAGTCCGGTGGCTGCCCCGTCGGCCATCAGGACTGAGGCCCTTCCCTGCGGGGCAAGTGCGTGGGCGATGTGCAGGATCCACGCGTGGTTCGCGTTGTCCCGCGGGGGGACCGTGCCCGTCCAGCGTGGATCGTCGCCACGTGGAGGGGCGGCGGACCAGTCCGACAGATTGAACGGCGGGTTGGCCATCACGATGTCGTACGAGTCACTCGTCGGCTGGGCGAGACTGTCCGTGGGGGGACCCACGTCGGCCCCGATGCCACGCGCTGCGAGGTTCAACCGCGCGATCTGCAACGTGTCAGCGCGAAGGTCCCGGCCCGTCAGCAGCAGGTTCGGCTGCAGGCCGGTCCGTTCCCGCACGTAGCGCTCCGCGTCGGCCAGGAGCCCCGCCGATCCACACACCGGGTCGAGCACACGGTGTCCGTTCTGCGGCGCGACTGCTTCCACCATGAGACTCACGATGTCACGCGGGGTGAAGTAGTGGCCTCCCCTGGCCTGCGCGGCGGACAGTTCCTCCAGGCACTGTTCCAGTAGCTCCACCACTCGGTCGGCCTGGTCGATCTCTGTGACCAGAGTCCGCAGATGGTCATCGACCGTCGGAGGAAGAGAGGGTACGAAGTTCTGGTCCGTATCGCCGTTCTCCGTGCGAAGCACGGGCGCCAGCCATGTGCTCACACAACGCCATACGTGAGGCCCGAGCGGCGAGGGTTTCGCGGCCTGGTCAACGAGCCAGCGCCATGACGGCAGTTCGCCACTCCCTCGCCCCTCACCGTGGCCCTCCCCCGCTCGGGGGAAGCCCTCCTGCGCCTTATTCCTCACGTAGATCAGGCCGAGGACGATCCGGCAGGCATTTTGCGTGTTCATTCGAACGGCCAGGCTCTTCACCAGCCGCCGGACCCGGAACGACATCCCGCTCCCCCCGGCCGGCGGAACTCCGAGCGCCGGCGTCGCGCTGCGCACAGGCTGCTGATCCACGGTCACACCAGCCCGAGCGTCGAGAGGAAGAGGAGCGCGAGCGTGAAGGTGGCAGCGAAGGAAGCGGCACCTGCTTGGAGCGCCCCCGTCATAGGCGCGCCGCCTGCCTTCTTCACGATCCCTCCCACCAGGGCGACGATCACGGCCAGGAGAAATGCCACGCTCGCGAGTAGCAGCTTCCGTTCCATCCCAACTCCCATTGTTCACCCGGGCCTGCACCACGGACGCTGCCCCGTGGTGGTCCTGCGCACCGGCTCCGTCGTCACGTTCCACCAGAACCGTAAAAGCCCGGAGGGAACTAGGCTCTAGAGCACGCCGTTTGGGATTTCTCTAGGCGCGCGCACGCAGGTTAGCCCCTGAGGACATGGAGCACCAAGTTTGGGTTTTCAACGCAGTGTTGGCCTCGACGGCGCGGTGATGCGGCTCCCGAGCCGTCCGCTCGGGGCTCAGTGCGGAAGGTGCAGGGCAATGAGCGAGTCCGGTCCTTCCCACCCGTCCGCGGTCCTCCAGACGGTGCTCACTCCGAAGACTCCTCGGAGCGCGCCCGCTGCCCACCCCTCCGTCGGCGGCTCGGAGAGGACCAGGAACCGGTGCTCGATGGCACGGGACTCGAGGTGCTCGATCTCCATGAGACGTGCCGCCCCTGCGCGCAGGTCGGCGTAGGTCGAACGGTCCGCGCCGAGCACTTCGTACAGGAAGAGGCCCTTCGGACCGTCCACGATCACGTCGGCCGCCGGTGAGTCCGCAGGACGCAAGCCGGCCCTCAGAAGGGCGGCCTTCAGCTCGTAGCGCACGGCTTCGTGGGTGTTGCACTCTCTGTCGGCCTGCGCCCCGAGCGCCAGTTCGCGTGAGAGAGCCTCATCACGAGTCGGCTGCGCGGTGGGCTCGTGTGCGGAGATGTCCGTAGGAGCGGCAAGGTCCATCGAAGGCATGTCTTTCTGCTCGTGTGTCGTCTGGCGTCCCGGCGGCGACACCGGGCCCGTCCGGGGCTTTCGGTCACGCTCGGCTGCGTTCAGTTGTGTGAGCCCGCAGCCATGCGGTGGCGTGGGTACGGGGTCAGGTGTGGTGTCCGTTTCGGGGGATGGCTCGCCGTCGAACCGCCCGGAGAGCTCCTCTCGGGCCTGAGCCAGGGGACCAGCCCAGTGGACGAATGCCGGGTCGGCAGCCAGGGCCGTGTGCAGGTCGGGAGTTCCCGAGGCGACCGCCTGACGTGTGCGCTGGGCGAGGTCCGCCAGGGCGCTGAGCCGGTCGCGATCCGCAGAGCCCAGCAGACGCCATACGCTGAGCCAGTCGACCCGGTCGCGGCGCAAGCACCGGTTGGCCATGCCCTTCAGCTCCGAGAGGCGGTCCGTGGTCCCGGGCGGGACCGTGCCACCGCCCTCGACGATGTCCTGGAGTGCGCCAAGGGCTCCCAGGTACCGCGGTGCCATCCGGGCACTGATGGGCTTGCGGCCGAAGTCCCCGGCCGCGACGAGGCTCACCGGCCCCTCGTTCCGCGTCACCCAGGTGTCCAGCCGGACGCCCGCCTTGGGTGCGGGCTCCCCGTGCCGGGTCACGAGCAGCAGGGTGCGCGCGGTCGCCGGAGCAAGAGCCTTGACCTTCCAGTGGGCTCCCGGCCCCGGGCCGGCCACGCGCACCTTGACCGGCGTACCGATCGGCAGCTCCTTGGCAGCCTGAGGTCCGGCGCCGTCCGGCGTACCGGCGGCCCCCGTCGCGGAGGCCGGGCCGGATTCCGCGGGCGGGGAAGCCGGGGACACTGAGGTGTCGTCGTCTTCGTCTGCGGTGCTCAGTTCTCGGGGCAGCGGGGTCGTGTGCAGGTCGCGTCTGGCGTACCAGTGACCACGGTTCCCCCCGTTTCCTCTCTCGTCCGTGTCAGGTGCTCCGACAGCGCCGGGCGGCCCCTGTACGCGCGGTGGCTCTGCTGTGTCAGCGGTTGCTCGCCGGGCGCCTCAGAACGATACGACGTTCTCGAGCTGCGATGCAGCGGGATCCGCGATAAGGGGGGTTATCGAAGAAAGTAGCGCAACCAGCATCCCTCTCCAGGATCATTTCCCGCCATGCCCCACCAACGGACGAATACGCCGCGTAGCCTCGCGGACATGGAGGTACCCGCACCCGGCGCACCACCGGACGCCGCGCCACCGGACACCGGTGACGATGAGACGCGCAGGCGGCTGGACGCGTACAAGTACCTCGGCGCGCCCGAGCGGCTGGAGCACCTCGCGATCATGCGGGTCTTCTGTGGGACGCTGCTGGCGGACCTGGCCGTCCCGGACGTCATGGCGAAGCTGCGCCAGGCCGGTGGCCCGGCGGCCGGTCTCGACGCCGACACCCTCACGGTCCGGCTGGAGCAGCTGGTGCAGTGGGGCAATCTGCTGCGCAGCAGCCACACGGTGAAGGCGTCCAGCATCAGCGAGTACCAGCGTTCCCGCTCGCGCTACCAGCTGTCCAAGGCGGGCGAGCGGGTCCAGCGGGACGCCGACGGGGTGCTGGCCGAGGCCGACGCCGCCCGGGAGGTGAGCGGCGAGCTGCTGGCGCTGGTCGAACGCGGTCTGAAGGAACTGGCCGAGCGCGTGACCGCGCCGGGCGGCATCGAGCCGCAGGACGGGCTGGAGCGGGTCAGCACGCTGTTCGTGCAGTTCACCGAGTTCGCGGACTCCGTACGGGACTTCTACGCCTACCTCGGCCAGGTGCTGGCCCGGTACGACCTGGACAGCACCGAGTACCAGGGGTTCAAGGAACTGCTGCTGGACTACGTCGAGGCGATCACGGAGGACGTGTCCTTCCGCGCGCCCCGGATCTCGGCGGCACTGGACACGCTGTGGCCGCACCTCCCGGCCCTGCTCTCCCAGCTGGACGCGCACGCCCAGGGTCTGACCGGACTGTCGGCGGAAGGCGACGGCCGCCCGGAGACCCGGGTCCAGCGCAGCCGGGGGCGCGAGCAGGCCGACTGGGAGGGGCTGCGCGGCTGGTTCAGGGACGCCGACGGGCAGGGAAGCCAGGTCGACCAACTGCGGGACGCCACCCTGCGCGCGTTGCAGTCGCTGCTCGCCAACGCCAAGCGGATGCTGCGTTCGGCCACCGGGGAGATGTCCCGGCGCAGGGACCTGCTGCGACTGGCCCGGTGGTTCGACGAGGCGGCGCCGCAGGACGCACACGACATCGCCGTCGCCGCCTTCGGGCTGTACGGCGCCCGCCACTTAGGCGTCCCGCCGGCCACCGACGAGGTGGTACCCGCCTACACGAGCTGGTGGACCGGCCCGGTGGTCGAGGTCCCGGTGGCGCTGCGCGAGAGGGGCAGCCGCGCGCAGCGGGGCCGGGCGTCCTCGGTGGAGGACCACTCCGCCCAGAAGCGACGGCTGCAGGAGGCCGCCCGTGAGCGGGCGGCGGCCAGGACGGCGGCAGCGGACGAACTACGCAGTGCCTCCGGTCGCTTCGCCGACGTACGGCTCACCTCGTCGGCGCTGGGGCTGCTCCTCGAACTGCTGGCCACGGCGCTCGGAAACGCGCAGCTCAGGAGGGCGCACGGCGGCACGGAACACCGGGACGCGGACGGTAGCGGGACGGCACAGGGGTTCGGTCTGGAGGCGGCGCAGAGCGAGGACGCCGAACTGGGCATCCGGCTCACCGTGCGACGCACGGCGGGCGCACGCACGGTCCTGCACTCGACCGACGGCGACCTGTTGTTGGACGACCTGGAGCTGGAGATCGGCAGGACCTCCGCCACGGCCGACGGCCCTGCCGAAGTGAGCGTGTCATGACACTACCCTCGGCCCACGACGTCGCCCTCGCCGCCGAGCGCCGGACCGCAGCCCGGCTGCTGCTCGCCCACCCGCTGGTCACGTCGGACGGACCCCACGCCGACCTCTTCCCGCTGATCCGCAGGCACGCCGACTGGCTGGGCAAGCGGTTCCAACAGGTGCTCGGCTACCGGCTCCTGGTCGACAGCTCCTACGCCCGGTTGTTCAAGGCCGGTCTGGGCGCCGGTACGGGGCACCGGCTCGCACGGTCCACCGGCACACCCTTCACCCCGCACACGTACGCCTGCCTGGCGCTGGCCCTGTCCGTACTCGTGACCGCGCCCGAGCAGATGCTGCTGTCGCAGTTGGTCGCCGACGTCAGGGCCGCGGCGGCCGATGCCGGGATCGAGCTGGAGGGGACGGAACGGGCGGCCGGGAAACGGACCCTGGTCGCGGCTCTGCGCCAACTGGTCGAGTGGGGTGTCCTCATCGAGACCGAGGGGCATGTGACCGCGCTCGCGCAGGAGGCGGGCGGAGAGGCCCTGATCACGGTGGACCGGGAGCTGGCCCGCGTGGTCGTGGCCGGGCCGCTCGCCCAGTCGCGGGACGGTGCCGACCTGGTCCGGCGGGCAGCGGACCCGGGCTTCGGCGGGCCTCGCACCTTCGTGCGGCGCATGCTCGTCGAGACCCCTGTCGTCCTTCTCGACGAACTGACCGACGCCGAACGCGACTGGCTGCGCACCCGGCAGCGCCGGGAAGCCCAGGCGTTCTCCGAACTCCTGGGCCTGGAGACGGAGATCCGTGCCGAGGGAGTGGCGCTGGTAGACCCCGAGGAAGAGCTGACGGACCTGCACCTGCCGGGCACCGGTACCGTCGCGCAGGCCGCGCTGCTGCTGGTGGAACGGCTCGTGGAGCGGCTCCGGCCGCAGGAGCCGGGGCATCCGGCCACCGGAGGGTCTCTCGTCATCGGAGTGGCGGTTCCGGACGGTCTGGTGGATGAGCTGCTGGCAGAGCTGGTGGCCGAGTACGGGCAGCGCAGCAACTGGCAGCGCGGCTATCTGGAGGACCCGCCCGCCCTGAGAGTGGCCGTACTGGATCTCCTGGCCCGCATGCGGTTGATGGTGCCCGCCGGTCCGCTGCGCGCCGAGGGGGAAGGACTGCCGGAGGGGTACGTCGCCCAGGCTCCGGAAGGACGCCTGGTGACCGATGTCCGCGGGGCACGGCCGACCGGGGGCGGCTGGGTGCTGCTCGCCGCGGCGGCACGCTACGCCACCCACGTCACCGTGCCCCCAGCCCCGACAGCCGGCCGAAGGGCCGCCACACAGCAGGAGTTGCCGCTATGACCACCGAACCGCGCGGCCTCGTCCCGCTGCCGCGCTCCGGCCCCGATACGACAGCCGGTATCCGGTTCCGGCTGCACCGCGCCGGCATCCAGAACGTCTGGCAATACGACGAGCAGGAGTTCGCCTTCGGCGACGGGCGGCTGCTGCTGCGCGGCAAGAACGGCGCGGGGAAGTCCAAGGCGCTGGAGATGCTGCTGCCCTACCTGCTGGACGGCGATTCCCGGGCCCTGGACGCCACGGGCACCGGCCGGACCACCCTCGCCTGGCTGATGCTCGACGGGTTCGAGCAGACCAACCGCCTCGGCTACCTGTGGGTGGAGTTCCGAGCCATGGCCGACGAGGGCACCCACCACTTTCTGACGCTCGGCGTCGCCATCCGCGCCTCGAAGTCGACGCAGAAGGCACTGCCGACCTTCTTCGTCACCCCGCTGCGCATCGGTGAGGATCTCCAACTGGTCGCAGCGGGGAAGCCCTTGGCGATCGACCGGCTCAAGGAAATCGTCGGCCCCGACAACACCACGGACCGTGCCGTCCTCCATCGCGCGCGCGTGGCCAGGGAGCTGTTCGGCATCACGGACGCGACGCATTACCGCAACCTCACCCAGCTCCTCCACCGGCTCCGGCGCCCGACGGTCGGGGACCGCATCGAGCACGGGGGCCTGGCCTCCCTGCTGAGCGAGACCCTGCCGGGACTCGACGAGGACGTGGTCGAGAAGGTGGCACGCAACCTCCACGACCTCGACGCCGTACGGGACGAACTGGGCCGTCTGGAGCGTACGGACACGGCACTGCGGACGTTCCTCGTCAGCTACCGCGACTACCTGGCGGGGGTTCTGCACACCTCCGCGCAGCGGGTCGGCCGAGAGCTGGACGTCCTCGCACAGCGACGCCGGACTGCCGGTGACGCCGCACAGCGGACCAGCGACCTGCGGACGCGGGAGGAGGAGTCGGAGGCCCGCGTGGAGACCCTGCAAGAGGAAGAAGAGGCCGCCCGGACCGACCTCGCCGCCCTGCACGCCAGTCACGCCTACCGCAGCCTGCGCGAACTGGCCGAACGTCGCGGCACCGTGGAGGCCCTGCACACCGCGGCTGTGGCCGCCTTCACGACCCTGCGCAACGCACACGACGCGGAGGAGAGCGCGGCGGAGCGACTGGCCGAGGGCATCGAGCACCTCGGCAGCAGACTGGCCGAGCTGGGAACCGAGCACCGGGAGCTGCTGGCCCAGGCGGAGAAGGCCGGGCTCCCCACCGGCCATCTCGGCGAGGCGGTGGCCCTGCCGCGCACAGTCCGGTCCCGGGGCAGCGAAGCTGAGCTGATCGCCCCGGGCGGCGAGACGCGGATCGTACGGCACCGGCCGGTGGTCCACGTCGACACGGCCGCGGCGCAGGAAGGGCTGCGGACCTGGAAGGGACAGCTGGAGGACGCCGAGACGGTGGTGAAGCACCGGACGCGGATGGTCCAGGAGGTGGCCCACCTCTCCACTCGGGCCGACGAGGCACGGGCCAGGGCGGGACAGGCCGATACCGAGCGGGAACGGCTGGAAGACGAGGCGGAAGAGGCCGCCGCCCGTCTTGAGGGCAGTCGCGAGAAGGTCGCCGCGGAGAGCGGCGGCTACGCCCGCTCGGTCGCCGAGTGGGTGACACGCACCCGGGCTGCGGCGGGCCCCGGCTGTCCGCCCCTGGACGCCGTCCTCGCCACGGTCGGCTGTGAGAGCTCCGCCGAAGCACCGTTCGCGGACCGTACCCTGCCGCCCGATGTCGACAGCCGGGCGCGGCAGGCCGCTCACACCGCCCTGGAACCATACGGCGAGGAACTCACCGGGCGCCGTGACGCCCTGGCGCTCGACGTCGGACGACTCAGCGAGGAGATCGAGCGCCTGTCGAAGGAGAAGCAGGGCTGGGAGCGACGTACCGACCCCGAGCCGCCGGTCCCGCACCACCGCGACGCCGAGCGGAGTCCGGGCAGCGGAGCGCCCTTCTACCGGCTGGTGGACTTCGCGGAGAACCTGACATCCGCCGACCGGGCCGGTCTGGAGGCGGCGCTGGAGGCGAGCGGCATCCTCGACGCGTGGGTCAGCGCGGACGGTGCCCTCCTCGATCCCGGCACCCGGGACACCCTGCTCCAGCCCGGTGCCGTGCCACCGGAGGGGCCGACGCTCGCCTCGGCCCTGCGCCCGGCCCCGCAGCAGGGCTGTGGCGTCACGTCCGAACAGGTGGAACGCCTGCTGGCCGCCATCGCGCTCACACCGGCCGACGAGGCCACCGGCACCGACGCGGTGTACTACGACGGAAGCTGGCGCGTGGGCGTTCTGCGCGGCCGTCACCACAAGAGCGTCGCCGAGTACGTGGGCGCCGCCGTACGCGCCGAGACCCGGCGGCGCATCCTCGCCGAGCTGGAGGACCGGCTCACGCGGACGGAACAGCGTCTGGCCGCCGCCCGCGACGAGCTCGCCGAGGCCGACTCCAGGCGCAGGGCTCTCACGCTCGCGGAACGGGACTTCCCCCGGGCCCGGCTGCTCGCCGACGCCTGGAGCCGTGCCGAATCAGCCGAACGGACTCTGCGGGACCTGACCGCCAAGGCGACCCGCGCGGCACGACTGGCCGAGGAAGCCCGCGCTCACGCCGTATCGGCACGCGCCGAGGCCGAGGCCACCGCGACCGCCCACGACCTGCCGCCCAACACCGCCGCCCTGGACCGGGTACGGACCGCGCTGGCAGCCCTGCTCACCGGCATCGGCCGCCTGCGCAGAGCGGTCGGCGGCACGGCCGAGCGGCTCTCCGGGAGCACGGCCGACGACGAGCGGTACGACCGCGTCCGGCAGGACCGCACGGACGCGGAGGACGACCACCGGATACGCCTCACCGAACTGCGCGCCGCCCAACAGGACCTGCGCACCCGTGAGGAGGCCATCGGGTCGTCCGAAGAGGAGATCCTCGCCCGCGAGCAGGAAGCCAGGCAGCGCGTCGCGGACGCCGGCCGCGCCCTTCCGGCGGCGCAACGGGCCCGCGACGAACTCCGCGAGCTGCGCGTACGCGCGGAAGAGGAGGAGAAACGCCTGCGCGAGGACCTGGCCGGCCAGGAGACGGCGGTCATCACCACCGGCGGAGCGCTGCGCGCCGCCCTGGACCGTCCGGAGGTGACGCGCGGCGCGGGACTGGACCGGTCCGCACTGGCCGAGCTCGTGGCGGACGATCCCGGCTCGGACGTCCGCAGCCGCCTGCGAGCACTCCGGTCACTGGCAGACGCCGTGACACGCGCCCTGCCCCACCCGAGGGACGTGGTGTCGGACAGCACCCTGCTCAACCGGCACACGGAGTTGCACGACCAGCTGGCCGGCGGGTTCGACGCCCAACTCGAAGAACGCGACGGAATCAAGGTGTGCCGTCTCCTCGACGACCACGGGTCCCACGATGTCGCGGCCGTGGGAGAGCGGATCGCGACCCAGGCAGCAGAAGCACGAGGGCGGCTCACCGAGCGCGAACGCGACGTGTTCCAACGGTTCCTGACCGGTGAACTCGGTGACCACCTCTCGGCCCAGGTCATCACCGCGGCCAACCTGGTCGCGGCCCTCAACGCCACCCTGCGGACCGTACGGACGTCACACGGTCTCGGCGTAGAGCTGCTGTGGAAGCTGGACGACGATGTGGACGCGGACGTGCGGGCAGCCGTCGAACTGCTGCGCAGCCCGTCGAGCCTGAGGACGCGCGAGCAGACCGAGCAGCTTCGTGAGGTACTGCAACGCCGGATCGAGGATGCCCGACGTGCCGATCCTTCGGCCGGTTATGCCGCCCATCTGCGGACCGCACTGGACTACCGCAGCTGGTTCCGTTTCCACACCTTCGTGGTGGAGGACGCGGCTCCCGGTCGTAGGCGCAGACTGACCGGCCGTACCGGGCTCAGCCAGGGCGAGCAGCGGGTGCTCTCCTACCTGGTGCTCTTCGCTGCGGCTGCCGCCCACTTCACCAGCCTCGCCGAGTCGGCGCCGCACGCGCCGCGGCTGATCCTCCTGGACGACGCCTTCGCCAAGGTCGACGAACCCACCCACGGGCGGCTGGGACGCATCCTCGTCGATCTCGATCTCGACTTCGTCCTCACGAGCGAGCGGCTCATGGGCAACTGGCCCGAGGTGCCGTCCCTGCACATCTACGAGTGTCTGCGTGACCCCCATGTGCGCGGAGTGGCCACCCTGCACTACACCTGGAACGGTCGGCACCGGCGTCTGGTGTCCGTATGAGCAAGCTGCCCGCCGCGACACGCGAATGGCTGGCAGGGCCAGGGCTCACCCGGCTTTGGGACGCGGCACGCAGACGCCTGGAAGGCAACGGTGTGCAGGCAACCGGTTCCCTCCGGCTGACCGCGGTGAACGCGCAGGAGCGGAACGACCTGTCGCTCCTGCTGGGCAAACCCTTGACCGGTGCCGCCGTGACGGTGCGGCTCGACGCGCTCGACGCGCGACTGCGCACCTCGGCCGCAGGACTCGGGCTCAAGGAGGTCCTGCAAGAACTCGGACCACCGCTCACCGACCGCCGTGCCGCCCGCGCGGACGCGGCAGCACGGCGCAGTCATGTGTGGTCGTCGCTCGCTTCCTCGCTGGACGCCTCACCGCTCGCACGCCAGGACTGGACCCGGCAGTGGTCCGACGTGCTGCGCCGCACCGGCGTTCCGAGAGGAGTGACACCCGAAGCGGCGGTACGCACGCTCCAGCAGGCCGTCCAGGTCCTCGTCGTACTCCTCGATCCCGAACGCGACGGCAACCGGGGCCGTGGGGAACTCGCGGCCACGGTGACCGGATCAGCGCACGGCCTGGACGATGGAACCTGGCTCGCACGCCTCGTCCAGCGCGGCGTCGCCCTTGCCCACGGCACCGAGTTTCCCAGCGACGCGGCCGGCAGACGCGCCCTGTGGCGGCTGGTGTCCGTCACACCGGACGAGGTCTCCAGCACGGTGCTGACCTACGGACTGCGGCCTGCCGGAGAAGGATGGCGGGAGCAGGCCCTGCGGGAGCGGGCCGCCCACCACGCCGAAGCCCACCTCACCGCGCGCGACCTGCTCACCCTGCGACTGCGGCTGCCCGCCGGGACGGTGGTCCACATATGCGAGAACCCGCGGGTGGTGGAAGCCGCGGCCGACGCGGCATGTGTCCGACCGCTGGTGTGCACTTCCGGCAGCGCCGCCACGGTGGTCATGACGCTTCTCGACGCCCTCGCCGCCACCGGTTGCACCTTCGCCTACCACGGTGACTTCGACTGGCCGGGAATTGCTCTGGCCAACAGAGTCATCCGCCGTTACGAGGCCCAGCCGTGGCGCATGGGTGGCGAGGACTACGAGCGCCTGGCTGCTCGCAGTCAGGCCGAGGGAATCCCTCAGCTACCGCTCGACGGCGAGCCTGTCCGCGCGACCTGGGACCCGAATCTGGCCCCGGCAATGACCGCCCTCGGCGTCGCGCTCCATGAGGAGGCGACACTCGACCTTCTCGTGGAGGACCTGTCGCGTCAGTTGCAGTGAGCCCACGACACGCGGCAGACGGCGTGGCGGTCCAGAGCTGTGGGAGCCATGTGGGAGCCAACCCGCGCTCCAAGCCCCTGCGGGACCACTCGAGACCACGACAATCCGACGTCCTGATCAGGGCAAACGCCATCAGCGCTGGCAAGATCAACACCCGAACCTCATTCGGGACGAAGAGGTCGTGGGTTCAAATCCCGCCACCCCGACGCTGGTCAGAGGGCCTGGTGTGCAAGTGACACCAGGCCCTTTGTCATGCTCGAGGGTCAAACACCGGGCCGCAATCCCTGTGGGCGGAGTTGTCGGCGGGTGGCGCACCTGTCCCGGGGCCAGACGTCACCGGAACACCGAAACCAGCGGGTTCGCGGAAGCCGAAGGCTGTCCGGGCAGGAACGCGCCGGCGGAGGGTGGGTTTTGGTGTGGGAAGCACGCGGGGTTCGTCCGAGGTGCGTCAGGCAGGATGAGGTCTCCGATCAGTGGGGGGAGGGCCCTGGGGTGGGTTACGAATTGCAGGCAGTGATCGCGGGGGACGAGTTGCTGCGTGCCGCGTCACGGGACGTTGCCGGCGCCCGGGTGGTGCCTCTCCGGCAGGGCCTGTCGCTGATGCCGATGACGGATGAGGTCTTCGACGCCGTCACGGACGGCAGCGCCGTGGGGGATCTGGGATTCTGGAAGCTGCCGGGAGGCTTCGAGACGTCACTCGCCCAGTGGTCCATTGCAGGGCCAGTCGCCTATGTCGAGGCCGAGTACTTCGGCGGCGTCGGCGAGCAGCGGGCTGCCGTCTGGGCCGACGGGGCGCTGGCAGCGGGGCCACTGGATGCGCCGGCGAGAAAGTGGATCTCGCGGGCAGTCAGCCCGGTCTCGCAGGCTCTTCAGCAGCTCGGCGTGAAGAGGGGCCTCGGTGGGGATGAATTCGAGGCCGTGGGACTGGGCCGTCATCGAAACAACGACGACTGGATCTCTTCCAGTACCTCTTGAGCCCGCGCCAGACGGCGGCGACTGCCGGAATCCCGCACAGCCTCGCGAGTTGCCGGCCGAGTTCGCTCCCGTCATGACACGTCAGCGTCCTGATGCCGCCACCTGCCGGTGTCCGGCATCAGGACCTGGCCGTGTGCTCCCCTCGCGTCCCATGTTGCCGACGCGGAACACCTCCCGCATTGCCCGCTTCCGGCAGTCTTCGACAGGCCCTTCATGCCGGTCGCCGCCAGGGGGGGGTGGCAGGACGGCGCGTGCTGTCGGCGGCTCCGGGGGACGCCGGCCGGTCGGTATATACGTGCCCATGGCACCCATCTCGCGGGTCGTATAACAGTCCGATATCACCAGCTGGGACTTTCGCCGATCACGGGCCGTCATGTGATCTGCATCACTCAATGATTGGCAAAGGCGTGGTAGAACTGCGCAACTCCGCAGGTGGATCGGCCGACTGCCGTTCCGTGGAAGGTCGGCCTGTACGCGCACCACAGCCCGGAGCGATCACGGTCCGAAACCGGACCGTGCGCACGGGTTCGAACACCGGACAACGACGTTCGCTCAGAGACCGCTCACCCGGCGAGACTCCCCGGCCCGCCGGCACCGCTCCACGAGGTAGCCAAGTGTCACTCGAATCCGTCACCGAGTCCGTCGACGAAGCCGTCAGCGGATTCTTCGAACCCATAGCCAAGTGGCTGGGCGAGGTCGTCTTCTACGCCGTTCCCGTCGGCGGCACGGACCTGCCCCTCATCGTCGCCTGGCTCGTCGTCGCCGGCCTGGTCTTCACCGGGTGGTTCGGCTTCATACAGCTCCGCAAGTTCCGGCTCGCCGTCGACGTGGTGAGGGGGAAGTACGACGAGGAGGGCTCGGCCGGCGAGGTCAACCACTTCCAGGCGCTGACCGCCGCGGTCTCCGGCACGGTCGGCCTCGGCAACATCGCCGGCGTGGCCGTCGCCGTCTCCATCGGCGGCCCCGGCGCCACGTTCTGGATGATCCTGTGCGGCCTGCTCGGCATGGCCACCAAGTTCGTCGAGGTCACCCTCGGCGTGAAGTACCGCGAGGTGCACGCCGACGGCACCGTGTCCGGCGGCCCGATGCACTACCTGCCCAAGGGCCTCGCCGAGCGCTTCGGCAAGAACGGCAGGACGCTCGGCAAGGTCCTCGCCGTCCTCGCCTCCTTCATGATCCTCTTCTTCGGCCTCTTCGGCGGCAACCTCTTCCAGGTCAACCAGTCCTACGCGCAGCTGGTCTCCGTCACCGGCGGCGAGGACGGCGCCGTCGGCTCCTCCGCCGGCGCCCTGCTCTTCGGTATCCTGGTCGCCGCGCTGGTCGGCATCGTGCTCCTCGGCGGCATCCGCTCCATCGCCAACGTCACCAGCAGGCTCGTGCCCGCCATGGCCGGCGTCTACATCGTCGCGTGCCTGGTCGTGATCCTGGTCAACGTCAGCGCCGTCCCGGACGCCGTCACCGCCATCGTCGAGGGCGCCTTCAACCCCGAGGGTGTCGCCGGCGGTGTGCTCGGCGCGCTGATCATCGGCTTCAAGCGGGCCGCCTTCTCCAACGAGGCGGGCCTGGGCTCCGCGCCGATCGCCCACTCCGCGGTCAAGACCAAGCACCCCGCGAGCGAGGGTCTGGTCGCGCTGCTGGAGCCGTTCATCGACACCGTCGTCATCTGCACCATGACCGCGCTGACCATCGTCATCGCCGACCCGGCCACTCTCGGCAAGGACATCGGCGGCGTCACCATCACCTCCGACGCCTTCGAGACGGTGCTGCCCTGGTTCCCGTACATCCTGACCGTCGCGGTGATGCTGTTCGCCATCTCCACCGTGCTGACCTGGGGCTACTACGGCCTCAAGGCGTGGACGTACCTCTTCGGCCGCAGCCGGACCAGCGAGGTGACGTACAAGGTCGTCTACACGCTGTTCGCGATCACCGGCTCGCTGCTGACGCTGCAGACGCTGATCGACCTGGCCGACGCGGTCCTCTTCTCGCTCGCCGTCATCAACATCATCGGCCTCTACCTCCTCGCCCCGGTCGTCAAGCGCGAACTCAACTCGTTCCTGGAGTACGTCCGCGCCCGCAACGCCGGTGAGGACACCGGGGGCGACGAAGGCCAGGAGTCGGTGAAGACCACCGTCTGACCCGCCTCACGCGGACCGGCTCCCTGGGGCGCCCCCGGCCGAAGGCTGGGGGAGGGCCCGTGCTCACCTCGCGCCTTGGTGAGTACGGGCCCGTTCGCCGTACTCGCGCCATGTGGCCCGGCCCCTCTCATACGCCTCCCGGGCGCGTGGCCGCGAATGCCCTGACCGCGTAGACGGCGAGCAGGGCGCCGTAGAGCGCGGTCAGCGCCATCGCCGCGTAGGACACCTGTGCCAGGGTGGCCGGCGCGGCGCCGGCCAGCCGGGGAACGGTGTTGACGACGACCACCCCGTACAGCGCCAGGCCCGCTGCGCCGAGCAGCCGTACGGGCCCGCGGTGACGCAGCCACGGAAGCGTCCGACCGCGGCACTGGGCGACCGCGAAGGGCAGCCACAGCGTGGTGAAGCCGGTCAGGAATCCCCAGTTCACGAAATCGCCCACAACTCTCCTACCGGATGGACGGGTCAGCGGGTGCTCCACTCCGCTGCTGCATACAAAGCGACCACCGTCGGCAGCACGTACAGCACGCTCCCGGTCAGGGGACCGTATCCGACGCTTCGGTCCGGATCACCTGCGGCCACGGCGCGGGCCTGTCAGTCCGCCCCGGCCCCGGGCCCCGGGCGGGCGGCGTGCCGGGCTGTCGGGTTGGCGACGAGGTGGCGCGGGTCGGTGGCGCGGCTGATGGCCGACTCGACGGCCGCGACCCGGTCGGCGAGCAGGCCGAGGGCGGCGACGGCTCGGGTGAGGGGGTCGTTCTCGGGGCCGCCGAGGGTCTGGGTGCGGACGTACGCCGCCTTCAGCTCGGACCAGCGCCCGGCCTGGGTGGCGGTGAGGGTGCCCCGCAGCTCGGCCAGTTTCAGCAGGTTGGCCTCGGCGCCGGTGGTGAGGGTCTGGGCCTCGGCCGTGTAGTGGTCGTCGATCAGGGCGGACAGCTCGGTGTCGTTCATGACCGGCTGGATGCGCTGGGCGATCTTGTTCATGGTGCGGTAGGAGCCCTGGAGCCGGAAGGGCGGCTCGGTGCGGGTGGTGTCCGACTGGGCGGCCGAGGCGATGTACGCGGCGTTGACCGCGAGGACGGTCTCGCGGGCGGTGAGCAGGTGGCGCAGGACCGCGGTGATCCGGTCCAGTTCGGCGGGCGCGTACGGGTGGGCGAGACGGTCGGCGCGCGCGGCCGGGTCGCCCCCGGCCAGCCGGAGCAGGAGTTCCAGGTCGGCGCGGTCGCGGCCGGCGAGTGGGGCGAGGACCGGGTTGGCGGTCAGGGCGTTCTCGACGAAGCTGAGGGCGAAGGCGTCCTGCTTGCCGGTGAGGACGTCGCCGAGGTTCCACACGTCGGCGCGGTTGGCGAGCATGTCGGGGACCTGGAAGCGGCTGCCGGACTCGGTGTACGGGTTGCCCGCCATGCACACCGCGAAGCGTTTGCCGCGCAGGTCGTAGGTGCGCGGCTCGCCGTCGCGTACGCCCTCGATGCGGCGGGTGGCGTCGCACAGCGGGATGAACTTCTGCAGCAGCTCGGGCGAGGTGTGCTGGATGTCGTCGAGGTGGAGGAGAGTGTTGTTGCCCGCCTCCAGCGCGAAGTTGATCCTCTCGATCTCCTGCCGGGCGGTGGCGTTCGGTGCCTCGGCCGGGTCGAGGGAGGTCACCGTGTGGCCCAGGGCCGGGCCGTTGACCTTCACCAGCAGGAGGCCGAGCCGGTCGGCGACGTACTCCAGGAGGGTCGTCTTGCCGTAGCCCGGCGGGGAGACGAGCAGCAGCAGGCCGCCGGTGTCGGTGCGTTTGGTGTCGCCCGTGGTGCCGAGCTGCTTGGCGAGGCTGTCGCCGATCAGGGGGAGGTAGACCTCGTCGATGAGCCTGCTGCGCACGAACGCGGACATCACGCGCGGCCGGAACTCGTCCAGGCGCAGGCGGCCGCGCTCGGCCGCGACCAGTGCCGCGCGGCGGCGCTGGTAGGCGCGGTGGGCGGGGACCTCTCGGGTGCGGAACTCGCGGGCCCGGGCGGTGAGTTCGTCGACGCGGACGGTCAGGGTCCGGTTGTGGACGCGCGGGTGGGTGCCGAGCAGGCCCTCGACGGTCTCGGTCAGGGGCGCGTCCGACTCGTAGCGGGGCAGGCCGGGGCACAGCTCGGCGGCCACGGCCTCGGCCAGGTCTCCGGGGGCGAGGTCGGTGCCGGTCGCCGTGGTGTACGAGGTCAGCCACGCCTCGACGAGTTGTCTGCGGGCGGCCGGGTCGGTGAGGGCGGTGAGGTCGTCGTCGTAGGCGCGGGCGTCCACCGTGCGGCGGAACTTGTCGAGCAGGGTGCGGGTGCCCGCGCCGAGTACGAAGCCGTCGGGGCCGGTCGTCAGCTCTTCGAAGAGGTAGGCGGCCGCCGCTCGTGTGCCGATCGCGTCGGCGAGTTCGGCTTCCAGGTCGGCGATCGCGGGCGCGAGTCCGAAGGTGTCGCGGGCCCGGGCCAGGGAGACGGCGCGTCGGGTCCAGGTGTCGCGCTCCTCGGCCGTCGTGCCGTGCGTCCAGAAGAGCTGGGCGGCGGCGCGGGCGGCCGGCTCGTGGCGCAGGAGGCCGGCGCCCTCGTGCAGGCGCAGGAGAGCGGCGAGGATCAGGGCCGCGTCGTGGTCGTGGACGCCGCGCTCGTAGCCCTCGTCGTAGGCCTCCTCCGCCGCGTGACGGACCAGGGCGGGCAGGTCCTCGGCGGCTGCGAGGGCGGCCGGGCCGTGCTCGTCGAGCAGGCGGGCGGCGAGGTGTTCGGCGCGGTAGGTCTCGGGCGACTCCGAGGGCAGCGGGCGGTCCCAGTACGGGCGGGTCGCGGCGAAGTCGGGGTCGGTGACCGGGGCGCGGTAGTCCGTGCCCGTCAGGGCGAAGGCCAGGTTCTCGCCCTGGGGGACGAGGGTGAGGTCGAGGGGCTGGGTGTTGACCGCGAAGCGGTGGCCGCCCAGGCGGACGGTGCGGCCGTCGTCGGCGTACAGGTCGGTGCGGTCGCGCAGGGCGCGCAGGGCCTGCTGCCGGGCGGACTTCAGGCGGCCGTCGAGTTCTTCCGCCCTGACCTGGTCGCCGAGTGAGCGCAGTTCGTCGGCCGTGCGACGGACCTTGGCCGGCATCGGGTCGGAGGTGAAGTACGTGGTGACGGCGTCCGTGTCGGCGAGCGCGGACGCCCGGCGGACGATCGTGGCCAGGACCCGGTCGGCCGACTCGGCCAGGCGCTCGGCCCTGCGGGCACGGGCGTCGGCGAGGGTCTGCTTGCGGGCGGAGAGCGCCTCGTGGATCTCGTCGCGCTTGTCCGCCAGCTCGGCGAGGAAGCCGTCGGACTCGGCGAACCGGGACTCCAGGTCCTCCACCCGCACGAGCAGGCGGGCCAGCTGTTCGTCACACTCCTCGGGGGTGCCGGCCGCGGCGAGGGCGCCGGTGACCGCCTGGCCGAGCAGCGCGAACTCGGCGGTGAACTCGGCCCGGCCCTCGCGGTCCCGCAGGGCGCGGCGGCGGCCGTCCAGGGTGGCGCGGGCGCGGTTGACGCCTCCGAGGACCTCGGCAATCCGCTCCAGGACGGACGTGCGGACGGTGGCGTCACCGATGTCCAGGCCGGAGACGACGTCGGTCACCGTGCGCAGGTCGTCGGCGTGCTCGTCGAGGCGGGCCGTGAGGGGCTCCGCCTCGGCGACGGTGGTGATCGCCTCGGCGTCGGCGACGAGCCGCTCGATGTCGGCCCGGTGGTCGGCGAAGGCGTCCTCGTGCGCCAGGTGGGTGACGGCCCGCTGCCCGAAGGAGGCGAGGTCGCGTTCGACGTCGGCGGCCAGCTCGTCGACGCGGCCGGTGTCCGCGTACCGCATGTCCTTGAGGGTGAGCAGGTGTCCCTGGGCCTGCCGGAGCTCGGTGAGCCCGGACACCCACGCCGCGGCGCCGCGCGGGGCCTCGCCGCGCAGGCGCCGTACGACGGTGGTGACGCGTGCCGTGGCCTCGGTGAGGGCGTCGGCCGCCTGGCGGGTGAGCGTCTGCACCGTCTCGAACTCGGTCAGCACCTGCTCCGCGGTGTCCCTCACCTGGGTGAGCGGCTCGTGCAGGGCGCCGAGGTCCGCCTCGGCCAGCCAGTGGTGGGAGTCCGCGACCCGTGCGCAGGCCGCCACGAGCGCCTCGTACACCTCGCCGGTCGGGGTGGTCTCGGTGACCGCGCGTGTGACGGACAGGCAGTCGGAGATGCCGCGTACGAGGTCGGCGTTGCCGACGCGGGCGAGCGGGCCGGTGCCGCCCGGCCGGGCGGCGGCGTGGGTGTCGGAGACGTACGGGGAGGTCCACCGCTGCACCGGGTGCACGCGCTGCGGCTCGGTGCCGGCCGCCCGCAGGGTGAGGAGGGCTCCGTCGTCGAACAGGGCCCAGCCGTGGCAGGACAGCGGGGTGGCGACCTCCTTGCGGATGATGTTGTAGGGCAGGAGGAGGCTGCGGCCCGCGACGCGGGCGTGGAAGGCGAAGAGGACGTCCTCGCCGTTCGGGGAGCGGACCGCCCGTTCGAACTCCATGCCCTCGGTGTCGACGCCGTCGAACGTCCGGTGGGTGCCGGTGGCCAGGCAGTAGCCGCCCGGGAAGACGATGCCCTGGTCCTCGGGCAGCCGGCGGCACGCCTGCCCGATGCCGTCGAGGCGGACGACGGTCCTGGTGAGGGTGTTGAACACCAGGTAGCGGTGGGTGTCCTCCTTGTACGGGAGGACGTCCACCAGGATCAGGGCGCCCACCCGCGCGTACGCGATGTGCGCGTCGGCGAGCGACTGCAGCGGCTCGGCGACCGGCTCGGCGTACACGCCCTCGCCGGTCTCGGTGTCGTCCTCGGTCTTGACCGTCAGGGTCCCGCCCAGCGTCTCGACGAACACCTCGCCCTCGATGGAGACGTGCGGGTGCCGGCCCAGGACGTGGTCCTCGCGGGTCGTCACCGTCCACGTGAAGTCGTGCGCGGGCGGCAGGACGTGGTCGCGGTCGCCGCGCGCGTCCAGGAAGGACGCCCGGCCGTCGTCGGACAGTGCCCAGCGCAGGACCCGGATGTCGTCGGCCTTCTCGCCGGTCCGGAAGACGGCGAGCACCTTGTCGTCGACGCGGCGGAGCCGGAGGAGCCGGGCCTGGTGGAAGTAGCGGTGGAGGGCGGCGAACTCGCGGACGAAGGCGGGGTCGTCGAGCAGGCCGGGCACGGCGTCGTCGGACAGCCGGTCCAGCGTGCGGTCGTGCAGCGCGAAGACGTCGCCGACGGCGGTCTCGGCGCCGCGTCCGGGGACGGTGTTGTAGCCGAAGAGCAGCACGTCGCCGACGGACACGAGGTCGCGCGGCACGCACGCCGACCCCGTGCGCAGTTGTTCGGTGCCGGCCAGCTCCAGGCGCAGGGAGCCGAACTCCTCGACGCGGCGGGCGTTCAGCGCCTCGGCGCGGCGGGCCAGCTCGGCCGCCTGCGCGGTGAGGCGGTCGCGCAGCACCTCGTACGTTCCCGTGTCCAGGGCGGTGGTCATGAGGTCCCTCTCCGGAAGTCGAGAAGTCGAGAAGTGGGGGGGGGGGGGGGGGGGGGGGGGGGGGGGGGGGGGGGGGGGGCGGCGGGGGGGGGGGGGGGGGGGGGGGGGGGGGGGGGGGGGGGGGGGGGGGGGGGGGGGGGGGGGGGGGGGGGGGGGG
>NZ_JBNGGE010000033.1:0-94122 GCF_049975785.1 Streptomyces sp. WG7
GCACCCTTCGGCCTGATCCGTACGACTCGGGGCGGGATCCGCACGCTTCGGCCCCTGATCCGTACGACTCAGGGCCGCACCCGCACCCTTCGGCCTGATCCGTACGACTCGGGGCGGGATCCGCACGCTTCGGCCCCTGATCCGTACAGCTCGGGCCGGCCCCGTACCCCCCGTAAGCGAGACCCCCATGCCTCGGGATCACGAACCGTGCTCACCGGGCCACACCCGGACACCTCAAGGACCCGCCCCGTACCTCTTACGGCTCCGGCCCCGAGCGCATGACACCGCGCAACCGCACGATGGACGCATGCCGACTCCCTCCCGGCTACGAGCCGCCTCCCTCACCACCCTCGCCACCGCCACCGCCACCGCCCTGACCCTGTCCGCGCTGCTGGCGGGCTGCGGCGACGGAAGCCGGGAGGACGAGGACCTGGCGAGCCAGAAGCTCGACTGGAAGGACTGCCCGGCTCCGTCCGAAGCCGAAGGCGGCGGCGCCGCTCCGTCCCCGCTGCCGGACGGCGACGAGTGGCAGTGCGCCACCATGAAGGCTCCGCGCGACTGGGACGCCCCCAAGGACGACACGATCGACCTCGCGCTGATCCGTGCCGAGGCCAGCGGTGAGGCAGACCGGCGGATCGGTTCACTCGTCTTCAACTTCGGCGGGCCGGGCGGATCGGGCGTCACCACGCTGCCCGCCTTCGGCCAGGACTACGCGACACTGCGCACCCGCTACGACCTGGTCAGCTTCGACCCACGCGGTGTCGGCCGCAGTGCCCCCGTGAAGTGTCTGGACGACGACCAGCTCGACACCTACTTCCAACAGGACGCCACCCCCGACGACGCGGCCGAGCGCACCGAGCTGGTGGACGACACGGAGGAGTTCAACACGGCCTGCGAGAAGCACTCGAAGCAGATCCTGCCGCACGTGCGCACCACCGACGCGGCCCGCGACATGGACCTGATGCGCCAGGTCCTGGGCGACGACAAGCTGCATTACTTCGGCATCTCCTATGGCACCGAACTCGGCGGCGTCTACGCCCACCTGTTCCCCAAGAAGGTGGGCCGCGCCGTCTTCGACGCGGTCGTCGACCCGACGCGGACGCCGGAACAGAGCTCGCTCGCGCAGGCGCAAGGCTTCCAGCTCGCGCTCGACAACTTCGCCGAGGACTGCGTGTCGAAGGCCGAGGACTGCCCGGTCGGGAACAGCGCCCAGGACGTCAAGGACCGCATCGCGCGGCTCCTGAAGGATCTCGACCGCGAACCCGTCCCCGGCGTCTTCCCCCGCGAACTCACCCAGACCGCCGCGACCGGCGGCATCGCACAGGCTCTGTACTCGAAGGACTTCTGGGAGTACCTCACCGACGGCCTGGAGCAGGCGTACAACGGTGACGGCAGGCTCCTCATGAGGCTGTCGGACGCGTTGAACGGGCGCAACGAGAACGGCGCGTACAGCAACATCAACGCGGCCAACGTCGCCATCAGCTGCGCCGACGACAAGCCGCGGTACGACCCCGCCTACGTGGAACGCAAGCTGCCGGAGTTCCGGAAGGCCTCCGCGCTGTTCGGTGACTACCTCGCCTGGTCCATGCTCGGCTGCACCGACTGGCCGGTCACCGGTGCCGCCGACCATCCCGACGTCAGCGCGCCCGGTGCGCCGCCGATCCTGGTGATCGGCAACACCGGCGACCCGGCGACGCCCTACGAGGGTGCGGGAAGGATGGCGGAGGCGCTGGGCGAGCGCGTCGGCGTGCAGCTGACCTACAGGGGCCAGGGGCACGGTGCCTACGACAGCAAGAACAAGTGCGTGCAGGACGCGGTGCACGGCTACCTGCTGGACGGCAAGGTACCGGCGGCCGGAACCGTCTGTTCCTGACCTCCACGACACCACGACACGAGAAAACCGCAGATCAGAAAGTTATCCACAGGGCGCGGCAGGCGTTGCGCGATCCACCTACCATGGCATGACCGCCATCCGCTGCACGGCGCGGACGGCTTGTGAGGGGGGAGAGCACATGGCGCGTCTCGTACGGTGGACGGCTCTGACGGCCGCCGCCGCACTGCTGGCAACGGCGGGCTGCAGCGGTGGCTCGTCCGGTGACGGCGAGGACGACGGCGGGACGGACAGCGCACGGCCGTCGGTGGCCGCGCCGTCCGGGGTGCCCGAGTCGCTGGCCTCCCAGACGCTCGACTGGGGCCGCTGCAAGGGCACCGCCGACTCCCCCGCGCCGGACGGCGACTGGCAGTGCGCCACGCTCGAGGCGCCGCTGGACTGGGCCGAGCCGGGCGGCGAGACGATCGGCCTCGCGCTGATCCGCGCCAAGGCCACCGGCGACGAGCGCATCGGCTCGCTGCTGTTCAACTTCGGCGGCCCCGGCGGTTCGGGCGTCTCCACGATGCCGTCCTACGCCGACACCGTCTCCTCCCTGCACGAGCGATACGACCTGGTGAGCTGGGACCCGCGGGGGGTGGCCGCCAGCGAGGGGATCCGCTGCCGCGGCGACGAGGCGATCGAGGACGCCGAGTCCGTGGACTCCACTCCGGACACCGCGGCCGAGGAACAGGCCTACCTGAAGGATGCCGCCGACTTCGGCAAGGGCTGCGAGAAGGCCGCCGGCAAGCTGATGGGGCACGTCTCGACCACGGACACGGCCCGCGACATGGACCTGATGCGGCATGTGCTGGGCGACGAGAAGATGCACTACTTCGGCATCTCCTACGGCACCGAACTCGGCGGCGTCTACGCCCACCTGTTCCCGAAGCGCGTGGGGCGCGTGGTCCTCGACGCGGTCGTGGACCCGAGCGCCGACACGATGGGCCACGCCGAGAACCAGGCCAGGGGCTTCCAGCGCGCCCTGGACGACTACCTGGAATCCACCGGGGAGGACCCGAAACAGGGCTCGCGGGAGATCGCCGACCTCCTGGAGCGGCTCGACGCGGAGCCGCTGCCGACGTCGTCGCCCGGGCGGAAGCTGACCCAGACGCTGGCACTCACCGGCATCGTGCTGCCGCTCTACAGCAAGGACGGTTGGCCGGCCCTGACCAGCGCGCTGGCCGCGGCGGAGGAGGGCGACGGCTCCGAGCTGCTGGCGCTCGCCGACGGCTACAACGAGCGTGACCCCTCGGGACGCTACGGCACGACGACCCACTCCCAACGGGTCATATCGTGCCTGGACGACAAGCAGCGGCCGACCCTGGAGCAGACGAAGAGGCTGCTGCCGAGGTTCGAGAAGGTCTCACCCGTGTTCGGGGCCTTCCTCGGCTGGGACACGGCCGGGTGGTGCCACGAGTGGCCGGTGGCCGGTCAGCACGAGACCCCCGAGGTGAGCGCCTCCGGCGCGGCCCCGATCCTGGTGGTCGGCAACACCGGCGACCCGGCCACGCCCTACGAGGGTGCCCGCAGGATGGCGGACGAACTGGGCAAGGACGTGGGTGTGGTGCTCACCTGGAAGGGCGAGGGACACGGGGCGTACGGGAGCGGAAGCGACTGTGTCGACTCCACGGTGGACGCCTACCTGGTGAAGGGGACGGTGCCGGAGGACGGCAAGGTCTGCTCATGACGGCGGCGGGGGCTCAGTCGGCAGGCAAGGCCTCCCGCATCGCCTTTGCGGTGGCAGTAGGGTCGTAGCCCTCGGGGACGCCTTCGACCATGATGATGTCGCACTCGATGTGCCGCGAGCGCAGCGGTGCGATCTCCTGGTATGCGGGTGAGTCCCACCATGCCCGCGCCTCGGCGATCCCGGGGAAGCTGATCATCACGACGTGCCCGGGCCAGCTGCCCTCCACCACCTCGTGCTCTGCGCCGTGAACGAGGAAGCGTCCGCCGTACGGCTCGAAGGTGGCCCGGATGCGCTCGATGTACTCGACGATCTCCGGGTGCGGGGCGGCCTCTTGCAGGTGGGCTATGGCGTAGGCGGGCATGGTGTCCTTCCGGTCGGTCGGGCTCCGTACACCGAGATCCTGGCATGCCGGTGCGCCGGGGACGATGACCTGACAGGTAAGCGGACCCCGCCGGGGGCGCGGACTGTCGGCGCGCATGCCCCCTGCATGCCCGATCGGACGGCGATCGGCGGGGGAACACCGGGGATCGCCGGCGAGCGTTCCGGGAAGGTGCAGGACGGTGTCTTGCCACATCAGCCCGCATCCGGTCACGCGGTCTCCACGTTGGTGGCGGTCCGGCGCCGAGGCCGGGCTGCCCCGGGGCCGTGCGAGGTTTGCTCAGCGCCGACCGACAACGACAGAAGCCCACGGCATCCGAGCGTTCAGAGCCGTGGGCTTCTTCGGGCCCGCTGGTCAGCGGGAGTGGTGATCAGTAGACGGGCTTCTCCGGCTCGATCTGGTTGACCCAGCCGATCACGCCGCCGCCGACGTGGACGGCGTCCGAGAAGCCGGCGGACTTCAGGACCGCCAGGACTTCCGCACTGCGGACACCCGTCTTGCAGTTCAAGACGATCTTCTTGTCCTGCGGGAGGCTCTCGAGGGCGGAGCCCATGAGGAACTCGTTCTTCGGGATCAGCCGGGCGCCCGGGATGGAGACGATCTCGAACTCGTTCGGCTCGCGGACGTCGATGAGTTCGATGCTCTCGCCGTCGTCGATCCACTCCTTGAGCTGCTTGGGAGTGATCGTGGAGCCGGCGGCCGCCGCCTGGGCCTCCTCGGACACGACGCCGCAGAAGGCCTCGTAGTCGATGAGCTCGGTGACGGTCGGGTTCTCACCGCAGACCGCGCAGTCGGGGTCCTTGCGGACCTTGACCTGGCGGTACTGCATCTCCAGGGCGTCGTAGATCATCAGGCGGCCGACGAGGGGTTCGCCGATGCCCGCGAGCAGCTTGATGGCCTCGTTGGTCTGGATGGAACCGATGGACGCGCACAGCACGCCCAGGACGCCGCCCTCGGCGCAGGAGGGGACCATGCCGGGGGGCGGGGGCTCCGGGTAGAGGCAGCGGTAGCAGGGACCGTGCTCGGACCAGAAGACGGAGGCCTGGCCGTCGAAACGGTAGATGGAACCCCAGACGTAGGGCTTGTTCAGCAGCACGCAGGCGTCGTTGACCAGGTAACGGGTCGCGAAGTTGTCCGTACCGTCGACGATCAGGTCGTACTGGCTGAAGATGTCCATCACGTTGTCGGCCTCGAGCCGCTCCTGGTGAAGGACCACGTCCACGTACGGGTTGATGCCCTTGATGGTGTCGCGGGCGGACTCGGCCTTGGACCGGCCGATGTCGGCCTGGCTGTGGATGACCTGCCGCTGCAGGTTCGACTCGTCGACCTCGTCGAACTCCACGATGCCGAGCGTGCCGACACCGGCTGCCGCCATGTACATCAGGGCCGGCGAGCCGAGACCGCCCGCGCCCACGGCGAGCACCTTCGCGTTCTTCAGCCGCTTCTGCCCGTCCATCCCCACGTCGGGGATGATCAGGTGGCGGGAGTACCTGCGGACCTCGTCTACGGTGAGCTCGGGGGCCGGCTCGACCAGGGGTGGCAGCGACACGGGGACTCCGTTGGTCGGTCAGTAATTACGGTTGTTCTCCTCGCAACACTGCCACGGCCTTTTTCATTCCGAGACACCCGTCCCGACCCGCGAGACGATCTCGTCCCAGTAGCCGGGCATCGTCTCCCAGGGGTCCGTTCGGCCTCCCCGGTCCGTGCGGTCGGTGAAGTAGATCGTCCCGGCACCCTGCCACCGGGCGATACGCAGCGCCTCCTCAAGATGCCCGCGGGGCACGCCGTGCACGAGGTGGCAGAACCGCTCGGGCGGATGGCCGGCGCTCCACTCGGCCGCCTGGGACCAGCGGTAGTCGCTCCAGGCGCCCGAGAAGGTGACGAGCTGGTCGGCGTTCTCGGCATAGCCGGGGTGGGGGTGGGTGCCGTGGCCGAGGACGACGTAGGCGTCGTCACGCATCTCTCGGAGTGCGGTGACGGTGCGGCGGACTTCGGGAAGCGCTGCCCGGTCGGACGGGCAGCGGTCGAGGAGGAAGCCGTCGGCCCGGTACCAGTCGAGGTACCGGTGTGCGTCGGAGATCAGTGCGCCGAAGCTCCGCGCCCCGTACCCGAGGTCGAGGTGGCCGAGGACGCGAACGCCCGCGTTGCGCAGGCGGCCGCTTGCTTCCAGGCAACTCGGGTCGGGCTGGGCGCCGGGGCCGTCGGCGACGTTGAGGACGACCCAGTGCAGGGGTGTGCCCGGGCTGGTGAGGTCGGCCCACTCGCCGGCGGCGACGAGGGGGTGGGCCAGACCGGGGACTCCGAGGCCGGTGCGGACGCCGGTGCTCGCGCTGCCCGCTTTGACGCTGGTCAGATACGGCATGCGGCCTCCATCCAGATATCGGCGAGAGACTCTTCGAGGGCGATCCGGGGTCGCCATCCGAGGCGGTCGCGCGCGGTGCGCACATCGGCCTGCTGCCAGCTGCCGCAGCCGTCCGGGTAGGGGTGGACGGCGGGGGCCGCGTGCTCGGTGTCGGCACGGTCGCCGCGGTGCCCGAGGGGTTCCGGGCGGTGAGGGCCGAGGCCGTCGGTGCGGTGGTGACCGAGGGTTTCGACGCGGTGGCCGACGGATTCGGTGCGGGGGTGCCCGATGACGGGCCGCAGCGCGCCGGGCGGTCCGTCGAGTTCGTGCAGGGCGCCGCCGTAGCCGGCCACGCGGGCGAGGGTGGCGGCGGCGTCGCGCAGGCGGACGGCACGGCCGGAGCCGATGTTGATGACCCCCTGCGCCGCGGAGAGCGAGGCGGCGTGGACGGCGCGGGCGACATCGCGGACGTCGATGAAGTCGCGCTGGGCGCCGAGGCCGCCGAGCCGGAGTTCGCCGTCGCCGGACTGCATCGCGCGGCGCATGGCCTCGGCGAGGCGGCCCAGGGGGGAGCCGGCTGGGGTGCCGGGGCCTGCGGGCGAGAAGACGCGGAGGACGACGGCGTCCAGGCCGGAGCCGAGGACCAGTTCGGTGGCGGCGAGTTTGCTGACACCGTAGGGGCCGCCGGGTCGGGGCACGGCGTCCTCCGCGGTGGAGGAGCCGGGCTGGCTGGGGCCGTACTCCGCGCTGCAGCCGACCTGCACCAGGCGGGCGCCGCAGCCGCTGCGGCGCAGGGCCTCGCAGACGGTGGCGACGGCGATGGTGTTGTGCCGGGTGAGTTCGCGGGCGCCGCCCCGGGTGGCCCCGGCGCAGTTGACGACGACGCCGGGGTGAACCGCGTCGAGGAAGCGGGTGAGGGCGCCGGGGCTGCCGGTGGCGAGGTCGAAGCGGACGTCGGCGTCGTCGCCGCGGCCGAGAGCGGTGAGCTGGACGGCCGGGTCGGCGAGCAGACGGTCGGCGACGAAGCGGCCGATGTAGCCGTTGGCTCCGATCAGCAGGACTCTCATCGGGCGGCTCCCGGTGCCGAGGCGTCGGGTCGGGAGGTGGTCATCTGGGGGCTCCTTCGGAGGGTGACGGGGACGTGTGGGGGGCTGTCCGGGGGTGAGGTCATCGCGGCTGCTCCGTCGATGCGTGGGCCGAGGCCCTGGTCAGGCGGCGAGTCGCGTGGACCAGGAGGGCCAGGGCGCCGGTGCCGCAGACCACCGTCGGAACGCCGGCCGGGCCGCAGGCGACGACCACGGCCTCCACGGGGGCGGCCAGGAAACCGCAGCCGGGGAGACGGCCGGCGAAGAGCGTGGCCAGGGCGGCCGCCTGAGCGGTGGCCGACGCGGTCAGGACGAGAGTGGGGGCGTGGGTGCAGCCGTGCACGGCGAGCAGGCGGGCGAGCAGGAGCAGGGCGCCCAGGGTGAGTGTCCGGGCGTAGGCGGCGGGCTCTGCGAGGACCGCGCCGGTCAGCGCGGCCAGGGCTGCCAAGGCCCCCATGAACAGGGCGACCACACCGAGCAGGAGGGGGCGTACGGAGGCTGAGAAGTCGGCCAGACCGCGGCTGTCCGACAGTTTGCGGCGGGCGCGCACGGCGAAGAGGTGGGCACTCGCGGCTGCGGGCGCGCAGGCCAGGGCGAGGGCCAGTACGGGGGCGACGGTGACGGGCCACGGACCGTCGGTGGTGCCGTCGGGCAGGCCGTCCGGGCCACCGGCCAGCGCGGTGGCGAGCAGTCCGTCACCGAGGAGGGAATAGCCGACGAGCCAGCAGGTCCAGGCCCAGGTGCCGGTGGTGCGCGTCGGGGCGCTCAGCGGCCCCCGGCGCAGGGCCGCGCGCAGGGCCAGGGAGACCGCGAGGGTGCCGGCGACGGCCACGATCAGGCGCGGCCGTCCGTCGGTGAGGCGCAAGCCGGCCACGGCGGCGACGCACAGCGCGCCGGGCAGCAGGGCAAGCACGACCCAGGTGGCGCGCACCCGGGGGGCCGGCAGGTCCGTGGGGCGCGGGGGCGTGTCGTCACGGGGGACACGGGCGTACATCTCCTCCGCCAGGGAGAAGACGTCCCGGTGGCGGAAGTGTGCGGCGGTCCGGTCGGTGATGCCGTGCGCCTCCAGGCCGGCCGCGATCTCCAGCGGGTCCACGGCGCGTTCGCAGAGGTCGTGGTGCCGGTGCAGCAGGGCCTTCACCGGGTCCGCGGTGGCGCGGCGAGCAGCGGGCGGCGGCGGCTTGCCGACGGCGGCTACCGCGCTGTGCTCGGCCGCGCCGCCGCAGTCGGCCGCTTTGCCGTCGGTGGCCGCTTTGCCGTCGGTGGCCGCTTTGCCGTCGGTGGCTGCGCGCGGGCGCTCGCCCGCTCCTGGACAGCGGTCCTGACCCGTCCCCGGACAGCTGTCCTGGCCCGTCCTTGGACAGCGGTCTGCGCCCACTCCCCCGCCATCGCTCGGCCGCCGGCCCTCGCCCGGCTCCCTGCTCTCGCCCGGCTCCCTGCTCTCGCCCGGCCGCCCGCTCTCCCCCGGCCGCCGACCCCCGGCTGCGCGCTGGTCGTCGCCCGCGCGCCCCCCCTCGTCCGGCCCTCGCCCGTCACCGTCCGCCCCCCGGACACCACCGGACCGCCGGTCGTCGCGGGGCCGCAGGCCCCCACCGAACCGCCTGTCCTCGTGTGACCGCCGGTCGACACCCGTGTGCCGTCCCTCGCCCGGTTCCCGGTTCTCGAGCGGCCACGGGCCCTCACCCGCACCCGACCGCCGTTCATCCGCCATCCGCCGGTCGGCAGGAGCTGCAGGGGCAGGCGTCCCGGCGGTCAGGAACTCCCGCGGGCGTTCGTCCCGGGCGCCCGGGCTGCCCGGGGTCTCGGGGCGGTCCAGTTCGCCGAGGCCGCTCATCGGACCCCCTCGGTCGCGGTGACCGGGGTCGTGCCACGGACGGGGGCGTCGGTCGCCCAGCCGGGGCCGACGCGGGACACGACGCGAGTCGTGGGTACGGCCGAGCGGCCGAGGACGTGCGCCTCGGCAGGAACGGCGAACGGCAGCGGCTCTCCGGTGTCGTCGGGGGCGACGCGGCGTACGGGCGCCCTCGAAAGGATCTCCAGGTAAATGCCGTGAAATGCCGCGACGTTCTGCTCGACGGTGAACAGCTCCAGTGCGCGGGCGCGCGCGGCGGCACCCAGGCGCTCACGGCGCTCGGGGTCACGCAGCAGGGCGACACACGCCTCGGCGAGCGCCCGGGGATTACGCGGCGGCACGACGAGTCCGGTGCCGCCGATGGCCTCCACCACCGCGCCGACGTCCGTGGACACCGTCGCGCGCCCGCAGAGCATGGCCTCGACCAGGCCGGTCGGGAACCCCTCGACGACGCTGGAGAGGACCACCAGGGCGCCCGCGGCGTACGCGTCGACGCGGGACGGCAGTTCCGGTCCGCCGGTCTCCTCGAAGGACACCGGGTTGCGGCCGACGGCGTACGGGCCGTCGGCCTCGTCGGGGAAGAGCTGCGCGGCCAGGCCCTTGCAGTGGGCGAGGTAGGCCGCGCCCTCGGGGCCGTCGGGGGCGCCGATGATCCTGAGGCGGGCTCCCGGCTCCTCCTCGCGGATCTCCGCGAAGGCGTGCAGCAGCGAGACCAGGTCCTTGGCGGGCTCGACGCGGCCGACCCAGACGAGGGTGTGCGGGTCGGCGCGGTCCGGCGACTCTCCCACCTCCGCGTAGGGGGCCGCGTCCATGCCCGGGTGGACCGTGCGGAGCTTGGTGCGGTCGGCCCCGCAGCGCTCCTGCCAGCGGCGGGCGTGCGTGTTGCCGGGCGTGATCACGGCCGCGTGCCGGTAGGTCTCGGCGGCCAGTCGGGTGTGGAAGGCGGCCAGCAGGGACCGTGTCGCGGGTGGCGAGTCGGGGTCGGTGAGGTCGGTGAGGTAGTGCGTCCGCAGCCGGACCCCGTACTCGGTCACCAGCAGGGGCACGTCGCGGAAGTGCCGGGCGAGCAGGCCGGGCAGCGCGGCCGTGCCACCGGAGGCGGCGTGGCACAGGTCGACCGCACCGAGGCCGTCGTCCTCGTACCAGTCGAGCGACAGGGGGCGCAGAACGCGTTCGAGGCGCGCGGCGACGGTGAGCAGATCGGGGACGCGCGCCTCACGCGCCGCGCGGTGGGCGCCGGGCGCGCGACAGGCGCGTTCCAGGGCGCGTACGGCGGCCTCCGAGCGCAGTGCGCCGGACAGCCCGCCCTCGTCACGGGCAAGTTCGGCGAGCCCGTACAGCGCGCTGGCGAAACGGTCCGCCTCAAGGGCCGACGCCTCCTGCGAGGCCCCGGACGAGTCGTTGGGGGTGGCGGTGCAGAGGGCCGCGGCCAGTTCCCCGTAGCACTCGGCGAAGCGCCTGCGAGCCCGCCGTCCGTGCACGGCGCCGCCGTCCCCGGCGTCCCACAGCGACGCGGTGCGGACCCGGCTGACCTGCGGCGGCAGCGGCACCCACCCGTCAGTCTCCTGGCGCTCGCTGTCACTGAGCGCGTAGACGTCGAACTCGTGCTGCTCGAGACCGCGCACGAGCCGGTCGCACCAGGGTCCGCCCTCACCGTTCACATACGGGTAGCCACCCTCCGTAAGCAGTCCGATGCGCACGCGCGCACCCCCGATCTCCCGTCTGGGGAGCCGTCGTTGGCCCGGCGGCTCGCAGCGGGACGAACGTATGCGGACAAGGCGGTGGCGCGATGGACGGTTGTCCATCGCGCCACCAAAAGGGGTGAACGGCCGTAACTTTCCGACCCGGAGTGCGTTCTGTCGCGCTAAGGGATGAATCCGTCACGGTGAGCGACGAACGGCCGGGCCTCGCGGTCAGCTGTTGGGGTACGCCCAGGGGTTGGGGCGGCAGTCGATTCCGTCGTGGTCGATGAACTTGGTCTGCTGCTGCATGACCGGGGCGAGTTCACCGTCCTTGTCGCAGGTAACGTGGTTGAAGCCGATGCGGTGGCCGATCTCGTGGTTGATCAGCATCTGCCGGTACCCGTGGAGGTCGTCGCCGTACGGTTCCGCGCCCTGCGCCCACCGGTAGGCGTTGATCATCACGCGCTCGGTGGCGGCCGAGTCGCAGGACACGTTGTCCTGGGTGGTGTCCAGGCCGGACTTGGCGCACCACACTGCGGTGGTGCCGGGGCTGGCCAGCGTGATGACGAAGTCGGGCTGCCCGGAGTGGATGCGCTCGAAGGTGCGGGCGCCGTTGTGGGCCCAGCTCCGGTCGTCGTTGAGCGTCTTCTGCACCGCATCGGCGAAGAGTCGCGCGTCGAGTCCGAGCCCTTGTTCCACGTCCACGCGGTAGGTGTACTTCTGCCCCGTCCCCGGCCCCTTGGCAATGCCCGGGACCGCGTCGAACTTCCCCGAACCCTCGAGCGTGGCGCTGAGCGGGTACTTCTTTCCCATCTTCTGCTCGTACGTCAGTGGCGCCGGGGACTCGGGTGCCGAGGGCGTCGGCCGTCCGTCCGTGCGCGACGCGGAGTCGCGGACGCCGCGGGCCTGGTCGGCGGCGGACTGCGACTGCACGTCCTCGCCGTCCGCCCCGTCGGCGACCTGCCCGGCCACGACGACCGCCAGCACGGTGGTGACGGCGGCCGCGGCGATGCCGGTGAAGGTCCTGCCCTTGCCGCCCTTGGCCGGCGCGGGCCGACCGGTGGGCGGCGCGTCGTCGGAATCGGTGCCGGAGGCTGTGCCAACGCCTCCGCCACCGCCACCCGCGATGCCGCCGACCCCGTCGGCGCTCCAGTCGGTGACGGAGGCGTACGGGTCGGCGGGGCGCGCGGAGACGGGGGTGCGGCGCGGGGAGCGGGCGGCGAAGACGTCGCCGTCCTCGCCGAAGGCGTCCAGGTACTCCTGCCGTGGTTCTCCCGCAGCCGCCTGCCGTTGCCGCGGGAAGGACGGGCCGGGCCGCGCGGACCGACCGGGGGGCCCGGATTGCACGGGTCGCGAAGGATACGAGGAAGGCGAGGAGGGCGGCGCGGGCCGCGAGGGGGCACCTGCAGACGGTCCCCCCGCAATGCCGTGCCCGGCACCGGCCCGCCCGCTCAGCTCGCCCCAGCCGCCGCCGGGTTCACGCTGCTCGGGATGGCCACCACGGGTCCGCGGCACACCGTGCGCCGGAGTGCCATCCGCGACACCCTGGAAGCCACGCGCCGGAGTAGCGTCCGTAGCCGTCGGAAAACCACGCGCCGGAGTGCCGTCCGAAACCGTCGGAAAACCATGGGCCGGCATCCCGCCCGGGAGCCGTGGACCTGGGGCCGGGCCTGAATGCGGGCCCGGGCCCGCATATCCCTGCGGGCCGCCGGACGGGGCCCCGCCTCGGGTCCCGTCCGCCCTGCCCGGCGCCCCGTCCGTTGTCCCGTGGGGAGCCGTGCCGGGCGTTCCGTTCGCCTGCGGTGCCTGCTCCTCCGCCGGAGGACCGGGCGCCCGGCGGCGGCCCAGCAGGCCGGGCCGGGGCTCCCGCGCCGCGGCGGTGTCCGCGGCGTCGGCCTTGGGGGCGGGTCCGCGGCGGCTGTGGCGTCCCACGTCGCGCCTCAGCCTCCTGTGGTCTGGTTGGCGGGCTCGTCGTCGACGGCCTCTTCGGTCCTCTCGCCGACCATCGGTTCCCCGGTGTCCGCGAGGAGTTCGCGGAACGCCGTGGCCACGGTCTCCGGATATTCCATCATCGCCACGTGTCCCGCGTCCGGCAGGGTCAGCAGCCGGGAGTCACGGAAGGCGCGGGCAGCCCGCTGGGCCATGCGGTAGCCGACGAGTTGGTCCCGTCCACCGTAGACCAGCAGCGTCGGTGCGAGAACCCGTTCGGCCTGTCGCCACAGCCCGTGCTGGCCGCCCAGCGTGTACGCGTTGACGATTCCGCGTGCGGAGCGGGCCATCGCGTCCCAGAAGTACGGCAGTCGCATCCGCCGTTCCATCTCCTCCACGGCGTTGCGGAAGCCTTCCGGCGACACCCTCCCCGGGTCGCCGTAGCAGAGCGCCGTCACTCCGCGGACCCGCTGCTCCGCGGTCCACTCCCGGGTGAGCCGGGTGAACAGCGACACCACCCCCGGCAGTGCCAGCAGCCCCGTCGGCACGGCGCTGCGCTGCACGCGGATCTCCGGCAGCGCGGGCGACACGAGGGTCAGCGTCCGCACCAGGTCGGGCCGCACCGCGGCCACGCGCGTGACGACGGCGCCGCCGAGCGAGTTGCCGAAGAGGTGGACGGGGCCGCGCCCGGCCGCGTCGAGGTGGCGGATGACCGCGCGCGCGTGACCCGTGATCGAGTAGTCGCCGTCGTCCGGTGGCGGGGAGTCCCCGAAGCCCGGCAGGTCGATGGCCTCGCCTGCGACAACGCCCTCCAGCAGCGGCATCAGCGCCGACCAGTTCTGCGAGGAGCCGCCGAGGCCGTGGACGTAGAGCGCGGGCGGCAGTCCCTCGCGCGCGGGCGGCCTCGAGCGCACCGTCAGGGTGATGCCGGGCAGCTGTACCGACCTGAGCCGCTCACCGGCCGCGACCTTGACGGCTGCGACCTTCGGCAGCACGTTGGCGGGCGGCACGGTCGGCGGCTCGGTCGAAGGCATGCGGCAATGTTACGAGACGATCACACGGTGGTTCATGTGTTCGCCGTCACAAGCGCGTGCACGGCGCCAGCCCGCCGCGCCGGCCCCCAGCGTAGGCAGGAGCCGACGCATGGCGTCCGGATCGGGTGTCTCCTAGGCTCGTGGAGTGGGCACCCGCGTGTGGCCCCTGCACCTTCAGGGACGTCCGTAGGAAGGGAGCCCAGCATGACCGTCGACCCGACCGACCCCGAGACCTTCGACGACGAGGCACAGGAACCGGAGGAATTCGACGTCGAGGCACCCGACGCCGACGCGGCCGAGCAGCAGGCCGACATCGCTCCGGAGCGCGACGACCCGCTGACCGGCGTCGACCCGGACCGCGCCAACGAGGCCGACCTGGTGGAACAGGCCCGGGTCGTCTCCCACGACGAGGACGACTACCGCTGAGACGCGGCGCCGCGAGACGACGGAGAGGCCCGCCGAGCCGAAGGAGGCCATCTCTGCCCGGCCTGAACCCTTTTGAAACCTGTTGTGCTGCTTTCACCACCGTCCGGTCCGTGAAATTCTGCGCTCGCAGCGCACACACCACGGTTACCGAAAAGTACGATGGCGACGCGGCGCACACCGCACGAGGACGACTATGGGAGGCGGCGTGACAGCCATCGAGCAGACAGAGGCGGTACGCCCACGGGGCACACGCCTTCCCCGCCGAGCCCGACGCAACCAGCTGCTGGGCGCCGCACAGGAAGTTTTCGTGGCCCAGGGCTACCACGCGGCCGCGATGGACGACATCGCCGAACGCGCCGGCGTCAGCAAGCCGGTGCTCTACCAGCACTTCCCGGGCAAGCTCGACCTCTACCTCGCCCTGCTGGACCAGCACTGCGAGGCCCTGATCCAGTCCGTACGGATCGCGCTCGCGTCGACGACCGACAACAAGCAGCGGGTCCGGGCGACGATGGACGCCTACTTCGCGTACGTCGAGGACGACGGCGGCGCCTTCCGCCTGGTCTTCGAGTCGGACCTGACCAACGAGCCCGCCGTGCGCGAGCGCGTCGACAAGGTCACGAACGAGTGCGCCGAGGCGATCTGCGACGTCATCGCCGAGGACACCGGACTCTCGCGCGCCGAGTCGATGCTGCTGGCCTCCGGGCTGGGCGGTCTCGCCCAGGTGGTGGCCCGCTCCTGGCTGCACAGCGACCGCAGCGTGCCGCGCGACCAGGCGGTCCAGCTGCTGACCTCACTGGCCTGGCGGGGCATCGCCGGCTTCCCGCTGCACGGCAGCGAGCAGCACTGACCGGCACGGTGCGCCGGGCGGCCGCGGGCGTACGACGGCCTGTTCCCGTCGGCTGTTCGCTCCTGGCGTTCTCCGCCGCAGCGTGTACGTCCCCTCACCGGGCTAATGTGTGCTGGGTACGGCGCGAAGATCGCGCACTTCACTGACCGTCGGAGGGACATAGCCGTGGAGGTCAAGATCGGCGTGCAGCACGCGCCCCGCGAGATCGTTCTGGAGAGCGGTCAGAGTGCCGAGGAGGTCGAGCGGGTGGTGGCCGATGCACTGGCCGGCAAGTCGGCGCTGCTGAGCCTGGTGGACGAACACGGTCGCAAGGTCTTGGTGCCGGCCGACCGTCTCGCCTACGTCGAGATCGGCGAGCCTGCCCCGCGCAAGGTGGGCTTCGGCGCGCTGTAGCCGGCGGAAGCAGGGCGACGGACGAAGAACGGGAGGGGCCCGGCGGTGACCAGCCGCCGGGCCCCTCCCGTTGTCCGAGCTCTTCCCGTTGTCCGAGGTCTTCCCGTTGTCCGAGGTCTTCCCGTTGTCCGAGCTCTTCCCGTTTCACACACGGAGCACAGTTCACCCACAGAGGGAGGGTTGCATTCCGCAGGTCAGGGGTAAGACGGCTGTGACCGTTTCGGGCAGGCCGGCCATGTGGGAGGGACCCCCGACATGCTCTTGGAAGCGCTCAGCGCCGCGATCCTCGGCCTGGCCCTGGCATGGGCCGCCGCCCGCCGTCTGCCACACCGTCTGCCGGACCGTGTCCTGGTCCTGCCGACAGGGATCGCGGGGGCACTGTTCGGGGCGTTCGTCACACACACCGCGCTGGGCGCCGGCGGTCTGCTGCTGGTCCTCCTGGGCTCGGCGGCCCTCTCCGCGGCCTCGCTGTCGCTGCTGCTGCGGCCCGCGGGAAGACTCCGTGGCCGATCGGCGACCGCCTGAGCGGCCGCCGCGTCCGGTGGGGTCCACGCCGGAAGTGAGCGCCCGACGGGACCCGCACCGGGGTGCCCGGCAGCGCTCAGGCCGCCAGACCCAGCGCCGCCATCCGCTTGGTGTGCGCCTCGGTGATCCGGGAGAACATCCTGCCGACCTCGGCCAGGTCGAAGCCGTCCGCGACACCGCCCACCAGCATCGTCGACAGGGCGTCCCGGTCGGCGACCACCCGCTGGGACTGCGAGAGGGCCTCCCCCATCAGCCGCCGCGCCCACAGCGCGAGCCGCCCGCCCACCCGCGGGTCCGCGTCGATCGCCGCACGCACCTTCTCCACGGCGAAACCGGCGTGCCCGGTGTCGTCGAGCACGGCCAGCACCAGCTCGCGGGTGTCGGAGTCGAGGCGGGCCGCGACCTCTCGGTAGAAGTCGCTGGCGATGGAGTCACCGACGTATGCCTTGACGAGCCCCTCCAGCCAGTCGGAGGGGTCCGTCTGCTTGTGGAAGCCGTCGTAGGCGGCCACGAACGGCTCCATCGCCGCCGTCGGCTCCTCGCCGATCTCGGCGAGCCGGTCGCGGAGCCGCTCGAAGTGGTGGAACTCCGCCGACGCCATCTTCGCCAGCTCCGCCTTGTCCGCGAGCGTGGGCGCCAGCTTGGCGTCCTCCGCGAGCCGCTCGAACGCCGCCAGCTCGCCGTACGCGAGCGCACCGAGCAGGTCCACGACCGCGGCGCGGTACTGGGGGTCGGCGGCTGCCGTCGCCCAGTCCAGGGCGGCGACCCCGGTGGCTCCAGTGGTTTCGGTGGCTGCGGAGGTTTCAGTGGTTCCGGAGATTTCGGTGGCTCCGGTGGTTTCGGCGGGGGCGTCTGCGGCGTTGCCAGGCTTGTCCGAGCTCGTCATGCAGCGCACAATAGCCCGCCTGCCGTCTGCCGGAAGGACCCCCGTCGGCCCAGGTCGGCCCCCGATCCACCCCGGCCGATCAGTGTGACGACAACTACGCGACCAAATCGGCCATCGCGTGTGCGCGAATCCGGGGTATGGTGGTAATGCGCCTGCCGAGTATGTGACGTACGGGTACGTGACATCTTCGTCGGGCCGCACGCATGAGGATGCCCGGTCGGTGGCCCGATCGGCTCCGACCCGACAGCCCTCCCTGCCGTACGCCACACTGCGTACGGAATCCGGAGGGGGACCCTCAGTGGTACGAGCGCTGGAGCGTCGACAGAGGTCCCGTGTCCTACGGCTCCCCCGTAAGGCAGCCGACGTCCCCGACACGGTCCGGCACGACCCGCGCGCTCGCCTCGCACCACGTACACAGAAGAGGCAGCACCCTGACTACGACGTTCCGATCCCTCGGGATCCTCCCCGAGACCGCCGAAGCCCTTGAAGCCGTCGGCATCATCACTCCCTTCCCCATCCAGGAGATGACGCTCCCCGTGGCCCTTTCGGGCAAGGACGTCATCGGCCAGGCCAAGACCGGCACCGGCAAGACGCTGGGCTTCGGCCTCCCGCTCCTCGAGCGCGTGACCGTCCCCGCCGACGTCGAGGCGGGCCGCGCCGCCCCCGAGGCCCTGACCGACGCCCCGCAGGCCCTCGTCGTCGTCCCGACGCGCGAGCTGTGCCAGCAGGTCACCAACGACCTCCTGACCGCCGGCAAGGTCCGCAACGTGCGCGTCCTCGCCATCTACGGCGGCCGGGCCTACGAGCCCCAGGTCGAGGCCCTCAAGAAGGGCGTCGACGTGATCGTCGGTACCCCGGGCCGCCTGCTGGACCTCGCGGGCCAGAAGAAGCTGAGCCTGAAGCACATCAAGAGCCTGGTCCTGGACGAGGCCGACGAGATGCTCGACCTGGGCTTCCTGCCCGACGTCGAGAAGATCATCAACATGCTCCCGGCCCGGCGCCAGACCATGCTGTTCTCGGCCACCATGCCGGGCGCGGTCATCGGGCTGGCCCGCCGTTACATGTCGCAGCCCACGCACATCAGCGCCACCTCGCCGGACGACGCGGGCGCGACGGTCGCGAACACGAAGCAGTTCATCTACCGCGCGCACAACATGGACAAGCCCGAGATGGTGGCGCGCATACTGCAGGCCGACGGCCGGGGACTGGCCATGGTCTTCTGCCGCACCAAGCGCACGGCGGCCGACCTGGCCGACCAGCTCAAGCAGCGCGGCTTCGCCTCCGGCGCGGTCCACGGCGACCTCGGCCAGGGCGCCCGCGAGCAGGCCCTGCGCGCCTTCCGCAACGGCAAGGTGGACGTGCTCGTCTGCACCGACGTCGCCGCCCGCGGCATCGACGTCGAAGGCGTGACGCACGTCATCAACTACCAGTCGCCGGAAGAGGAGAAGACGTACCTGCACCGCATCGGCCGGACCGGCCGCGCGGGCGCGAAGGGTACGGCGATCACGCTGGTCGACTGGGACGACATCCCGCGCTGGCAGCTGATCAACAAGGCGCTGGACCTGGGTTTCAGCGACCCGCCGGAGACGTACTCCACCTCCCCGCACTTCTACACCGACCTCGGCATCCCCGAGGGCACCAAGGGTGTCCTGCCCCGCTCGGAGCGCACGCGCGCCGGCCTCGAGGCGGAGGAGCTGGAGGACCTGGGCGAACCGGGTGGCCGCGCGCGCGGCGACCGTGACGGCCGGGGTGGCCGCGGTGGCCGTGGTGGCCGGGACGAGTCCCGTTCCGCCGAGCGCGAGCGTTCGTCCCGTACGACGCCGCGTCGCCGCCGCCGGATGCGCGGTGGGGCACCGGTGGACGCGGACGCCTCCGCCACCGTCGCACCCGAGGCCGTGGCCGGCCGTGCGGACAGCGTGGCCGACGCGGACACGGACGCCGTCAAGGCTCCCCGCACGCTGCGCCGCCGGCGCCGCACGCGCAGTGGAGAGCCGTCGCGCCAGCCGGTGACGGCCACGGCGACCGACGCCCCCTCGGCGCGGACGGCGGACACCACGCTCGCGGCCTCCGAGACCGCGGACGCCACGGAGATCGCCGAGGCGCCTGCGCAGTCGCGTCGCCGCCGCACCCGCAAGGCGGCCGAGACGCCGACCGCGCCGCTGGAGGCCACACCGGTGGTCGAGCCGGCGGTCGTCGAGGCCCCGCCGGTCGAGGCTCCCGTGGAGAAGCCGCGCCGCCGCACCCGCAAGGCGGCGGTCACGACCACGGCCGCCGAGACGGCGGTCGACACGGCCGAGGGAGTGACCGAGCCCGCGTCCGAACCCACGGAGACGAAGCCCCGCCGCACCCGCAAGAAGGCCGCGACGGCGTCGGCCGCGACGGACACCGCGGACCTCACGGAGACCGCGGAGGCCAAGCCGCGCCGCACCCGCAAGACGGCCGCCACCAAGGCCGAGACCGCCGTCGACACGGCCGAGGCCACGGAGGCCAAGCCGCGCCGCCGCACCCGCAAGGCCGCCGAGCCCGTCGAAGCCACCGAGGCCACGGCCGGTATCCCGGCCCAGACGGCACAGGAGCCGGAAGCGGCCGAGGCGAAGCCGCGCCGCACCCGCAAGACGGCCGCGGCCAAGACCGCCGCAGCCGAGGCGGAAGCCGCCGTCGACACGGCCGAGGCCACGGAGGCCAAGCCACGCCGCCGCACCCGCAAGGCCGCGGAGGTCACCGAGGCGGACGCGCAGGCCCCGGAAGCCGCCGAGGCCAAGCCGCGCCGCACCCGCAAGACGGCCGCCACCAAGACCGCCGCCACCACGGCCGAGACCGCCGTCGACACGGCCGAGGCCACGGAGGCCAAGCCGCGCCGCCGCACCCGCAAGGCCGCCGAGCCCGTCGAAGCCACCGAGGCCACGGCCGGTATCCCGGCCCAGGCCTCGCAGGAGCCGGAGGCCGCACCGCGGCGCCGGACCCGTAAGGCAGCCGCTGCCGTCGAGGCACCCGCCGAGGCCGCCGACACGGCCGAGGTGAAGCCGAAGGCGCGCCGCACCCGCAAGGCAGCCGCGGCTGCCACGCAGCCTGCGGAGGCCGGCGAAAGCTGATCAACGCCGCCACCCGACCGTCGGCCCGGTCCCGCCACCCGCGCGGGCCCGGGCCGACGGCGTTCCCGCATCCGTCCCCCGCCCATCCCCCGACCAGCCGGCGCCTCCGGCCCGCCCACCTAGCCTCCCCGCCCGGACACCCGACCACCGGGAGGCCCGGTGGTCGGGTGCTGGAGCAGGGAATCACGGGGTCGGCGGGGACGGGGCGGGCGACGCCCGGCAGCGGGCCGCCCTCTCCGTCACCCGTATCGCCCGATAACCTCTGCCCGTGAGCAGTAACGCCACCTTCACCCTGCCCTCCGGCGCCCGCGCATACCGGCTGCGTACCGCGCGTGGTGAGTTCGCCGTCGTCGACTCGCCCGTGGCCGACGGGGTCGAGGCGAAGGGGACGGTGCTGATGCTGCCCGGGTTCACGGGGAGCAAGGAGGACTTCACACAGCTCCACGAACCGCTCGGGGCGCGCGGGTACCGTACGGTCGCCGTGGACGGGCGGGGGCAGTACGAGTCCGACGGACCCGAGCACGACGAAGCCGGCTACGCACAGACCGAGCTGGCCCGGGACGTGCTCGCGCAGGTCGCCGCCCTCGGGACCCGGGTGCATCTCGTCGGGCACTCCCTCGGCGGTCAGATCGCGCGTGCCGCCGTCCTGCTCGACCACGCCCCCTTCGCCTCCCTCACGCTGATGTCCTCGGGCCCGGCGAGGATCTCCGTCTCCCAGCAGCAGCGGGTGAAGCTCCTTCGGGACGCGCTCGACACCATGACGATGGCCGAGGTCTGGGAGGTGATCCAGACGATGGGGCCACCCGAGGAGGTCGGCGGCCCCGCCGTCGGTCCCGGAGACCCGCAACGGCTGCGCAGCCGCTGGCTGGGCACCAGGCCCGCTCAACTACTCGCCACGGGGCGGCAGTTGTGTACCGAGCCGGACCGCGTCGCCGAGCTCGCCGCCGTGCCGCTGCCGTTCCACGTGCTGTCGGGCGCGTACGACGACACCTGGCCCGTACCCCTCCTGGACGAGATGGCCGTACGGCTGGACGCGCGCAGGACCGTGATCGCCGGCGCCGAACACTCCCCCAACACCGACCGGCCCCTGCCGACCGCCCGCGCCCTCGCCGACTTCTGGGACGGCGCCCCCACCCGGCCGCAGACGGACCTCTAGCACCGCCGGTACCGCAGGTGGCACTGAGCTGTGCCCGGCACTGCGAGCAGTACGCACTGTGCGCCCGGACTGCGAGCACGTACTGCGCGACCGGCACTGCGAGCACGTACTGCGCGACCGGCACTGTGCCTAGTACTGCGCCCGCAAGTGCTCCCAGAAGCCGTCCCGCAGCGCCCGGCGGAGGTCGGGCTGGCCGCGCAGCGAGTACTGCAGCAGCCCCTCGGCCTCCACCAGCAGGTCCTGGTCCACCGAGCCGGGGAGATAGGGATGGCCGGGGAGCAGCTCCACCAGCGATTCACGGCCTCGTGCCGCGAGCCACTTCGCCGCGATCTGCGCGCCCACGAAACGGACGTCCTCGCGGGCCGGCCGGGCCACGCCCGCCGTGTCGAAGGCTTGGGCCGTGCGCCGGGAGACGTACGGCTTGAAGAAATCCAGGTCGAAGGTGCGCTGGCTGTCGACCTCCCAGAGCAGCGGGTCGGCCTGGTTGCGGCCCTCCGGCGCCTCGATGCCCCACAGGTGGACGCGGGCGCCGTAGCCCTGGGCGGCCTCGACCGCCGACACCAGATCCTCGTCGCCGCCGAGCAGGGCCGCGTCGCTGATGGCGCGGTGCCGCGCGAGGGACTCCAGGTCGGAGCGGATGAGTGAGTCGACGCCCTTCTGCTGGTTGTTGGCGTTGAGGTTGCCCAGGCGGACCTTGACGTCCGGCAGCTCGGCGATGGACTGCTGCTCGGCGGTGTGGATGCGGCGCCGGGCGCCGTCGTACCAGTAGACGCGCAGCAGGCGGCTGTCCGCGAAGATGGTGCGCGCCTTGTCGATGAGCGCCTCGATCAGTCCCTCGGCGTCGAGGTCGAAGGCCCGGCGGTCCTCGGTCCCGGCCACCAGGCGTCCCGCCGCCGCGTAGAGGTACCCGGCGTCGACGAAGATCGCGTGGGTCGAGGGCGTCTTGGCCACCTCGGCGAGCATGCGCTGCAGCAGTTCGTTGGTGCGATCGATGCGGGCGTCCAGGGACGTGAGGTCGTCGTTCATCGCCTCCATTGTCCCGGCGGTCACGCTGCGAACACAACCGGTCCCGATCAGTCTTCTAACGGTCACCCGCCACCCCGGGATCATGCCGCTCACCAGTCAGTATTTAGCAGTTCGAAAAATTTCCTTAGCGTAGGGAATGTTTGCAGCGCGCACTCCGTTGACACATTACGGAAGCCCGGGCACCGACGACCCAGGAGCCACATCAGTAGTTCTCCTCAGGAGGATGACCAGATCAAGGGAGAGGCCATGCGCTTCGAAATCATGCGACTCGATGACGTCGACGGAACCCCCGTGGACACGACCGTCGTGGACGCCGCCTCCGTGAACCGCATCGTTCAGCAGGCCGCCGCCATCGGGCAGCGCCTGTGGATCCGCCCCGCCGACGCCTCGGCCTTGTAGCGCGGAGACTCCGCAGACCCTCTGCGCACATGACCAGGGCCCCGCACGGCGTTCCGTGCGGGGCCCTGGTCATGCCCGGGGCTCATGTGCCCCTCAGGTGCCCTGGATCACCTGGGTGACGCCGTTGATGATCTGCTGCACCGCGATCGCGGAGAGCATCATGCCGGCGAGACGGGTCACCAGGACCACGCCGCCGTCCTTGATGACCCGGATGATCAGAAGCGAATACCGCATCACCAGCCACAGCACCACGTGGATCGCGAGGATCGCCGCCCATACCGACACCTGGGCGGTCGCGCTGTCGGCCTTCTGCACGGCGAGGATGACCGACACGATCGCCCCGGGCCCGGCGAGCAGCGGCATGCCCAGCGGCACGAGGGCGACGTTGACGTCCTTGGTCTGCTTCGGCTCGTCGGTCTTGCCGGTGAGCAGGTCGAGCGCGATCAGGAGGAGGAGCAGTCCGCCCGCGATCATCAGCGCGGGCACGGACACGTGCAGGTAGCCCAGGATCTGGTGCCCCAGCAGACCGAACACCGTGATGACGCCACCGGCCACGCAGACGGCCTGGAAGGCCATCCGCTTCTGCACCTTGGCGGGCCGGCCGGAGGTCAGCGCGAGGAAGATCGGGGTGATCCCAGGGGGATCCATGATGACAAAAAGGGTCAGGAACAGAGAGCCGAAGACGGCGACGTCGAACATGGGTGAGCTACTGGCCTTGCGGGAGAGGGGAGGAAAGGTGTGGCCGGGGCGGGACTCAGACCCCGCCGGCCCCCGGCACGGGGAACGCCCCGAACGCCCGCCGCGTGATCTCCCCGTACACCTCGGGGTCCGTCGTGTACTCGCCGAGTACGCAGGTCTTCCGGGAGCCGTGGTAGTCGCTGGAGCCGGTCACCAGGAGTCCCAGTTCCTCCGCCATACCCCGCAGCCGTGCGCGCGTGTCCGTGTCGTGGTCCATGTGGTCGACCTCGATGCCGTCGAGCCCGGCGGCGGCCAGGTCCGCGATCGCGGTCTGCGGTACCGTACGGCCCCGTTTGGCGGCGGCCGGGTGCGCGAACACGGCGACGCCGCCCGCGCCCTTGATCAGCCGGAGCGCCTCGAAGGGGTCGGTCTCGTGCTTCTCCACGAAGGCCCGGCCGCCGTCGGCCAGCCAGTCCTGGGTGAAGGCGTCGCCCACGGTCGGCACGACGCCGAGTTCGACGAGGGCGGTGGCCACGTGCGGCCGTCCGACCGAACCGTCGCCGGCGATGCGCGCGACCTGCTCCCAGGTGACGGGCACGCCCAGTGCGTTGAGCTTCGCGACCATGCCCTTGGCCCGCGGCACCCGGTCGTCCCGGACCAGCTCACGCTCGGCGAGCAGGGCGGGCTCCTCGGGGTCGAAGAGGTAGGCCAGCATGTGCATGCTGACACCGTCGAGGCGGCAGGAGAGTTCGGCGCCGGTGACGAGGGTGAGTCCCTCGGGGAGCGCGGCGACAGCCTCGGCGTGTCCGCGCGTGGTGTCGTGGTCGGTGAGCGCGACGACGTCCAGCCCGGCCGTGGCGGCCTTGCGCACGAGCTGGGCCGGGGTGTCCGTACCGTCGGACGCGGTGGAGTGGGTGTGCAGATCGATGCGCACGACGCTGACTCCAAGCGGTGACGGGACGGAAGGGGACGCTCAAGGATAACCGGAACTCCACGCACCACTGTCACACCCGCAGCGGCCCTGCACCCCCTACGCGCACCCGCCCCCGCGACGACCCCGGGGGGGCCGCTGAGGGCAAGGGGCAGGGCCCCACGCGGCACCTACGGCTGGATCAGCCGCGGCGACAGCGCCCCGCACGGCACCAGGTCCACCTCGGCGCCCGCGTCCCGCAGGTCGGTCAGCACCAGTTCCTCGTACATCAGCAGGCCCGCTCGCTCCGGCCACACGACGGCCCACAGCCACATTCCGAGGGCCTCCCCGGCGAAGACCGCGCGGTCGACGGGCGCGCCGGAGACGTGCCACAGGGGCGTCGGACGGCCGGCCGCCAGGACTTTCGCCTGGGGCGGCTTCTCGACGTCCATGAACGGCCCGGGGTCCGGGGCGTCGATGCCCGCGTACCGCGCCCCGAGGCCGACGCCGAGTTCCTCGGCGATCAGGATCAGCTCACCGACGCCACCGAGGGGTCCGGGGCCGGAGCAGGCCACGGCGGTCGCCCGGCCGCCACTGCGATCGTCGCCCGCGCACGCCACGCCGGTGAACAGCCACCCGACGGGCAGCGGCCACGGCATCCAGACCGGCACCTGCGTGCGGTGCACCACGACGCCGAGCGCCTCGACGCTGGGCGGGAGCACGGGCTGCACCGGATACACGGTGCCGTGCAGGTCGCACTGCCAGAAATCGGAGAAGAGGCCGGGAGCCCTGACCCGGCCACCACATTTCGGGCAACTGGGTTCGCCCCTCATAGGGCCCCACGGTCCTACCCTCACCCGCCCACGTCAAGGACGATCACCCATCCGGACGGAACGGCCACCCAGCCGGAACCAGGTGTACTTTGCACCATTCAGGAACCGGAACCGAGCCGCGGCACGCGGCCGAGGACGGAGTCACGGAGTCACGGCCTTCGCTGACCCACGGACTCCGCCGACCGACGGACGCGGGCCGGAGACCGGTGAGTTCCGTCACTCCAGCGGGACGGACCCGCGGGACGGATCGCGCAGGTCCGTCCCGTGCGTCAGCCAGCGTTCCTGCAGGGCCTGCGCACCGTGCACCCGCTTCCAGGCCGCCTCGTTCGGCGTCATCGGCAGTAGCGGCAGGAACCGTACGGGGTCCAGCGGGGCGTCCAGCTCCAGGTCCTCGACCAGGCCGCCCGGCTCGGCCACCAGCACCGAGGTGAACGGCGCCCCGGGCCACAGCGCCGCGCCCACGTCCAGGGAGGCTCCGGGCGCCACGACCACGCCCTCGACCTGCGGGGACGCCGCCAGCACGGCGAGCGGACGGAGCACCTTGTCGGTGTCGGCGAGACCGGCCCGGACGGAGAGGACCAGCTCGGCACGGGGGCCCTTGAGCGGATCGGCGAGCACGGCCGTGGGGTCCGCCATGGGCTGCGCCGCCATGCCGAGGGTGGCATAGCGGACGATGTCGCCCTCCTGGCCGCCGCCGGGGAAGCGGAGCACCTCGATACGGTCGGTACCGAGAAAGGTGACCGCCGCGCGTGCGTCCGGCTCGCCCAGCGCGCTGTGCAACCGGGCCTCGACCAGAGGAAGAACATCAGCCATGCGGCGAGCATAGAACCCGTGGTGAAGCGGCGAAGCGGCACCTTGACACGTGGGTGACTGGTACTCTGGCCCAGCGGTTCGGGGCAGCACGCAGCGCGTCGCGATCAAGACCCCGACCCCATGAAGACTCCCCTACGGGGAGCCCCTCCAAACAGAGGGAATCGATCGTCCCTCACGAGGGACCGGCCGGAGGAGGTGGGGCTGGCATGGACCGAAGTCGACCGTGCAGTACCACCCGCTCTTCCGGCCGCTGATGCAGCTGCTCCGGCTTCCCGCCCCTGCCGCCTCCCATCACCCGCGCGCCTTCACGCGGAAGAGCACTTCGTCTCGTTTTGCCTGATCCGGTCCGTCGATTCATCGATTCGTCGATTCATCGATCCGTATCAGCAGCTGAAACCAGCAGCTGAAACCAGCAGCGAAGCCGGCCACCGCGACGGTGCGGTGCTCCCCGCTTTGTGGACGTGCGGAACACACGTACTCAGGACGTCCTCATTCCGGGTGGCTCCACCCGCCACCGGCGCCGTTCGCTGCCCGTCGCGAAGGAGCCTGCCATGTCGATGATCCGTGACCTGCGCGCCGCGGTCCGCCCGTCCCGCGTCTCTCTGCGCAAGGACAGCGGCGCCTACGACACCACCCGCGACCCGGCGACCGCCACCGCCGTCGTCGACTGCGCCGTCTACCGCGACGGCACGCGCGTCGAGACGGACGCGCCGCTGAGCCCGCAGACGGCGATGCGCCAGGTGCGCCGCGACGGAGGGTTCGTGTGGATCGGCCTGCACGAGCCCACCGAGGACGAATTCGCCGGTATCGCCCGGGAGTTCGGACTGCACCCGCTGGCCGTGGAGGACGCCGTCCAGGCCCACCAGCGGCCCAAGCTGGAGCGCTACGACGACTCCCTGTTCACGGTCTTCAAGACCATCCACTACGTCGACCACGACGAACTCACCGCCAACAGCGAGGTGGTGGAGACCGGCGAGGTCATGTGCTTCACCGGGCGGGACTTCTTCATCACCGTCCGGCACGGCGGGCAGGGCTCGCTGCGCGCGCTGCGGCACCGGCTCCAGGAGGACCCCGAACTGCTGCTCAAGGGCCCCTCCGCGGTGCTGCACGCCATCGCCGACCACGTCGTCGACGGCTACATCGCGGTCGCCGACGCGGTGCAGGACGACATCGACGAGGTCGAGACGGAGGTGTTCTCGCCGGGCCGCAAGGGCACGCCGCGCGGCACCGACGCCGGCCGGATCTACCAACTCAAGCGCGAGGTCCTGGAGTTCAAGCGGGCGGTCTCCCCGCTGCTGCGCCCCATGCAGCTGCTCAGCGAGCGGCCGATGCGGCTGATCGACCCGGAGATCCAGAAGTACTTCCGGGACGTCGCCGACCACGTCGCGCGGGTGCAGGAGCAGGTCGTCGGCTTCGACGAGCTGCTGAACTCCATCCTTCAGGCCAACCTCGCCCAGGCGTCCGTCGCGCAGAACGAGGACATGCGCAAGATCACCTCGTGGGCGGCGATCATCGCCGTACCGACGATGGTGTGCGGGGTGTACGGCATGAACTTCGACTACATGCCGGAGACGCACTGGAAGTTCGGTTACCCGCTGGTCCTGTCGATCACGGTCGGTATCTGTCTGGGCATCCACCGCACGCTCAAGCGCAACGGCTGGCTCTGACCGGCCGACTCCGGCCGGCCCTGACGGGGACCGTACGGACAGGACAGCCGTACCGCCGCACCGGGCTGGATAGGCTGACCGCATGACAAGCGAGCTGCTCGACCAGGCCCTCGTCGAGGAGGCCACGAAGAAGTCCGGTCTCATCTGGGTCGGCGGGCCCGGGGCGGCCGCGCGTCCGCTCTGGCACGTCTGGCACGAGGGCGCGGCGTGCGTCGTCGGCGACGGCCCCGGCGAGCAGCCGCTGCCGGGGCTGGCCGACGGGGCCGCGGCCGAAGTGACGGTGCGCAGCAAGGACAAGGGGGGCCGGCTGGTCTCCTGGACGGCCCGGGTCGTGGAGCTGCCGTCCGGCTCCGAGGCGTGGCAGGCGGCGGTCGCCGACCTCAAGGGCAAGCGGCTGAACGCCCCGGACGGCGAGGCGATGACCGGCCGCTGGGCCCGTGAGTGCCGGGTGCTGCGCCTGGAACCGACGGGGGCGACGGCGCCGCTGCCCGACGGTTCGCTGGCCGAGGCGCCGCTGCCGAGCCCGGCGACGACGCGCGGACCGCTCCCGGCGGGGCTGCCGCGCCTGCTGCTGAAACGCCGGAAGAGGCGTTAGCGCGTCCTAGGACGTCGGCAGCTGCTTGCCGTAGTCCAGCGTGTCGTCCTTCGCCGGCTCCGTGAGCGCGAAGTCCTTGTTCCAGTCCGAGAAGCTGATCGTGCCCGCTCTGCCCGCCCGGACCAGGCGCAGCGGGTAGGGCGTGCCCTCCAGGGAGACGTCCAGCGAGCCGCCGGAGCCCTCGTCGCCGGTGATCCGGACGGTGCGCACTCCCTCCTGCTCGTGGCGCCCGTCCGTCTCCACCGTGCCGTGCAGCGTCAGCAGGCCGTCCAGGAGGACGTCCTTGTCCGCGAAGCCGCTGAACTTCTTGTACACGGGGTCGCTCTGCGGCACCTTGACGTACTTGCCGGCCAGCTTCTCGGCGGCCGTGGTGTCGCCGCCGTCGTGGCTCCAGAACCCGGCGTCGGCCTTGAGGAAGAGCTGCTCGCCGACGCGCAGCAGTCCGAACGTCGTCCCGTCGGCGGCGACCGACCCGGTCCCTCCGTCGGGCTTCAGCCGCATGTCGAGGGTGTACGTGTCCCCGCCGGCGGCGACGGTCCCGTGCAGGCGTACCGCCCGGGCGGACTCGGCGGCCGTGCGCGTCTTGGCGTGGATCTTGTCGGCCGGGAGTTTGCCGACGCCGTTGGTGCCGGCGTCCGGGTCCTCACTACTGCATCCCGTCAGCCCCGCTCCGGTCACCGCCAGGGCGCACGCCGCGCCCATCATCGCGGCCCTGCGGATTCGGCGCCGGGGAGTCACAGACACAGGTGGGGCTGCCTTTCTGACAAGGACTGGCAAGGACTGGCTAGGACTGGCTAGGACTGACAAGGGGCCTGGCAAGGGGCCGGCAAGGAGCTGAGAGGGGTCCAAGCGGCGTACGGCAGCGTACCGGGGCCGTGAACGGCGAGCGGAGCCAGTCCGTCCGGACCGGCCGCCAGAGCGGAGCCGTTCGGGACGGGCTAGCCTGAAGCCCGTCCGAGCGGGCAATTCGGGAAAGAGACACCGTACGGAACAGCTTTCACGCAGTCTGACGCACGCTTACGAAAAGGAGCCGCGGCCATGGCAGCGGGCGCCCCCCGGATCTTCGTCTCCCATCTCTCCGGCATCGCCGTGTTCGACCCGACCGGCGACCAGGTGGGACGTGTACGCGATCTGGTCGTCATGCTGCGCGTCGCCGGCAAACCCCCGCGGGTGCTCGGCCTCGTCGTCGAACTCACCACCCGGCGCCGCATCTTCCTGCCCATGACCCGGGTCACCGGCATCGAGACCGGCCAGGTCATCACCACCGGGGTGCTCAACGTCCGGCGCTTCGAGCAGCGGCCCACCGAGCGCCTCGTCTTCGGCGAGCTGCTCGACCGGCGGGTCACCCTCACCGACACCGGTGAGGAGGTCACCGTCCTCGACCTGTCGGTACAGCAGCTGCCGGCCCGCCGGGACTGGGAGATCGACAAGGTCTTCGTCCGCAAGGGGAAGAAGGGCGGCGCCTTCCGGCGCAACAAGGGCGAGACACTGACCGTCGAGTGGTCCGCCGTCACCGGCTTCTCCGTGGAGGAGCAGGGCCAGGGCGCCGAGAACCTCCTCGCCACCTTCGAGCAGCTGCGCCCCGCCGACCTCGCCAACGTCCTGCACCACCTGTCCGCCAAGCGCCGCGCCGAGGTCGCCGCCGCCCTCGACGACGACCGCCTGGCCGACGTACTGGAGGAGCTGCCGGAGGACGACCAGATCGAGATCCTCGGCAAGCTCAAGGAGGAGCGCGCCGCGGACGTGCTGGAGGCGATGGACCCCGACGACGCGGCCGACCTGCTCGGTGAGCTGCCCGAGGAGGACAAGGAGCGGCTGCTGAGCCTGATGCAGCCCGACGACGCGGCCGACATGCGGCGCCTGATGGCGTACGAGGAGCACACGGCCGGCGGTCTGATGACGACCGAGCCGATCGTGCTGCGGCCCGACGCGACCGTCGCGGACGCCCTGGCGCGCATCCGCAACCCCGACCTGTCCCCGGCGCACGCCGCCCAGGTCTACGTCTGCCGGCCGCCCGAGGAGACCCCGACCGGCAAGTACCTGGGCACGGTGCACTTCCAGCGCCTGCTGCGCGACCCCCCGTACACCCTGGTCGGCTCGATCATCGACGACGACCTGCAACCCCTGGATCCGGACGCCGCGCTGCCCGTGGTCGCCGGGTTCTTCGCCACGTACGACATGGTCGCGGCGCCCGTCGTGGACGATTCCGGATCACTGCTGGGCGCGATCACCGTGGACGACGTACTGGACCACCTGCTGCCCGACGACTGGCGGGAGACCGAGTACCACCTCGACGAGGAGACCGGAGCGACGGCGAAGGAGGTGCGGGCCGATGGTGCCTGAGCGCGAGACGTCACCCCGTGAGCGGGCGGTGTCGGGCGCCACGGCGGCTTCCCGTACCCGGGCCCGGCTGGACCAGCCCCGCCCGCCGCGGCGCCGGCTGCTGCCCGAGTGGGACCCGGAGTCCTTCGGCCGGCTGTCGGAGCGCGTCGCGCGGTTCCTGGGCACCGGGCGGTTCATCGTCTGGATGACGGTCGTCATCATCCTGTGGGTGGTGTGGAACGTGTCCGCGCCCAGCAGCCTGCGCTTCGACGAGTACCCGTTCATCTTCCTGACGCTGATGCTGTCGCTCCAGGCCTCCTACGCCGCCCCGCTGATCCTGCTCGCGCAGAACCGGCAGGACGACCGGGACCGGGTCAACCTGGAGCAGGACCGCAAGCAGAACGAGCGGTCGATCGCCGACACCGAGTACCTGACCCGGGAGATCGCCGCCCTGCGCATCGGGCTCGGCGAGGTCGCGACCCGGGACTGGATCCGCTCCGAACTGCAGGACGTGATCAAGGACCTGGAGGAGCGGCACGACGGCCACCACCCCGACCGCGGGGTATTCCCGGCGAACCGGTCCGCGGGGCGTGACGTACACGACCGCTGACGGGGCTTTTCGTGCCCGGTGGGCGGCGCCGTACCATCGTCCTATGGCTACGGAAGACGCGGTGCGTGAAGCACTGGCGACGGTGAACGACCCCGAGATCAACCGGCCCATCACCGAGCTGGGGATGGTCAAGTCGGTGGAGATCGGCGCGGACGGAGCGGTCGCGGTCGCCGTGTACCTGACGGTCTCCGGCTGCCCCATGCGGGACACCATCACGCAGCGGGTGACGGACGCGGTGTCGCGGGTCGAGGGTGTCACGCGTGTCGACGTCGAGCTGGACGTGATGAGCGACGAGCAGCGCAAGGAGCTGGCGAGCGCCCTGCGCGGCGGCCAGGCCGAGCGCGAGGTGCCCTTCGCCAAGCCCGGCAGCCTGACCCGGGTCTACGCGGTCGCCTCCGGCAAGGGCGGCGTCGGCAAGTCCTCGGTGACGGTGAACCTGGCGGCGTCGATGGCGGCGGACGGCCTGAAGGTCGGTGTCGTCGACGCCGACATCTACGGCCACTCGGTGCCGCGCATGCTGGGCGCCGACGGCCGTCCCACCCAGGTCGAGAACATGATCATGCCGCCTTCGGCCAACGGCGTGAAGGTCATCTCCATCGGCATGTTCACCCCGGGCAACGCGCCGGTCGTCTGGCGCGGCCCGATGCTGCACCGCGCGCTCCAGCAGTTCCTGGCCGACGTGTACTGGGGCGACCTGGACGTCCTGCTCCTCGACCTGCCGCCCGGCACCGGCGACATCGCGATCTCCGTCGCCCAGCTCGTCCCGAACGCCGAGATCCTGGTCGTGACGACGCCTCAGCAGGCCGCCGCCGAGGTGGCCGAGCGGGCGGGCGCCATCGCCGTCCAGACCCACCAGAAGATCGTCGGCGTGGTCGAGAACATGTCCGGCCTGCCCTGCCCGCACTGCGGCGAGATGGTCGACGTCTTCGGTACCGGGGGCGGCCAGTCGGTCGCCGACGGCCTGACCCGCACCACGGGCGCGTCGGTCCCGGTCCTCGGCTCCATCCCGATCGACGTCCGGCTGCGCGAGGGCGGCGACGAGGGCAAGCCCGTCGTCCTGTCCGACCCGGACTCCCCGGCGGGCGCGGCCCTGCGGTCGATCGCCGGGAAGCTGGGCGGGCGTCAGCGTGGACTTTCGGGGCTGTCGCTGGGGATCACCCCGAAGAACAAGTTCTGACCCTCCGTACGTACGGGATCGGGGCGCTGTCCGCCGGGACGGCGCCCCTCGTCGTACAGCCGTCGTACGCCCGCCCGCCGACTAGCCGTCGTACGCGGTGATGTCCTTGACCACGGAGAAGGCCAGCCCGTAGGGGCTCATGCCCCGTCCGTACGCCCCCAGGTGCGCGCCCTGCTCGGTGGAACCGGCGAGCACCCAGCCGAACTCGGACTCCCGGTAGTGGAAGGACGTCGGCACGCCGTCCACGGGGAGGGACAGCTTCGCCCAGTCCTCACCGTCGAGATCGTCCGCGAGGACCCACGCGGTCTCCGTCTGCTGCTCCAGCCAGTCGTCGCGCAGCGAGTGGTCCATCTGGCCGGGCCAGGTGAAGGACAGCAGCCCCACGCCGGCCAGCCAGGCGGCCGAGGACACCGAGGTGGCCTCCAGCAGACCGGTGCCGTCGGCGCTGCGCCGGTCGGGGTTGGCCGCGACGGTCACCACGACCGCGAACTTCTCCTTGGCGTCCCGCTCGTCGCCCGCCACGTGCTCGTTGCGCACCGACGGTCCGTCGCCGTGCCCGAGCGAACCGTGCTCCACGGCCCCGTCGGCCGCCGTACCGACCTGCATCAGCCAGCGCCGCCCCGTGAAGGCCTCGTCAAGGCCGTACCAAGGGAAGGGCGCGCGCAGGTAGCCGTCGACCGTACGCCGGGCGGAGGGGACCTGTTGTCCGTCCTCCGCGGCCGGCGCCTGCGCGACTGCGCCACTCGTCGTCTCCATGTGCCCGGACGCCTCCTAGCTCTCGTCGGGCCGGAACGGCCCGCCCCCCTTCGGGCGTACTCGTCCGGTCCGCACAACAACTCGGGCAGCATAGCCACACCACAGGCGGCAGCCGGGAAAGCGCCCGGCGCGTGGGGCGCGCGGACGCCGCCTTCGGGCCTTGCGCGCCCCGTCCGGAGCGTGAGACGCGTCACATGCGGCGGCGGAGCCGGCTGCTTCGGCGTACCGCGGCCCGCGGGCCTCACTCAGGTGGTACTCGCGTGATGCCCGACCGGCCCGCGGAGGACGCTCAGGTGGCGTCCGCGTCGAACGGCGGGCGGTCGTCGAGGGCGGGCGTCTCGGGCTTCTTGGTCATGTCGATCCGACCGCCGGCGGAGGCGGAGGCGGAACCGGACGACGGAGTGCCGGACGGCTCCGGCTCGCGGCCGTGGACCGCGTCGGTGACCTCGGCCATCTCCTTCTTCAGGTCGAAGCCGTTGCGGATCTCCTTGAGCCCCAGCTCGTCGTTGTCCAGCTGCTTGCGGATGAACGTCTTGGGGTTCAGGTCCTCGAACTCGAAGTCCTTGAACTCGGGGCCCAGCTCCTGCCGGATGTCCTGCTTGGCGCTGTCCGAGAACTCCCGGATCTTCCGGATGGTGCGCGACACGTCCTGGATGACCTTGGGAAGCTTGTCCGGACCGAAGACGAGCACGGCGAGGACGACGAGCGTCACCAGCTCTAGTGCGCCTATGTCATTGAACACCTGAAGCTCCTTGGGATGTCCGGGCCGCCACCACGGTACCCGCCGATCCCGTCCGACCGGTACCGTCCCGTGAGCCCCGAGTGCGTGTATGCGGGCGCTTTCCGAATTGTTTGCCTTCCTGGCCCCTTGTCGGGACCTGCGCGGCCCTTCACCCGTCGGACGAGCCGAGTACCAGTGAGACGTTCGTCTCCTTGCCGTCGCGCTCCAGGGTCAGCTCCAGGCGGTCGCCGGGGCGGTGGGCGCGGGTCTTGACGATGAGTTCCTCGCCGGAGTGCACGCGCTGGCCGTCGACGGCGGTGATCACGTCCCCGGGTCTGATGCCGGCCTCGGCTCCGGGGCCGCCCGTGGTGACCGCGGGTCCGCCGTCGCTGCCCCGGGTGCCGACGCGGGCGCCGTCGCCGGTGTAGTTCATGTCGAGGGTGATGCCGATGACCGGGTGGGTGGCCCTGCCCGTGTTGATCAGCTCCTCGGCGACGCGCTTGCCCTGGTTGATGGGGATGGCGAAGCCGAGCCCTATGGAGCCGGCCTGACCTCCGCCGTCCGGCTCGGTGCCGCCGCCGGCGGACCGGATGGCGGAGTTGATGCCGATGACCCGTCCCTGGGCGTCCAGGAGGGGGCCGCCGGAGTTGCCGGGGTTGATGGGCGCGTCGGTCTGCAGGGCGTCGACGTACGAGACGTCGCTGCCGTCGCCCTCCTCGCCGCCGGCGGTGATGGGCCGTTCCTTGGCGCTGATGATGCCGGAGGTGACGGTGCCCGCCAGGTCGAAGGGGGCGCCGATGGCGACGACGGGGTCGCCGACCCGCACGTTGTCGGAGTTGCCGAGGGGCATGGGGGTGAGGCCGCTGACGCCCTTCACCTTCACCACGGCGAGGTCGTAGCCGCCGTCGCGGCCGACGACCGTGGCCTCGGCGGTGTCGCCGCTGTTGAAGGTCACGGTTATCTCGCCGCCGGATCCGGCGGGCTCCACGACGTGGTTGTTGGTCAGGATGTGGCCGCGGTCGTCGAGTACGAAGCCGGTGCCGGTGCCCGCGGCGCCGCTGCCGCTGACGTGCAGGGTCACCACGCTCGGCAGCGCCCGGTCGGCGATCCCTGCGACGCTGTCCGGCGCCCGCTCGACCGTCTCCTTCTCGGCCTGCGGGAGTTCCACCGTGCCCACGCCGCCGTTGCGTTCCAGGTAGGTGCCCAGGGCGCCGCCGACGCCGCCGGACACCAGGGCGATCAGCAGCGCCCCGCCGACGATCATCGTCCTGGTCCGCCTGCGCCGCTGCTCCCGCGTCGGCGCGGCCGCACCGCTGTGCTGGAGAGGCGCGGCGGCCACCGGGGCGGCCCAGGGGTCGTAGCGGCCCCAGGGGCCGATGCCCGGGCCGTCGCCGCCCGGGCTGGGCGGCATCGACGCCTCGGGCCCGGGAGGCACCGGCGGCGCGGGGGCCACGGGAGGCGGGGCATCCGCCAACGCCGGGTCGGGGACCGCACCCGCGGGCGCGAACGACGACGGCACCGCCGGGACACCGGACGCGGGAGGCGCCACCGCCCCCACCTCCGCCCCCGCCGCGACCGTGCCGTGCGCCGGTGTCACCGACGGATGCTGCACCGGGGGCGCGGGGGCCCAGGGCCCCGGCTCGCCGTACGGAGGGGTGCTGTACGGGTCCGGGTCGTGCAGCGGCTTGCCGCGCTCGGCGACGGGTGCCGCGGTCGGCGAGGCGTCGGCGTCATCGGCGTCCACGCCCGCGCGGGGTCCGGCGTCGGCACCGGCGCCCGTGTGCGGGCCCGCGTCGGCGGTCGCGCCCGCGTACGGGCTCCCGCCGGTGTGCGGGCCGGTGTCCGCGGTTCCGTCACCGGCCGTGGGCCCGGTCGCCGTTCGGGACGTCGGGCGGTCCAGCTCGTAGTCGCCGTCTCCGTCGTCGGCCACGCGGGGTGCCGCCGGGCGTTCGAGTTCGAAGTCGCCGCCGTCGGACACGTCGTCACCGGTGTCCGTGGCGGGGACCGTGCGAGGGCGTTCCAGTTCGAAGTCGCCGTCGGCCGGGTCGTCGGACGAGCGGGGACGACTCCACCACTTCGCCTTCGTGGGCTTCCCCTCGTTCATGTTCTCCCCCGCAGCTGGCCGCAGATCGTCGGCTCCAAGGGCTCTGGTGCCACCCCGGATTCAATCAGGTCCGCGGGCCGGCCCGCAGACGCCGGTCAGGGAACCGGACGGTGGGAGGTGGCGGGGGAAGCCGCCGGACGGGAGGGCGGGACCGGGTCGGGGACGGGCGCGGCGAGCAGGCCGGGCGGCCTGACCTCGGAGGCCGTCGGCCAGGAGGCCGCCGCGAGCGGCGGAACCGCTTCGAGCGGACGTATCAGCGGGGACATGACGGCGGCACCGGCCGTCACCGGAGTGGTCAGCGCGCGCAGGGCCTGCTGCCGCGGATCGGCGCCCGTCGGGGCCGGCATTCCGGGCAGCAGCGGCGCGGACATCGCGGTGGGCGCGACGGGGGTGTCGCCGAGCGCCCGCTGTCCCTGGCCGAGCATCGGACCGCCCGCGCGACGGCGCTGGCTCTCGGAGGTCGTGACCGCTCCCGCGCCCTGCGTGCGCGTCGGCGTCACATTGCTGCCGCTGCCGGAGCCGCGCGCCTCCGTGGTGGTGTCCGGCATGCCGACGGTGACTCCGCCCAGCGCGATCGCGGCCAGCGACACCGCACCGGCGGCGGCGCACGCGAACCGCAGGCCGCGCGAGGAGGACCGCTCCGGCTCGTGCCGGCTCACGTCGTGGATCCGGAATCCCCGCACCGGGGAGGAGGGTGAGAGTACGGCGGAGTGCGGCCGGGCGGGGACGTAGTCGAACTCGAACCGCCCGCCCCGTCTGGTTCCGAAGACTCCGTCGAGGCCGCCGGGGAACCGGTCGCCGTCCAGCGGCGAGCCGCCGTCCGTGTCACCTCCCCCGGGAAGGCCCTGGAGGCGGGCCAGGAAGCTCTCCGACGGCGTCGGCGGGGCCGCTGCCGCGAAGACGTTCTTCAGCCGTCGCTGCGCGTCGACCTCCGCCTTGCACTTCGGGCAGGTGGCCACGTGCGCCAGTACGCGCTCACGCGCGTCATGACCGAGCTCTCCGTCCACCAGGGCGGAGAGCCGGTCTCCCAGATGCTGCTCTGCGAGGTGCCCCTCGGATTCAGGCCGTGACCCACTCACGCGCTCGTGCCCCCTCCTCCCAGTGCGGGAATACGGGCCGCGAACGAGCGACGCTCGGCACGCGCCTTGGGAGAACGGTGCGCGAGTGCCTTGCGCAGCTGGGAACGGCCACGGTGGATCCGGGAGCGGACGGTGCCGAGCTTGACGCCGAGGGTCGCGGCGATCTCCTCGTACGACAGCCCCTCGATGTCGCACAGGACGACGGCGGCGCGGAACTCGGGCGCGAGGGTGTCGAGGGCCTGCTGGACGTCCGCGTCGAAGTGGGCGTCGTGGAAGACCTGCTGCGGGTTGGGCTCCTTGCTGGGCAGCCGCTCGGCCGCGTCGTCGCCGAGCGCGTCGAAGCGGATGCGCTGCTTGCGGCGGACCATGTCCAGGAAGAGGTTGGTGGTGATGCGGTGCAGCCAGCCCTCGAAGGTGCCCGGCGTGTAGGTCGACAGCGACCGGAAGACGCGGACGAAGACCTCCTGGGTGAGGTCCTCGGCGTCGTGCTGGTTCCCGGTGAGGCGGTAGGCGAGGCGGTAGACCCGGCCGCTGTGGGTGCTGACGATCTCCTCCCAGGTGGGCGGAGTCCACGCCTGCCCGTCCGCGTCGCTGGAGAAGGTCGCGGTCTGGGTGTGTCCCGTGGTGGGACGGCCTGCGTGGCTGTGGTCAGCAGCGGTGTCGTTCACGGATTTCGGCCTGCCTGCCGATCCGAGGAAGCGCCGCAGCACTCCTCCCCGATCCGCGGGTGCGGCCGCACCTCCCCTGTCGGCTCTGGTGGTGTCCAGTGGAGCCCCTACCATAGCCACCTCGCCCGTTAGCTCCGGATAAGCGGTTTTACGAGAATTTGATCTGGACCGGCACGGCTCGTACGGCTGCGTCAGCACTTGCTCGGCGCACTGGTACATCCACCGCCCCCCGTCTCGGCCCGGCCGCTCAGTCGTCTCTCTGCTCTCCCCTTCAAACGACTGGTCCCATCTGCGGGTTCCCGGCGCCAACGGATACAGTCACGCCGAGGCAACGACGGGGACAGGAGAGGGTCATTACCGGCAACCGGCAGACGAGCTGGGCGTTCGCCGACGCCTTTGTCGCCGAGGACGACGCGCTGCTCTGGGCACGCGACCGGGCCCGTGACGCGGGCCTGCGCTCGGTGGCCCCGGGCACGGGCTCCGCGCTGGGGTTGCTCGCCGCCGCCGTGGACGCCAAGGCGGTCGCGGAGATCGGCACCGGCTGCGGCGTCTCCGGGATCCACCTCCTGCAGGGCATGCGGCCGGACGGGGTACTGACCACGGTCGACCCGGAGCCGGAACACCAGCAGTTCGCCCGCCAGGCCTTCCGCGCCGCGGGCTTCGCCAGCAACCGGGCCCGCTTCATCCCGGGGCGGGCGCTGGACGTGCTGCCCCGGCTCGCGGACGCCGGTTACGACCTCGTCTTCTGTGACGGGGACCGCCTGGAGTACCTGGACTATCTCGCTGAATCGTTGCGTCTGCTGCGCCCCGGAGGCCTCGTCGCCTTCGAAGGCGTATTCGGCGCCGGCCGGACGATCGACTCCGGACCGCAGCCCACCGAGGTGCTGCGGCTGCGGGAAGTCCTGCGCGCGGTGCGGGAGAGCCAGGAGCTGGTGCCGTCACTGCTGCCGGTGGGCGACGGACTGCTGTGTGCCGTCAAGCGGTGACTCCCCGGTCCGGGGCCAAACCCGGAGAAGCCCGGGAAGCCCGGATCCGCACGCGGAGCCAGGAAGACACAGGAAGACAGTCGCCCCGGCACCATGTCCGGTACCGGGGCGACTGAACGGGTATGGTCGCTCGCGCGTCAGCCGACGACCTTCTTGAGGGCGTCGCCGAGCGCGTCGGCCTCGTCGGGGGTCAGCTCGACGACGAGTCGACCGCCGCCTTCGAGCGGAACGCGCATGACGATGCCCCGCCCCTCCTTGGTCACCTCGAGCGGGCCATCGCCCGTCCGCGGCTTCATGGCCGCCATGCTCGTTCCCCTTCCTGATACCAGCTCACCGTCACCGCCGACGGCCCGTGAGGGCACGCGCAGTCCGGCATGGACGCGCGACACCGGCATCGAACACATTGCTTCCCAGCCATTATCCCGCATCCCAGGACCCGATGACCAACATCGGTCGGCATCGCTTGGGCAACGCACGCGAGCAAAACCACTCAATTCGGCGATGTGACTGCGATACTGCGCGCCCCTGCCCACTTCCGCCGAATGGATATGGACCGGAATCCTTTGACGCAGGTCACATCTCGGAAGTGATCCGACGCCGGTGATCTCCGTCATGCTGTCTTCCGGGCGCGCCAGGACGCACTGCCCGGGACGCACTGCCGCGGTGACCGGCTGACGCGGTGACCGACCGACGCGGTGACCGGCTGACGTGCTCCAGGACACACACCACGACGCGGAGGGGATTTCCATGGCCGACACCGTGCTCTACGAGGTGAGCGACGGGCTCGCGACGATCACGCTGAACCGCCCCGAGGCGATGAACGCGCTGAACATCGAGACCAAGGTCGCGCTCCGGGAGGCCGCACGCTCCGCGGCCGCGGACGACGCCGTGCGGGCGGTACTGCTGACCGCGGCCGGGGAGCGGGCGTTCTGCGTCGGCCAGGACCTCAAGGAGCACATCGGGCTGCTGGCCGCCGACCGGGAGACGGGTTCGGGCCGGACCATGAGCACGGTGCGCGAGCACTACAGCCCGATCGTGCGGGCGCTCGCCGAGGCCCGGAAGCCGGTGGTGGCCGCCGTGAACGGCGTGGCGGCCGGGGCGGGCCTCGGGTTCGCGCTCGCGGCGGACTACCGGATCGTCGCGGACACCGCGGCCTTCAACACGTCCTTCGCGGGGGTCGCGCTCACCGCCGACTCGGGCGTCTCCTGGACGCTGCCGCGCGTCGTCGGCCCCGGACGCGCCGCCGACCTGCTGCTCTTCCCGCGCAGCATCGGCGCCCGGGAGGCGTACGAGCTGGGCATCGCCAACCGGGTGGTACCCGCCGCCGACCTGCGCGCCGAGGCCGAGCAGACGGCGCGGGCGCTGGCCGAGGGACCGACGGTGGCGTACGCGGCGCTCAAGGAGGCGATGGCGTACGGGCTGACGCACTCGCTCTCCGAGACGCTGGAGAAGGAGGACGAGCTGCAGTCCCGGGCCGGCTCCTCGGAGGACCACGCGATCGCGGTGCGGGCGTTCGTCGACAAGGAGAAGCCGCGCTATCTCGGCAAGTGAGCCGGTGACCGTCGGCTGCGGCGGCCGTCCCGGGACCGCCGTCCCGGGACCCGCTCCGGCCTGAACGGCCTCGTCCTCAGGCTCGCCCGGAGAGGGTGACCCCGGACGTGTTTCCGCGCGCCACACATGTCTCCAGGTGGTCGTCGACCAGTCCGCACGCCTGCATCAGCGCGTACGCCGTCGTCGGGCCGACGAAACGCAGGCCCCGCTTCTTCAGCGCCTTGGACAGCGCCGTGGACTCCGGTGTGACGGCCGGTACGTCGGCGAGGGTCCTCGGGACCGGGCGGCCGGCGGGGTCCGGGGCGTGGGACCAGATCAGCTCGTCCAGCTCGCCGGGGGCCCACTCGGTCAGCACGCGCGCGTTGGCGAGGGTCGCGTCGATCTTGGCGCGGTTGCGGATGATGCCCGCGTCGGCGAGCAGGCGCTCGCGGTCCTCGTCGGTGAAGGCAGCCACCTTGGCGATCTCGAACGCGGCGAAGGCGGTCCGGAAGCCCGGGCGGCGGCGCAGGATGGTGATCCAGGACAGGCCGGACTGGAAGGCCTCCAGGCTGAGGCGTTCGAACAGGGCGTCGTCGCCGTGGACTGGGCGCCCCCACTCCTCGTCGTGGTACGTCACGTAGTCCGCGGTGGACAGGGCCCAGGGGCAGCGCGGCGCGCCGTCCGGGCCCGCGACGGCCTCCCCGGCGCTCACCGCTCCTCCTCCTGGGCCGGCTTCTCCAGGGAGACGTGCCGAGGGGCGACGGCGGCCCGGGCACCGGCCAGCGCGGACTCCAGGTCGGCGATGCGGGCGTCGCGCTCGGCCAGCTCGGCGCCGAGGCGGCCGAGGGCGTCGTCGACGTCCGCCATGCGGTAGCCGCGGGCGGCGAGCGGGAAGCGGAGGCGTTCCACGTCCGCGCGGCCCAGCGGGCGGTCCGGGGGCAGGGAGTCCGGCAGCCGCTCGGGGGCGGCGTCGGGCAACGGCCCGCTGTCGCCGCCGCTCACCACGGCGAGCGTCACCGCGGCGACCACGACGGCCAGCGCGATGACGAGGAACAGGAACATGACCATCGCTGGGGCCCCCATGGTCGGGTCGAGCGTGGCGATCACGCGGATTCGAGGACTCGCGGATTCGAGGACTCGGGGATTCGGCGGATCGCGTGGCTGGTTGGATCGGAGTCGGAGTCGGTTGTGTCGGGTCCGATCGTGCCATGCGAGTCTGACAGTCGGGGCCGCAGGCGGTCGAAGCCGCACCTGAGGACCGGATTCGGAGGCCGGGTCCGGGGGCCGGCCCCGAGGCCGAGAGCGGGACGTGAGAACGGTATGGACGAGGAGATGTCACAGGGGATGCTCAGGCTGGGCAGGCGTGAATTCGCGGCGCACGAGCCGGTGATCATGGCGATCGTGAACCGGACCCCGGACTCCTTCTACGACCGGGGGGCGACCTTCCGCGACGAGCCCGCCCTCGCGCGCGTGGAGCAGGCGGTGGCCGAGGGCGCCGCGATCATCGACATCGGCGGGGTGAAGGCCGGGCCGGGTGACGAGGTGTCGGCCGAGGAGGAGGCGCGGCGGACGGTGGGGTTCGTCGCGGAGGTCCGGCGGCGCTTCCCGGACGTCGTGATCAGCGTGGACACCTGGCGGCACGAGGTCGGCGAGGCCGTGTGCGAGGCGGGGGCGGACGTGCTGAACGACGCGTGGGGCGGCGTCGACCCCAAGCTCGCGGAGGTCGCCGCGCGCTACGGGGCCGGCCTGGTCTGCACGCACGCCGGCGGCGCGGAACCGCGGACCCGGCCGCACCGGGTGACGTACGACGACGTCGTGGCCGACATCCTGAAGGTCACTCTCGGGCTGGCCGAGCGGGCGGTGGCACTGGGTGTGCCGCGGGAGTCGGTGCTGATCGATCCCGGCCACGACTTCGGGAAGAACACGCGGCACAGCCTGGAGGCGACGCGCCGGCTCGGGGAGATGGTGGAGACGGGGTGGCCGGTGCTGGTGTCCCTGTCCAACAAGGACTTCGTCGGGGAGACGCTGGACCGGCCCGTGAAGGAGCGGCTGCTCGGGACGCTGGCGACGACGGCGGTGTCGGCGTGGCTGGGGGCGCGGGTGTACCGGGTGCACGAGGTCGCGGAGACGCGGCAGGTGCTGGACATGGTGGCGACGATCGCCGGGCACCGGGAGCCGGCGGTGGCTCGGCGGGGGTTGGCGTAGGCGGGGCGGGGGTTGGCATAGGCGGGGCAGGGGTTGGGCCTAGGCGGGGCAGGGGTTGGCGTAGGCAGGCCACCGCCCGGCGCAGGCAGGGCGGTCTCGGCCCCACCGACGCCGGGCGGTGGCCCGGGGCCCGATGGGCCCCGCCGCGTCGCCCTGGCCCCCGTCGCCCGCCCGGCGCCGGGCGGGCGGCGCCGGGCGGGCGGCGCCGGCAACCGCCCCGGTCCGAGCGGCGTCAGCGGCCCGCCTCCTTGGAGACCAGGGCCACCGCCTCGTCCACGTCGTCCGTGACGTGGAAGAGCAGGAGGTCCTTCTCCGCGGCCTTGCCCTGGGCGACCAGGGTGTTGCGCAGCCAGTCGACCAGCCCGCCCCAGTACTCGGAGCCGAACAGGACGATGGGGAAGCGGGTCACCTTCTGGGTCTGCACCAGGGTGAGCGCCTCGAAGAGTTCGTCGAGGGTGCCGAGTCCGCCGGGCAGGACCACGAAGCCCTGCGCGTACTTCACGAACATCATCTTGCGGACGAAGAAGTAGCGGAAGTTCAGGCCGATGTCGACGTACGGGTTGAGCCCCTGCTCGAAGGGCAGCTCGATACCGAGACCGACCGAGGTGCCCTTCGCTTCCAGGGCGCCCTTGTTGGCCGCCTCCATCGCGCCGGGGCCACCGCCGGTGATGACCGCGAAGCCGGCCTCCACCAGGCCGCGTCCGAGCCGCACGCCGGCCTCGTACTCCGGTGAGTCCACCGCCGTACGGGCGGAGCCGAAGACGCTGATCGCGGGCGGGAGTTCGGCGAGCGTGCCGAAGCCCTCGATGAACTCCGACTGGATGCGCAGGACGCGCCACGGGTCGGTGTGGACCCAGTCGGTCGGGGCACGTTCGTCCAGCAGGCGCTGGTCCGTGGTGCTCTTCTGGACCTGGCCCCGCCGCCGGAGGACAGGGCCCAGGCGCTGCTCCTCCGGTGGCCGCTTCTTGCCCTCGGGGTTGCCAGTAGCCATGCGCGCTCCCTCCAGTTGCAGGTTCTTCCACCTCAGCGTAGATCCACGCGGGTTACGTGCGAGGGACCTCAGCATGTCCGCCACACAGCGGCGCAAACCCGGTACGGATCACGCCGTCAGCCAGGACCTCAGGCGCTCCTCCCCCGCGAGGACCTTCGCCACCTCGACCCGCTCGTCGCGCTTGTGCGCCAAGTGCGGGTTGCCCGGTCCGTAGTTGACCGCCGGGACGCCGAGTGCCGAGAAGCGGGACACGTCCGTCCAGCCGTACTTGGGCTGCGGGGTGCCGCCCACCGCCTCGATGAAGGCGGCGGCGGCCGGGTGGGACAGCCCCGGCAGGGCCGCGCCGCTGTGGTCGTCGACCACGAACTCCGTCACCCCGCAGTCCGCGAAGACCTCCCGCACGTGGGCGAGGGCGTCCTCGGGGCTGCGGTCCGGGGCGTAGCGGAAGTTGACCGTGACGACGCACTCGTCGGGGATGACGTTGCCCGCGACCCCGCCCGTGATGCCGACCGCGTTCAGGCCCTCGCGGTACTCCAGGCCGTCGATCACCGGGTAGCGCGGCTCGTACGCGGCCAGGCGCGCGAGGATCGGGGCGGCGGCGTGGATCGCGTTGGAGCCCATCCAGGAACGCGCGGAGTGCGCCCGCTCCCCCGTCGTCTTCAGCAGCACCCGCAGCGTGCCCTGGCAGCCGCCCTCCACCTGGCCGTCGGAGGGTTCGAGGAGCACCGCGAAGTCGCCCTCCAGCCACTCGGGGTGCGCCTCGGCGACGTGCTTCAGTCCGTTCAGCTCGGCGGCGACCTCCTCGTTGTCGTAGAAGACGAAGGTGAGGTCGCGGTTGGGGGCCGGGACGGTCGCCGCGATGCGCAGCTGCACCGCGACGCCCGCCTTCATGTCGCAGGTGCCGCAGCCCCACAGGACGCCGTCCTCGTCCAGCCGGGACGGTACGTTGCCGGCGATCGGGACGGTGTCGATGTGACCGGCCAGGATCACGCGCTCCGCCCGGCCCAGTTCCGTGCGGGCCAGCACGTTGTTGCCGTACCGCTGGACCGACAGGTGCGGCAGGGCGCGCAGGGCGCTCTCGATGGCGTCCGCGAGCGGCTCCTCGGTGCCGCTCTCGGAGGGGAAGTCGACGAGCCGGGCGGTGAGCTCCGCGGCGTCCAGCGTGAGGTCAAGCGGGGTATCGGCCATGGCACCGACCCTAACGCCCCCGCCCTTTCGGGCAGGGTCCATGCCCGGCGTACACCGTGTTCTGCCCTCCAGTACCTTGTACGCGTGCTTCAGCCGTCGCCAACCCGTAAACGCCGTGGCCGTCTGCTCCGTTCCGGCGCGGCCTCCGTGGTCCTGCTCGCGGTCGCCGGTTACCTCGCGGTGCAGTACGTCACCGGAGGCGCGGGCGCTCCGGGCTGCAAGGTCGTCTCGGGCGAGGACGGCGGCGCGACCTACGAGTTCACGCCGGAGCAGGCGGCGAACGCGGCGACGATCACCGCCGTGGGCACCGCGCGCGACCTGCCGGAGCGGGCGGTGACGATCGCGCTGGCGACCGCGCTGCAGGAGTCGTCGCTGCGCAACATCGACCACGGCGACCGCGACTCGCTGGGCCTGTTCCAGCAGCGCCCCTCGCAGGGCTGGGGCACTCCGGAGGAGATCATGGACCCGGCGTACTCGGCGGGCCTGTTCTACGAGCATCTGGTCGAGGTGCCCGGCTACACGCGCCTCCCGCTCACCGTCGCCGCCCAGCGTGTGCAGCGCAGCGGATTCCCCCAGGCGTACGCCAAGCACGAACCGGACGCCGCGCTGCTCGCCGCCGCGCTGACCGGACGGTCCGCGGCGACGCTGACCTGCGAGGGGCGTCCGGGCGCGGCCCGGGCGCAGGGACCGGGCGCGGTCCGGGCGGCGCTCGTGCGGGACTTCGGGCAGGACGTGCTCCGGCCGGCCGGCGCGGCGGTGGACGGCGCCTCGGCGGCGTCCCCGGCCTCGCCGTCACCGTCGCCGTCGCCGTCCGCGGGCACCTCGGGACCCGCCGGTACCGCGGGCGGCTCCGACGGGCGGACCGTGACGCTGCCCGTGACCGCCGGCCCGGGTGCCGAGGAGCACCCCGGGCGGCGCGGCTGGCAGTTGGCGCACTGGGCGGTGGCCAACGCCTCGCAGTTGCGCATCGAACGGGTCTCGTACGCGGGCCGGGAGTGGACCGCGGGGAACACCGACAGCAAGTGGTACCCGACGGACGCCGGCGGCGCGCGGGGCGCGGAGCGGGCCGCGGGAGCGGTCCGGATCACGTCCGCGCGGTAGCGCTCACCCGTACGAGCCGTCACTCCGGGGAGTTACCCGCGGGGGCGTCACGTCGACGCGGTGCGCCGCCTTCGCCCCGTCACCCCGGAATCCGCCGGAGCCCAGGAGGATCAAGGGCTGTAAGGATTCGTCAGACTTTTCAGCCGCAGCCCTTTTGCCCGTTTTTCGGGGCACCTGATAATGCGACGCATTGCCAACTCTTTACGTTGGGCCGCCGCAACCTTCGTGGCCTTCGAGCGGTAGTCACTGCGTCCGAGCCGGTCGATCACCAACCGGACGCGGTCGATTTCCTCATCACTGACTTCCGTCGAAGGAGCATCATGTCCCTCCCCCTGACCCGCCGGATCGCCCGTGCCGCGCTGCTCGTCGCAGCGGGAGCGGCTGCCGGGGTCGGTGCGGCCGGCTCCGCCAGCGCGGCTGCCGAACTGCCGGCCACCCCGAACCTCGGGGGACTGACCGCCCTGGACGGGGCGAACGTCGGCAACACCGTCGACTCCGCGGCCCAGAACGTCACCGAGACCGCGGGCGAGACCGGCGGCAAGGCCGTCCAGCAGGGCGTGCCGGCCGCGGGCAAGGCCGGTGGCTCGGTCGTCAAGAAGGCCACGCCGGTGGCGCAGAAGGCCGCCGGGGACGCGGCGGGCTCCGCCGGGGACATCATCGGTGACACGGCGCAGACGGCCACGAAGGGCGGGCTGCCGACGGACGCGCTGGGCAAGGGCGCGCTGGGCAAGGGCGGTCTGCCCGTGCAGGGCCTGCCGATCGGCTGATCACCTGACCGTACGGCGCCGGGGCCCAGGGTTCGCTTCCTGGGTCCCGGCGCTTTGCGTGCCTGCGCCGGTGCGGCGGACGGGAGTCGCCCGGTGCGCTGCCCGGCGGGCGGGCGTCAGCCGTCAGGCTCCCAGGCGTCGGACCGCCGCGCGGACGCGGTCGTCCGTCGCGGTGAAGGCCACGCGGACGAAGTTCCCGCCCGCCGGGCCGTAGAAGTCGCCGGGGGCCACCAGGATGCCGCGCTCGGCCAGGTGGGCCACCGTGTCCCAGCAGGACTCGTCGCGGGTCGCCCAGAGGTAGAGGCTGGCCTCGCTGTGCTCGACGCGGAAGCCGTGGCCGAGGAGCGCCTCGCGCAGGGCCGTGCGGCGGGCCGCGTAGCGCTCGCGCTGGACGCGGACGTGCTCGTCGTCGCCGAGGGCCGCCACCACGGCCGCCTGGGTCGGCGCCGAGGTCATCATGCCGCCGTGCTTGCGGATCTCCAGCAGGGGGCCCAGGACGGCCGGGTCGCCCGCCAGGAAGGCCGCCCGGTAGCCGGCGAGGTTGGAGCGCTTGGAGAGCGAGTGGACGGCGACCAGGCCGTCGTACGAGCCGCCGTTGACGTCCGGGTGCAGGACGGAGACGGGGTCGGCCTCCCAGCCCAGCTCGAGGTAGCACTCGTCGGAGACGACGAGGACGCCGTGCTCGCGGGCCCAGGCCACGATCCGGGTCAGGTCGGCCTTGGACAGCACCTTGCCGGTCGGGTTCGACGGGGAGTTGAGCCACAGCAGCCGCAGGCCCGCCGGGTCCAGCTCGGTCGGGTCGTCGTACGCCTCGTACTCCGCGCGGGCGAGGCGCGCGCCGACCTCGTACGTCGGGTAGGCCAGGCGCGGGAACGCGACCCTGTCGCCGGGGCCGAGGCCCAGCTGGGTCGGGAGCCAGGCGACGAGTTCCTTGGAGCCGACGACGGGCAGGACGTGGCGGTGGGTGACGTCGCGGGCGCCCAGGCGGCGCTCGACCCAGCCGGTGATCGCGTCGCGCAGGGCCGGGGTGCCCCAGACGGTCGGGTAGCCCGGGGAGTCCGCCGCGTCGGTCAGGGCCTTCTGGATCAGCTCGGGGACCGGGTCGACCGGGGTGCCGACGGAGAGGTCGACGATGCCGTCCGGGTGCGCGGCGGCCGTCTTCTTGTAGGGCTCCAGCTTGTCCCAGGGGAAGGCCGGAAGGCGGTCGCGCAGCGACTCCGTGGAAGGGCGGCGGGCGGCGGGCGGGGGGTCGGAGACTGCGGACACGGTTACTGGCTCACTTTCTCGATGCGGCCGGCGCGGTCGGCACGGCGAAACGCCTCGGTCCCGCACGGCACCGATCGGGAGCGATCAGCCGTACGGGACCGAGGCGGTGCGGCGCGGGCCGCTCCTACTGGTTCTGCGGCGGCAGTGCGGCGACGAAGGGGTGGTCGCGCTCGATCAGCCCCAGCTTGCTGGCACCACCGGGCGAGCCGAGCTCGTCGAAGAACTCGACGTTCGCCTTGTAGTAGTCCTTCCACTCCTCCGGAGTGTCGTCCTCGTAGAAGATCGCCTCGACCGGGCAGACCGGCTCACAGGCACCACAGTCGACGCATTCGTCCGGGTGGATGTACAAGGACCGCTGGCCCTCGTAGATGCAGTCGACCGGGCACTCCTCGATGCACGCCTTGTCCTTCACGTCGACACAAGGCTGCGCGATGACGTAGGTCACGCTGTCGTTCCTCCTCGATTGGGCGCTGGCGGGCCTCCTCAGGCTCCGCCGCCTGGCGCGCGGGAGCGCGGCGTCGTCGATGCCCGCCTCTAGTATCTCCGTTCTTGGGCATGATCCGAACAGGAGGGGTGAACCGACCCGTGGAAATCTCTGCCGCAGGACGTCTCGAGGTCCGTATCACCGCTTCTGACGTGGGCAAACGAGTCTCCGTCCGGCGCTTGAGCGATGCTGGTGCCCCGGGTGAGAAGTTCACCGACACCGTGGGCGTTCTCACATCATGGGACGACGGTGTGCTGCTGATCACAAAGAAGAGCGGGGAATCCGTGCGTGTCGCGGAGGCCGCGCTGGTCGCCGGGAAGGTCGTGCCGCCGGCGCCCGCGCGTCGGCGCGGGCCCGCCGCCTCCTACGAGGAGCTGGCGCGGGTCGCCGCGCGGGCCTGGCGGCCGGTGGAGAGCGAGCGGCTCGGCGCGTGGGAGCTGCGGGCCGCCGCCGGCTTCACCCGGCGGGCCAACTCCGTACTGCCGCTCGGCGATCCGGGGCTGCCGCTCGACGAGGCGCTGACCGCCGTACGCCGCTGGTACGGCGCACGCGGCCTGCCCGCGTACGTCCAGACCGCCACCGGGGCCGCGGGCACGCAGGAGCTGCTGTGCGCGGAGCTGGAGCGGCGCGGCTGGGTGCGGGAGGTGACGGCCGAGGTGTGGACCGGTGCTCTGGCTCCGGTCGCCGACCTGGCGGAGGGGACCGGTGTGGTCCTGTCCCGGGAGGCGGACGAGGCGTGGCTGGCGCGGTACCGGCGCAAGGGCGTGAGTGACGTGGCCCTGAGGGTGCTCGGCGGCGGAGGATCGGTGTGGTTCGCGACCGTGCCCGGGGCGGACGTCCCGGCGGCGATCGGGCGGTGTGCCGTGGACGGGCGGTGGGCCTCCTTCGCGGCCGTCGAGGTCGACCCCGCGCAGCGGCGCCGGGGGCTCGCGACCACCGTCATGGCCGCCCTGGCCCGGCGGGCGCTCGACGAGGGGGCGTCGGCGGCATGCCTCCAGGTGGAGACGGACAACGCGGGGGCGCGGGCGCTGTACGCCGGGATGGGCTTCGCCGCGCACCACTCCTACCACCACTACCGGGAGCCCGCGGGTTCCGGGGCGGACCGGTAACCGATCGCCGGCGGACCGGTAACCGATCGCCGTGAAAGGGCACGAGCCAGCTATGCGTCATCCCCGTCCGCCGTCCCCGGAACGCTCCGCCGAGCTGCGGCGGCGGTTCGCCGAAGAGGCGCGGTCCGAGCGTCCCGACCTGGCCACGCTGTGCCTGCTGGTGGGCGCGGAGGCGGACGGGGCGCTGGACGAGGCGGGGCTGGACGCCGCGCAGATGGAGCTCGACCGGCTCGCCGGGCAGCTGCCGTTCCGGCCGGGCACGCCGCGGGCCTGGGCGGCGGCGCTGCGGGACCTGCTCGGCGGGCGGTACGGGTTCCAGGGGGCCGCCGCGGACTACCAGCGGCTGGAGTCGTCGTTGCTGCACGAGGTGCTGCGGCGCCGGCGCGGGCTGCCGATCCTGCTGTCGGTGGTGTGGCTGGAGGTCGCCCGGCGGGCGGGGGCGCCGGTGTACGGGGTCGCGCTGCCGGGGCACTTCGTGGTCGGGTTCGGGCCGGAGTTCGGGCCGGAGGAGGAGCGGGTGCTCGCCGATCCGTTCGACGGGGGCCGGGTGCTCAGCGGGAACGACGCGGAGGTGCTGGTGGCGGGGGCGACGGGGGCCGCCCTGCGGCCGTCGATGCTGGAGCCGGCGGCGCCGCTGGAGGTGGTGTCGCGCATCCTGAACAACGTCCGGGCGTGGGCGGCGGCCCGGCCGGAGCGGTCGGACGTCGCCCTGTGGGCGATCGAGCTGGCGTTGCTGCTGCCGGCGCACGCGGCGCGGTTGCGGTACGAGCGGGCTCGGTTGCTGGTGCGGCGGGGGGAGTTCTCGGCGGGGGCCGGGGAGCTGGAGGCGTACGCGGACGTCGTGGGGGCGGTGGACGAGGCGGTCGCGGAGCAGGTGCGGGGGGAGGCGCGGGCGGCCCGGGCGATGCTGAACTGAACACCGACGGACTGACACCGACGGACTGGAAACCGACGGACTGAGCACCGACGGACTGAGCACCTGCCTGCGCCGAGGGGGCGCCCGGCACTCGCCGGGCGCCCCCTCGTGAGTGGCGTCAGCTGGGGTTGGTCTCGATGACCGCGACGCGGTCGGTCTTGCTCTTCAGGGCCTGGCGCAGGGCGCCGTAGACGTCCTCGGGGGTGACGGGCGTCTTCTCACCGTTGGCGCGGGTGATGAGCACACCGTCGAACGCCCCGCCGTAGAGGTCCTCGAGGGCCTTCAGGTCGGGCTTGTCGACCAGCTTGCCGTTGACGGCGGTGACCCGGAGGAACTTCCACAGGGACTTCTCCGGGCTCATCGGGACGGCGGGCCCGGCGTCGGTCCGCACGGTCACCTTGGCCGACATCGCCGGCTCGGCGAACTCCTTCATCATCCGGTCGACCTCGGCCTTGGAGACCGTGGGCTGCTGGGTGGTGGTCGGCACGTTCACGGGGGTGGTGGTGCCCGTCTCCACCTGGGCGCGGTACGCCGCCTGCACGGCCTCGGTCGACTTGTCGACGTCTATGCCCGTGCCGGCCTTGCCGTACACCGGGACGGCCTTGCCCGCCTCGAACCTGATGGTGCCCTCGGTCACCGACCCGGCCCCGCCGGCGGCGTCCTCCAGGGCGGCGTGCAGCTTCTCCTCGTCGACGGGCATGACCGGGTCGACGACCCGCTGCTGCCCGAAGAGCGAGCCGATCACGGAGACCGGGTTGTAGTCGCTCGTCGCCGCCGCGCTGGCCGTGGCCTGCGTGTCGAGCTGGAGTCCCGCCTGGTCCGGCTTCAGGGAGACGGTCTCGCCGCCCACCGTGAGCTTGAGCGGCTTGCTCGCGCGGGCGGCGAGGACGTCGTCCAGCTTCTCGACGGCGTCGTCGCGGGTACTGCCGCCGATGTCGACGCCGAGCACGGTGGTGCCCTTCGGCACGTCGGAGCGGTTCATGAGCAGGCCGGCGCCGTAGGTGACGCCGGCGATCACGACCAGGCCGCCGACGAGCAGGGAGAGCTTCCCGCGCCCCTTCTTCTTGGCCGGCTTGGCGGAGCTCGCCGGGGGCGCGGAGACCGGCTCGGGCAGCTTCGGGGGCGTGTGCGGCCGCGGCCCGTCGGCGGACGCGCCCTGGAACGGCGCGTTCCGGTCGGTCGGCACGACGGGGATGCCGCTGGTGACGGTGTTGCCGGAGACGTTGTCCGGGTTGCCGTAGCCGGGGGTGCCCGGCTCGGGGGCCGGCTTCTGCGGGGTGAGGATCGCGGTGTCGTCGCTGAGACCGCCGCTGAAACCGCCGCCGAGTGAGCCGCTCAGGCCGTCGCCGGGGCCACCCGGTCCACCGGGGCCACCCGGACCGCGCAGGCCGTGGGATGCGGGCCCGCGCTGCCCGTCGGACGCGCCGGGGCCGCCGGCCGGGGGCGGCGCCAGCGCGCTGTCCCCGGTGACCGGGCCGCTGGTCGGGCCCGCGGGGCCGCGGGTGTCGCCGTACGGGGACTGCCCGTTCGGGCCGCTGTGCGCACTGCCGGAGCCGGAGCCCTGGCCGCCCTGACCGTTCCCGGAGAAGAACGGCGGGTCGTCGCGGCGCGGTTCGGTGCCGCTGCCGGCACCCGGGCGGCTGCCGTTGCCGTTGCTGTTGCTGTTGCTGTTGCTGTTGCCCAGCGGCCCCGCCGCCAGTGCCTCGGTCACGTCGAAGGAGCCGGTGCCGCCGCCGTGGCCGGGCGCCACGGGTCCGCCGGTCGCCCCGGAGAGGCCGGTGCCCTTGGCGGAGCCGGGGCGGGAACCGCCCGGCACGTTCATGGAGCCGACGACGCCTCCGGGACGGGCACTCCCGCCGCCCGGTCGCGCACCACTGCCGGTACCGGGGCCCGCGGGAGCCGCGCCCGGCGTACCGGCGACCGCCGGGTCCGAACCGCCGGGCAGACCGGCGCCGTTGGTGGAGCCCCTGCCCGAAGTGCCTTTGCCGGGGCCGGACTTGCGCGGCGCGAACCAGTCGCTGGTCGGCTTGTCCTCGCCGGGCCGGGCGTGCTGCTCGGGCTCGGCGGGAGTCTCGACGGCGCTCGCGGGCGGTGCGGCGGCGCTCGGCGCCGGCGCGGTCCACTCGGCCGTCGTCTCCGTGTCACCGGGGGCGTCCTCGGCGCCCGCGACGGGCTTGCGCACGACGACCGGCGGAATGGGCCGTGATCCGGGGATGTTGATCCGGATGCGGGTCGTCAGCGTCGTCTCGGTCTTGCGGTCCTCCGGCCGCGAGGCCGAACGGCCCGCGTCCGCACCGGCGTCGGAAGCCATGGGTGTCCCGTAGGGCGGGGTGCCCGAGGGGTATGCGGCTCCGCCGCGCCCGTGGGGCCCGGAGGACGAACTGTCAGTTTCACGACTCAAGGCAGGTTCTCCCGGTTGGCTCCGCCGCCCGTCACACCTTCACAGCGGGCGGCTCGGCGGCGCGCACCACCATACTGGCCACGTCTGACGCGTATTCCTTGACCGATGGGGAAACCCACACCGGACTCGCACGCCCGCGTCATGGCGAAGTAGTACGTCACTTGCGAAGTCGGACGGCGTCGCCGTCCGGTTGCCGCACCGGCGCGAGGGTGGCGCAGATCACAGCGAGAGCGATCCCGCCGAGCAGGAACAGGTAGGTGCCGCTGCCGGCGGCGAAGAGGAAGTCGCCCTCGGGACGGCTGGTGGTCAGCAGGATCACGGCAAGGCCCCATCCGACGGCGGGCGCGACGGCCCCGCCCCGGCGTCCGACGGCCCGGCCCGCGCCGAGGCAGAGTCCCGCCTCGGCGGCCAGCGCGAGCAGCAGCCCGCCCGGGAACCATCCCGGCTGCACCAGCGCCCCCGCCGCTCCGACGACGGCGCCGAGCACGAAGAGCCCCAGGTAGAGGGCGACCCGCCCGAGGGACGGCGCGCGCAGCGGCTGGGCCAGGGCGGAGGTCGTCGGCTCGGTGCGCCCGCTCACGGCGCCTCCTCGGTCTCGATTCCGGCGAACAGGTCGCTCTCGCGCCCGTCATCGTCGCCGGCCCGCTCGCCGCGGACCAGTTCGTAGTACTCGGTGGTGAAGACCGGCTGGGCCAGTTCGTTGGAGAGGACGAAGTACCGTCCGGCCACGGTGATCTGCGTGGCGTGCGCGCTCATGGCGGCGGCCTTGGCGGCGTTCGCGCTGCCCTCGCCGCGGATCTCGGTGGTGATCCGTTCGTCGTCGACGACACCCGGTACGTCCTCGACGCCGGCCGCCTTCTCGAAGGGCAGGCCGGGCAGTTCGTCGCGGAGGCGGGCGAAGGCGTCCTCGGCGACGGTGCGCGGCACGCGGTTCCAGTAGACCTTGGCGACCGGGCAGCCCGCCTCGGCCGCCAGCTCGGCGGCGCGCATGGCGATGCGGTGGGCCTGGATGTGGTCGGGGTGGCCGTATCCGCCCTCGGGGTCGTAGGTGACGAGGACCTGGGGGCGTACCTCGCGGATCACCTCGACGAGGAGCTCGGCGGCCCGGTCGACGTCGGCCTGCCAGAGGCAGCCGGGGTCGTCGTTGTCGGGCAGTCCCAGCATCCCGGAGTCGGCGAACCGGCCCGGCCCGCCGAGCAGCCGGAAGTCGTCGACGCCGAGCGCGCGCATCGCGGCCGCCAGCTCCCCTCTGCGGTGCCCGCCCAGGGCGGCTCCGGACAGGTGCGCCAGCTCGGGCGGGATGACCTCACCCCGCTCACCGAGGGTGCAGGTCACCAGCGTCACGTGGGCGCCTTCGGCGGCGTACCTGGCCATGGTGACGCCGTTGTTGATCGACTCGTCGTCCGGGTGCGCGTGCACCAGCAGCAGACGCCGGGCGGGGAGTTCCGTCATGGGCTCCACCCTAAGAGGCGTCGGCCCCGTCCCTGTAACGCGGGAGACCGTCCGTGGGAATCGTCCACTCCGCGACGGTGACCTCCTCGCGAAAGGCGTGGATGATCCCCGATCGGCCTTCGCGCCCGCCACGTGGGACGGTTTCGTGCCTACGCGGTCGAGGACTGATCCGGCGGCTGTTGGCCGCGAAGGAGGGCGCACGCCGCTCAAAGCGTGAACAGATTCCGTCGAATGTCCTCCAGGCGCTCAAATGAGCGACTCAAGGACGATGAGGTCGAAGTGTTCACGCCTTCAGAGGAGTGGGCCGCCCCCTCAGAAGTTGATGCTGCCGATCATCCCCGCGATGTTCGTCGTCAGCTCACTGATCGTGGGAGCGATCGTCGACGAGGCCAGGTAGAAGCCGAGGAGCATGCACACGACGGCGTGCCCCGCCTTCAACCCCGACTTCTTGACCAGTAGGAAGACGATGATCGCCAGCAGCACAACCGCCGAAATCGAGAGTGCCACGGCGGCTCACCTCCAATAAGCCCAGGGACATGGGGGGGGTCGGACGCAGTCGAAACCTTGGGACAGATAAATCCACGCAGCGGGCATCTGGTTGATACCCACCATGCGCCAGTGATCATAACTATCCATGCGCGCGCATCTCTCGGCGCACAGCCGCACAAGGGGGCGCATGGCCAATATGGTCAGGGCATGACGACCGAGTCCGACTCCTTCCCCAAACGGCACGCCCGCACCCAGCGGTTCACGCTCGGCGCGCCGCGTTCGTTCACTGTGGCGCCCGACGGTTCACGGGTCGCCTTCCTGCGCTCCGGTACCGGCACGGACCGGGCCAACTCGCTGTGGATCCTCGATGTCGAGGAGGGCGGCGAGCGCGTCGCCGCCGACCCGCGCGCCCTCCTGGGCGGCGCGGAGGAGCACCTGTCGCCCGAGGAGCGGGCGCGGCGCGAGCGCAGCCGCGAAGGCGGCGCCGGCATCGTCGGCTACGCCACCGACGCGGCCGTCGAGCTGGCCTCTTTCGCGTTGTCAGGGCGGCTCTTCACGGCCGAACTGCGGGCCGGTACGGCACGCGAACTGCCCACCCCCGGACCGGTGATCGACCCGCGCCCCTCCCCCGACGGCCGGCACATCGCCTACGTCGCCCAGGGTGCGCTGCGGGTCGTGGGGGCCGAGGGGGACGGTGACAGGGCGCTGGCCGAGCCGGACGCGGAGGGCGTCGCCTACGGGCTCGCCGAGTTCGTCGCCGCCGAGGAGATGGGGCGCGGCCGGGGCTTCTGGTGGGGTCCGGAGTCGGACCGGCTGCTGGTGGCGCGCGTGGACGACACGCCGGTGAGCCGCTGGTGGATCTCCGACCCGGCCCACCCCGAGCGTGATCCACACCACGTGCGGTACCCGGCGGCGGGCACCGCCAACGCGGACGTACGGCTGTTCGCGATCGGGCTGGACGGGGGGCGCACGGAGGTCCTCTGGGACCGGGCGCGGTATCCGTATCTGGCGCGAGTGCACTGGTCAGCTGCGGGTGCGCCGCTCCTTCTCGTACAGGCGCGCGACCAGCGCAGCCAGCTGTTCCTGGCTGTGGACACCGAGTCCGGGGCGACCCGGATGGTGCACGCCGATGAAGATCCAATTTGGCTGGAACTCTTCCCCGGCGTTCCCTGCTGGAGCCCCTCCGGGCAGCTCGTGCGGATCGCCGACGAGGGCGGCGCGCGGGTCCTGGCGGTCGGTGAACGACCGCTCACCGGAGCCCAGTTGCATCTGCGGGCCGTACTGGACGTCTCCGGCGACGACGTGCTGGTTTCCGCTTCGGCCGGCGAGGAGGCGGCCGAGCCGGAGACGGGTGAAGTGCACGTCTACCGGGTGAACGAGCTCGGCGTGGAGCGCGTCTCGCAGGAGCCCGGCGTGCACTCGGCGGTGCGTGCCGGGGGCGTGACCGTTCTCGTCTCCGCCACTCTCGACCGGCCGGGTGCCCGGGTTCACGTACTGCGGGACGGGAAGCCGGCGGCGATCGTCACCTCTCATGCCGAAGACCCCGGTTTGTCCCCGCGCGTGACCCTCACCCAGGGGGGCGCACGCCGTGTCCCGTGCGCCGTGCTTATGCCAAGGGACTACCACGGTGACACCCCCCTCCCCGTCCTCCTGGACCCGTACGGTGGTCCGCACGGTCAGCGCGTGGTGGCCGCGCACAACGCCCACCTCACCTCGCAGTGGTTCGCCGACCAGGGGTTCGCGGTGGTCGTCGCGGACGGGCGGGGCACTCCGGGGCGGTCCCCCGCCTGGGAGAAGGCCATCAAGGACGACGTCGCCGCGGTGGTCCTCCAGGACCAGGTGGACGCGCTCCAGGCCCTCGCCGCCGACTTCCCGCTCGACCTGGACCGCGTCGCCATCCGCGGCTGGTCGTTCGGCGGTTATCTGGCCGCCCTGGCGGCGGTGCGCCGGCCGGACGTCTTCCACGCCGCCGTCGTGGGCGCCCCGGTCACCGACCTGCGTCTCTACGACACCCACTACCAGGAACGGTACGTCGGCCACCCGGACGAGCAGCCGGAGGTCTACCGCCGCAACTCGGTGATCGACGACGCGGGCCTGGTCGACGCCGCCGAGCCGCACCGCCCCATGATGATCATCCACGGGCTGGCGGACGACAACGTAGTGGTCGCCCACTCCCTGCGACTGTCCTCGGCCCTGCTGGCCGCCGGCCGCCCGCACGAGGTGGTCCCGCTGTCCGGCGTCACGCACATGACCCCGCAGGAGTCGGTCGCCGAGAACCTGCTGCTGCTCCAGGTGGACTTCCTCAAGCGGTCACTGGCACAGCGCCGCGGGGATGCGCCGACCGCTTAACACGCGGGCAACCTCATCGAATCGACACCGATATACGGACGCGCGAGGCTGAGCATCGTGCGGCCGTGCGGGTGCCGTGAGCGGGCCGGGGAGCACCATGTCACCCCGGCCCGCTGCCGTGCCCACCGCCTTCACCCTCTCCACCGCCCCCACCGCCCCCACCGCCTTCCGTGTCCCCCTCCGGCGGCACCACCTGCTTCTCCTCCGCGAAGTGGCACGCCGAGTCGTGGGCCGCGGGGCCGGGGACCGTGCGGAACTCGGCGGGCACGGCGAGCGCCGGTACCTCCAGGGCGCAGCGCTCCCGGGCCTTCCAGCAGCGGGTGCGGAAGCGGCAGCCGGAGGGGATGTCGGTCGGGGACGGGACGTCGCCGGCCAGGATGATCCGCTCGCGGTGCTCCCGGGCCTCCGGGTCGGGCACGGGCACCGCGGACAGCAGCGCCTGGGTGTAGGGGTGGGTCGGGTGGTCGTAGATCTCGGCGTCCCGGCCGGTCTCCACGATGCGGCCCAGGTACATCACGGCGACCCGGTCCGAGATGTGCCGGACGATCGACAGGTCGTGGGCGATGAAGATGTAGGACAGGTCGAACTCGCCCTGGAGCCTGCCCATCAGGTTGATCACCTGCGCCTGGACGGACACGTCGAGGGCCGAGACCGGTTCGTCGGCGACGATGATCTCCGGGCGCAGGGCGAGGCCCCGCGCGATGCCGATGCGCTGGCGCTGGCCGCCGGAGAACTGGTGCGGATAGCGGTTGATGTACTCGGGGTTGAGACCGACGACGTCCAGCAGGTGCTGCACCCTTCCGCGCCGGTCGCCCTTCGGGGCCACCTCCGGGTGGATGTCGTACGCCTCCCCGATGATGTCGCCGACCGTCATGCGGGGGTTGAGGGAGGTGTAGGGGTCCTGGAAGACCATCTGGATGTTGCGGCGTACGGCCTTGAGGGCCTTGCCCGAGAGCTTGGTGATGTCCTCGCCCTTGTAGCGGATCTCCCCCGCCGTCGGCCGTTCCAGGTTCACCAGCATCTTCGCGACCGTGGACTTGCCGCAGCCGGACTCGCCGACGATGCCCAGGGTCTCGCCGCGGGCCAGTTCGAAGTCGACGCCGTCGACGGCCTTCACCGCGCCGACCTGCTTCTTGAAGAGGATGCCGGAGGTCAGCGGGTAGTGCTTGACCAGCCCCCTGACCTCGAGGATCGGCTCAGCCATGCAGGCACTCCCTCCAGAAGTGGCAGGCGCTGCCCCGCTCCGCGTCGGACTCCGTCACGTCGTAGAGGGGCGGTACGTCGGTGCGGCAGACGTCCTGGACCATCGGGCAGCGGGGGTGGAAGGCGCAGCCGGGCGGAATGCGGGTGAGGTTGGGCGGCAGGCCCTTGATGGCGTAGAGCTCCTGGCCCTTCTGGTCCAGGCGCGGGATCGACTCCAGCAGGCCGCGGGTGTACGGGTGGGCGGGCGCCTTGTAGATGTCGTGGACGGACGCCGTCTCCACGATCCGGCCCGCGTACATCACGGCGATCTTGTCGGCGACGTCGGCGACCACACCCAGGTCGTGGGTGATGAGGATCAGGCCCATGTGCAGCTCGCGCTGGAGTTCCGCGAGCAGCTCCATGACCTGGGCCTGGACGGTGACGTCGAGGGCGGTGGTCGGTTCGTCGGCGATGATGAGCTTCGGTTCCAGGGCCATCGCCATGGCGATCATGATGCGCTGGCGCATGCCGCCGGAGAACTGGTGCGGGTACTGCCGCACCCGCTCCTTCGCGGCCGGGATGCGGACGCGGTCCATCAGCTCGACGGCCTTGGCCCGGGCGTCCTTGCAGGACATGCCGCGGTGCACGGTGAACATCTCGCCGAGCTGGTCGCCGACGGTGAGGACGGGGTTCAGCGCCGACAGCGCGTCCTGGAAGATCATCGCCATCTCGGCACCGCGGACCTTCCGGCGTTCCTCCTCCTTCAGCTTCAGCAGGTCCCGGCCCTCGAAGAGGACCTCGCCCGCGGTGATCCGGCCCGGCGGCATGTCGAGGATGCCCATGACCGTCTGGGCGGTGACGGACTTGCCGGAGCCGGACTCGCCGAGGACGGCCAGCGTCTCGCCCGCGTCGACGCCGTAGCTGACGCCGTTGACGGCCTTGGCGACGCCGTCCCGGGTGTGGAACTCCACGTGCAGGTCGCGCACTTCGAGCAGCATGCGGCGGCTCACCTCAGCTTCGGGTCGAGGGCGTCGCGCACCGCGTCGCCGAGCATGATGAACGCGAGGACGGTGATGGCGAGGGCGCCGGAGGGCCAGAGCAGGGCGTGCGGGGCGTTGCGTACGTAGGGGGCGGCGGCGGAGATGTCGATGCCCCAGGAGACGCTGGGCGGCTTGAGGCCGACGCCGAGGAAGGACAGGGTCGCCTCCAGGGAGATGTAGGTGCCGAGCGCGATGGTGGCGACGACGATGACGGGGGCGACGGCGTTGGGCGCGATGTGGCGCAGCAGGAGGCGGGAGTTGGAGGCGCCGAGGGCGCGGGCGGCCTGGACGTAGTCGTTCTGCTTGGCGGTGATGACGGAGCCGCGGGCGATGCGGGAGATCTGCGGCCAGCCGAGCAGCACGATGAAGCCGATGACCGGCCAGACGGTGTTGCTGGTGATGACGGAGAGCAGGACCAGGCCGCCGAGGACGACCGGGATCGCGAAGAAGACGTCGGTGATCCGGGACAGGACCGCGTCCCACGCGCCGCCGAAGAACCCGGCGAGTCCGCCGAGCACGCTGCCGAGGACGGCGACGCCGAGCGTGGCGAGGACGCCGACCGCGACCGACGTGCGGGCGCCGTAGACGGTGCGGGTGTAGACGTCGCAGCCCTGGCCGTTGAAGCCGAAGGGGTGGCCGGACTGGGAGCCCTCCTGCGCCTTGGCCAGGTCGCACTTGAGGGGGCTGCCGGAGGCGATCAGGGACGGCCAGACGGAGATGACGATCAGGAAGAGGATGACCAGGGCCGAGATGACGAAGACGGGGTTGCGGCGCAGGTCGTGCCAGGCGTCGGACCAGAGGCTGCGGGGCTTGTCCTGGGGTCCGGCGGTCCCGTCCGGCCCGGCGGGGGTCTTCTCGAGGGTCACCGCCTCGCTGGCGCCGAGGTCCATCGTCCCGCCCATGCCGGTGCCGGCGACGGCGCGCTCCGGCTCGTACGGCTGCTGCTGCTCAGGCATAGCGGATCCTCGGGTCGAGTACGGCGTACAGGAGGTCGACGAGGAGGTTCGCGACGAGGAAGACGAGGACCAGGACGGTGACGAAGCCGACGACGGTCTGCGTGTTCTGCCGGAGGATGCCCTGGTAGAGCTGGTAGCCGACGCCGTGGATGTTGAAGATCCGCTCGGTGACGATGGCGCCGCCCATCAGGGCGCCGATGTCGGTGCCGATGAAGGTGACGACGGGGATCAGGGAGTTGCGCAGCAGGTGCCGGGTGACGACCCGGTGGCGGGGCAGGCCCTTGGCGATGGCGGTGCGGACGTAGTCGGAGCTCCGGTTCTCCGCGATGGAGGTGCGGGTCAGCCGGGTGACGTACGCCAGGGAGACCGAGGCGAGGACCAGGCCGGGGACGATCAGCTCGCCGACGCGGGCCTCGGTGGAGACGGCGGGGTCGATCCATCCCCACTTGACGCCGAGCAGGAGCTGGAGCAGCAGGCCGGTGACGAAGGTCGGGACGGAGATGACGACCAGGGTGAGCAGCAGGACCCCGGTGTCGACGGGGCGGCCGCGGCGCAGGCCGGTGACGACGCCGAGGACGATGCCGACGACGATCTCGAAGACGATGGCGATGACGGTGAGCCGGATGGTGACCGGGAACGCCGTGCCCATCAGCTCGGTGACCGGCTGCCCGTTGAAGGCGGTGCCGAAGTCGCCGGTGAAGACGTTGCCCATGTAGGTGACGTACTGCTGCCCCACGGGCTGGTCGAGGCCGAACTCGTGCCGCAGCCGCGCGGCGGTCGCCGGGTCGCACTCCCGGTCGCCGCAGAGTCCCGCGACGGGGTCGCCCATCACGTTGACCATCAGGAAGATCAGCAGCGTGGCCCCGATGAAGACCGGGATCATCTGGAGCAGCCGCCGGACGACGTAGCGTCCCATGGCGCCCCCTCAGCCGACCTTGATCTCGTTGTAGACGGGGACGCTGAACGGGTTGAGCTCCACGTCGGACAGCCGCTCCGAATAGCCCGCGCTGCCGTTCTGGTACCAGAGCGGGATGGCCCCCATCTCGTCCCTCAGGACCTCCTCGGCCTGCTGGAAGAAGCCGATGGCCTTGGCGGTGTCGGTCTCGGCGTTCGCCTTGTCGACGAGGTCGTCGAACTTCTCGTTGGACCACTTGCCGTCGTTGGAGGAGGCGTTGGTGTAGTAGAGCGGCTGGAGGAAGTTCTGGATGAGGGGGTAGTCCATCTGCCAGCCGGCGCGGAAGGGGCCGCTCATCTTGCGGTCGGTGATCTGGTTGCGGAAGTCGGCGAAGGTGCCGACCGGGTTGCCCGCGCAGGCGCGGTCGTTGTCCAGGGCGTTGTTGATGGAGTTGCAGACCGCGTCGACCCACTGCCCGTGGGATCCGGTGTCGGCGTTGTACGTGATCCTGACCTGGCCGCCGGGCAGCCCGCCGCCTTCCCTGATCAGCTTCTTGGCCTCGTCGGGTCTGTACTCGCAGGCCTCGCCGCAGAGGCCTGCCTTGTAGCCGCCGTCCTCGCCGAGGACGGGTGAGGTCCAGTCGGTGGCCGGGGTGCGGGTCTGCTGGAAGATCGTGTCCGTGATCTGCTTGCGGTCGATCGCCATGGACAGGCCCTTGCGGACCTTCTCGGAGCCGGGCTTGCTCCAGTCGTTGTCGTAGAACGGGAACGCGAGCGTCTGGATGATGCCGGCCGGGGTGTTGATGTACCGGTCGCCGAGGTCCTTCTTCACGTTCTTGAGCTGGGCGGCGGGAACGTCGTCGACGAGGTCGAGGTTGCCGGCCATCAGGTCGGTGTAGGCGGTGTTGTTGTCGGTGTAGACCTTGAGGTCGACGCCGCCGTTCCGCGCCTTGTCCGGTCCCGGGTACTCCTCCCACTTGCGCAGGGACATCTGCGCGCCGCGGGTGTAGTTGTCCACCAGGTACGGGCCGTTGCCGACCGGCTTCTTCAGCCAGGCGTCGTGGTCGTCGAAGAAGGCCCGGGGCAGCGGCGCGAAGGCGGGGTAGCCGAGGGTGTCGGGGAACGTCGAGAACTTCTGGCTCAGCCTGACGGTGAAGGTGCGGGGCCCGGTCACCTTCAGCCCGGAGAGCGTGTCGGCGCTCTGCTCACCGCTCTCCGGGTGGGTCTTGTCGTAGCCGTCGATGTACGCGAAGAAGTAGGCGTTGCGCTGGTTGTTCCTGAGGCTCGCGCCGTAGTTCCAGGCGTCCACGAAGGACTGGGCGGTGACCTTCTCGCCGTTGGAGAAGGTCCAGCCGTCCTTGACGGTGATGGTGAAGTTCCGCGAGTCGGAGGTCTCGATCTTCTCGGCGAGCATGTTCCGTGCCTCGCCGGTCTCGGGGTCGTACTTCTTCAGCCCCCGGAAGATCATGTCGAGGACCTTGCCGCCCTGCACCTCGTTGGTGTTGGCCGGCTCCAGCGGGTTCTGCGGGTCGCCCCAGGAGGAACTGAGGACCGCGCTCGTGTCTCCGCCGCTGCCGCCCCCGCCTCCGCAGGCGGTCGCCGCGAGGGCTGCCGCCGCCGCGCATGCCGCCCACCTGGCGTGCCTGGCTCCGCGCATGGGGTGCCTCCTCGTGCCCTGCCGCGTCCGGCTCGTTCGCTGACTCGTCCACTGACTCGTCCACTGATCCATTACGGGTCAGCATCGGGGCAAAAGGCACACATCGCACACGCAGGCCTCCCTTTGGAGGAACCCAACATCCCGCCGTCCGCTCCTGACGGGGCGTCGGGGCGGAGGCTGCGACCCTCCGCTAAAGGATCTTGAACATCGGCGCAACGGATCTCCACGATCCGATGCCGAACCGTTCGAATCCGAACCCTGGGTGTACACATTTCGACGACCTGGAGTCCGCATAACGAACGCCTTGCCTGATTGGTCCGATTGGCCCGACCCAGGGCACAGATCGATCACAGCACGCTACACGCGTAACTACGGTTCACCCAAGGGAAGGTAAAGAAGGTAAAGAGAAAGCCAAGCCGCTCCGGTTTTTATTGACCTTGAACGAATTGCGTTGAAAAAGTCCGGCGTAGCCCGTAGGGGGACGCCCTGCGGAGTCATCAGACCCTCCCTTGGGCCAGGAGCACCATGACCCCCCCAACTCCAGCAGCGGCTGCCCCGCTCGAGGTGACCGACGACAGCGTCGCCAAGTCGCCCACGCCCACCACCCCTCAGGGCAGCGAGAGCCGCTCCCCGGGCCGCCTGGCCTGGAAGCGCTTCAAGCGCGACCGCGCGGGCGTCATATCCGCGTGCATCGTGATCTTCTTCTTCGTGATCGCGCTCGCCGCGCCGCTCATAGCCAAGCTGTACGGCAAGGACCCGTACACCACGTACGCCAGCCAGCGCCCCGAACTGCTCGACGCCTTCTCGTACCCGGCCGGCCCCAACGGCGGTATGAGCTCGGAGTTCTGGTTCGGCATCGAGCCGCAGCTCGGCCGGGACGTCTTCACCTTCCTGCTCTACGGCATCCGGACGTCGCTGGGCATCGCGGTGGCCACCACGCTGGTCACCGCCCTGCTCGGCATCGTGATCGGCACCACGGCGGGCTACCTCGGCGGCAAGACGGACTACCTCGTCGGCCGGGTGATCGACATCCTGCTGTCGTTCCCGTCCACGCTGTTCTTCATCGCCTTCATGCCGGTCATCTACGGCCTCTTCGTCGCCCCCGACGAGAACATCCCGACCTGGCTGCGAGCCGTCTCCCTGATCATCGTGCTGTCCGGCTTCGGCTGGGCCTCCCTCGCCCGGCTGCTGCGCGGTCAGGTGCTCGGCCTGCGCGAGCGGGAGTTCGTGGAGGCCGCGAAGGTCACGGGCGCCTCGCCGATGCGGATCGTCTTCAAGGAGCTGCTGCCCAACCTGTGGACGCCGATCATCATCCAGTCCACGCTGATGCTCCCGGCCTTCGTGACCGCCGAGGCGGGCCTGGCCTTCCTCGGTGTCGGCATGATCGACCCGACTCCGGACTGGGGCGTCATGATCCAGCGAGGCGCCCAGTTCTACACCGAGGACATCACCTTCATGCTCTTCCCGGGCCTCTCGATGGTGATCTTCGTCCTCGCCTTCAACCTGCTCGGCGACTCGGTGCGCGACGCGCTCGACCCGAAGTCCAAGCGCTGACCCGTCCCTCCCTCCGGTCCGTACACAGGAGTCCGGCCGGCCTTCTCCGTCCCGTATGACCACTCTTGGGGTGCATCATGGCTTTCTCCCGCAGAAACTTCCTCATAGCGACCGGTGTCGTCGCGGCCTCGTCGTCGGTCCTGACCGCCTGTGGCGGCGGTGACGACAAGGGCGGCTCGGCCAAGAACAACGGCCCCAAGGTCAGCGGCAGCAAGACCGTGGACATCCCGGTCGGTACGAAGGCCGACTCGACCGGCCCCGCCCCCGAGGTCAAGGGCGCGGTGAAGGGCGGGATCGCCTACTCGCTCGACCAGCAGGACATGGACCACCTGGACCCGGCGCAGATCTACTCCAGCACCGAGGCCGCCATCACCGTGCCGATCCTGCGCGGTCTGACCGGTTACAAGCTCGACGACAAGGGCGGCGCCATCCTGGTCGGCGACGCCGCCACCGACGCCGGCACCATGAAGGACGGCGGCAAGACCTGGTCCTTCACCCTGAAGGACGGCCTGAAGTGGGAGGACGGGTCGGAGGTCACCGCGGACGACGTCCGCCACACCTTCGAGCGCACCTTCGCGTCGTTCATCACCGAGGGCCCGATCTACGTCCAGGACTGGCTGCAGGGCGCCGACAAGTACGAGGGTCCGTACGAGGGCAAGCACCTCGACTCGATCGAGGTCGACGGCAAGACCATCACCTTCCGCCTCAAGGAGGCGCGCGGTGACTTCAACTTCACCGTCGCGATGCGTGGTTACGCCCTGGTGCCGAAGAAGCACGACACCAAGGAGAAGTACGACAAGCGTCCGTTCTCCTGCGGCCCGTACAAGATCGAGAGCCGCAGCATCGGCAAGTCGATGACGTACGTGCGCAACGAGCACTGGGACCCGAAGACGGACGCGATGCGCAACGCGTACCCGGACCAGTTCCAGTTCCAGTTCGGCTTCCAGCCGCTGGCCGCCACCGACCGCTTCATCGCGGACCAGGGCAACGACAAGCAGGCCATGGTGATCTTCAACGAGGTCGCCGCCGAGCGGGTCGCCCAGGTGCTCACCAACGCCGAGCTGAAGAAGCGCGTCCTCACCGCGGTCGACGTGGCCACCTACTACTGGCCGATCAACACCACCCGCATCACGGACGTCAAGGTCCGCCAGGCCATCAACCACGCCTGGCCCCTGCAGCAGCTGCAGACGATCCGCGGCGGCGCCTCGGTGACCGAGATGGCCACCACGATCCTCAGCCCGGTCACCCCCGGTTACGAGCAGTTCGACACCTACGGCAAGACCAAGAAGCCCGGCGGCGACCCGGAGAAGGCCAAGGCGCTGCTGAAGGAGGCCGGCAAGGTCGGCCAGAAGCTGGTCATCGCCTACCAGCAGGGGGACAACGCCGTAAAGCAGGCCGTCGCGATCAAGAACGCGCTGGAGGCGGCCGGCTTCACGGTCGTCAACAAGCAGGTCGACAAGTCGACCTTCTACACCCAGATCGGCAAGATCGACAACGGCTACGACCTGTTCGCCGCCGGCTGGAGCCCGGACTGGCCGGGCGGCTACTCGATGTTCTACCCCTGCTGGCACGGCAAGAACATCGGCGACGGCCGCAACAACTACGCCCAGCTGAACGACGCCGGCCTCAACAAGGCGATCGACGCGGCCTCCGCGATCACGAACCCGGAGGAGGCCAAGAAGGCCTGGGGCGCCATCGACCGCCAGGTCATGGAGCTGGCCGGGGCCGTGCCCGACTACCACCCCGTCCGCAACTGGATGTACGGGTCCAAGATCGGCAACGTCGTCTACGACGCCGGCAACAACTGCGTCGCGCTCTGCAAGCTGTACGTCAAGAAGTAAGCGCGCACCATCCCCCGGGGGCGGCCACCATCCACACGGCCGCCCCCTCGGGCCGGTCCACCCCCCTCCACCCCCGGCGACGGCGCCCCGTCCGGAAAGTCACGCCCCATGCTCCGCTTCCTAGTCCGCCGAGTCTCCGGCGCGATGGTCATCCTGCTGATCATCAGCGCCATCACCTTCTGGCTCTTCTATGCCGTTCCGCGTGACCCCGCCATGATGTCCTGCGGCAAGAACTGCACACCGGAGAACCTGGCGCAGATCCGGGAGAACCTGGGCATCGACGAGTCGATCCTCATGCAGTACTGGCACTGGCTCGCCGGCATCTTCGCCGGCCGGGACTACGGCGGTTACGGCTACTGCGACGCGCCGTGCCTCGGCTACTCCTTCGCCAACCGCGAGCCCGTCTTCGGCACGATCATGGACCGACTGCCGCTGACCCTGTCGCTCGCCTTCGGCGCGGCCGTCGTCTTCGTGATCATCGGTGTCGGCGCCGGCATGCTCGCCGCGCTGAAGCAGGGCAAGTTCCTGGACAAGTTCGCCAGCTCCGTGTCGCTGCTCGGCTCCTCGCTGCAGATCTACTTCGTCGGCTACATCGCCATGTTCTTCCTGGTCTCGGAGCTCGGAGTCCTCAGCCAGCCGTCGTACACGCCGCTGACCGACGACCCGGCCGCCTGGGTGTCCGGCCTGCTGCTGCCCTGGCTCGTGCTGTCGATCATCTTCACCGCCAACTACACCCGTATGACGCGCTCCCAGATGGTGGAGCAGCTCAGCGAGGACTACGTGCGCACCGCGCGGGCCAAGGGCCTGTCCAAGCGCAACGTCTTCTTCCGGTTCGCCTGGCGCGGTGCGATGGGACCGATCGTCACCCTCTTCGGCATCGACCTCGGTGTGCTGATCGGCGGCGCCATCATCACCGAGACGACCTTCAGCCTCCAGGGCATCGGCCGGCTCGCGATCCAGTCCGTGAACCAGAGCGACCTGCCCATGCTGCTCGGCGTCACCGTGCTGGCGGCCGGTGCGATCGTGGTCTTCAACATCGTCGTCGACGCGGTCTACGCCCTCATCGACCCGCGGATCCGGCTCGCCTGACCTCCGCCCGCTGCCCCCTACCCCCCGCATCACCTCCTGGAGCGTCCCCGTGACGAGCACCGAACAGCAGCCCTTCCTCTCCGTCAGGGACCTGAAGGTCCACTTCTCCACCGAGGACGGCACCGTCAAGGCCGTCGACGGGCTCTCCTTCGACCTCGCCAAGGGCAAGACGCTCGGCATCGTGGGCGAATCCGGCTCCGGCAAGTCGGTCACCAACCTGACGATCCTGGGCCTGCACGACCGGGACCGCACCGCGATCGAGGGCGAGATCCTCCTCGACGGCAAGGACCTGCTCACCGCCACCGAGCGGGAGCTGGAGCGGCTGCGCGGCAACAAGATGTCGATGATCTTCCAGGACGCGCTGGCCTCGCTGTCGCCGTACCACACCATCGGCAAGCAGATCAGCGAGACGTACCGCAAGCACACCGGCGCCTCCAAGAAGGAGGCCCGGGAGCGGGCGATCGAGATGCTGCGCCGGGTGGGCATCCCGCAGCCGGAGACCCGGGTGGACGACTACCCGCACCAGTTCTCCGGCGGTATGCGCCAGCGCGCGATGATCGCCATGGCGCTGGTCTGCGACCCCGAGCTGCTCATCGCGGACGAGCCGACCACGGCGCTCGACGTGACGGTCCAGGCGCAGATCATGGACCTGCTCAAGGACCTCCAGCAGGAGTTCGGCACGGCCATCGTCTTCATCACCCACGACCTCGGTGTCATCGCGGACATCGCGGACGACGTGCTGGTGATGTACGGCGGCCGGTGCGTGGAGCGCGGGACCAAGGAGGAGGTGCTGCGCGACCCGCAGCACCCGTACACGCTGGGCCTGATGAGTTCCATGCCCAGCCTGGACGGACCGGTCGACGTGCCGCTGGCGCCGATCCCGGGCTCGCCGCCCTCGCTGCTCAACCCGCCCTCCGGCTGCCGGTTCCACCCGCGGTGCGCCTTCGTCGAGAAGGTCGGCGGGGGGCTGTGCTCCTCGGAGCAGCCCCCACTGGACGTGGTCGAGGGCCGGGGCTCCGCCTGCCACCTTCCCCAGGAGCAGCGCACCGAGCTGTTCGCCGACTTCGCCGGATCCCGGCTCAACTGACGTACAAGAGACAGGACTTCACCATCATGAGCAACGCGGAAACGCTCCTGGACGTCAGCGGCCTGACCAAGCACTTCCCGATCAAGGGCGGCTTCCCGATCGCGCGTACGGTCGGGGCCGTGCGGGCGGTGGACGGCCTGGACTTCCAGGTGCGCGAGGGCGAGAGCCTGGGCCTGGTCGGCGAGTCCGGGTGCGGCAAGTCGACGACCGGCCGGCTGATCACCCGCCTGCTGGAGCCGACCGGCGGGAAGATCACGTACCGGGGCCAGGACATCACGCACGCCAAGCGGAAGGCGCTCGCGCCGATCCGGTCCGAGATCCAGATGATCTTCCAGGACCCGTACGCGTCCCTGAACCCCCGCCAGACGGTCGGCAAGATCATCGCCGGTCCGATGGAGATCAACGGCATCAACCCGGCGGGCGGCCGGGAGAAGCGCGTCCGGGAACTCCTGGAGATCGTGGGTCTCAACCCCGAGCACTTCAACCGCTTCCCGCACGAGTTCTCCGGCGGCCAGCGCCAGCGCATCGGCGTGGCACGGGCGCTGGCCCTGGAGCCGAAGCTGATCGTGGCCGACGAGCCGGTCTCCGCGCTCGACGTCTCCATCCAGGCCCAGGTCGTGAACCTGCTCCAGAAGGTCCAGAAGGAACTGGGCATCGCCTTCGTCTTCATCGCCCACGACCTGGCCGTGGTGCGGCACTTCTCACAGCGCGTCGCGGTCATGTACCTCGGTAAGATCATGGAGATCGCCGACCGCGACGACCTGTACGACAACCCGCGTCACCCCTACACGCGCGCCCTGTTGTCCGCCGTGCCCGAGGCCACGGTGGAGGACACGCCCCGCGAGCGCATCCGGCTCGTCGGCGACGTGCCCTCGCCCATCAACCCGCCCTCGGGCTGCCCCTTCCGTACCCGGTGCTGGAAGGCGACGGACAAGTGCGCGTCCGAGGCACCGCCGCTGGTGCAGGTGGAGGGCAACAAGGCCGGACACCTGACCGCGTGCCACTACCCCGAGACGGATGACGTACCCTCGCCCCGTCTCACCAAGAGCCCCCGGGCGGCCGCCTGACAACACCCCTTTTCTGTCGGCACCGCCCGCGGAACGGACCTCCTCGGCCCATTGACCCGAGCCCGGAACGTCCGCTCCAGGGAAACCGAGGGCCCGCGCCTCCCCAGGCACGGGCCCTCGGTCTGTTCGCCGCGGGGCCGGGTCAGTCCTCGTCCGGCTCCTCCAGCGCGGCCAGCGCCGGGTCCAGGACGATGTCCTCCCCGCGGGCGGCGATCGTCGGCTCCTCCGGGAAGTGGCAGGCCGTGAGGTGGCCGTCGCGGTTGCCGTCGATCCGGACCAGCGGCGGCGCCTCGCTCGCGCACTTGTCCTGCGCCTTCCAGCACCGGGTGCGGAAGCGGCAGCCCGACGGCGGGTTGATCGGGGACGGCACGTCGCCGGCCAGGCGGATGCGTTCGCGCCGGTCGCTGTCGCCGTCCGTCAGGTTCACCTCGGGCACGGCGGACAGCAGGGCGTGGGTGTAGGGGTGCCGGGGCCGGGTGTAGATGGAGTCCCGGTCGCCGACCTCGATCACCTTGCCGAGGTACATGACCGCGACGCGCTGCGAGAAGTGCCGTACGACGGCCAGGTCGTGGGCGATGAACAGGAACGCGATGCCCAGTTCCCTCTGCACCTTCTGGAGCAGGTTCACCACCTGGGCCTGGATGGAGACGTCGAGCGCGGAGACCGGCTCGTCGGCCACGATCAGCTTGGGTTCCAGGGCCAGGGCGCGGGCGACCCCGATGCGCTGGCGCTGGCCGCCGGAGAACTCGTGCGGGAAGCGGTTGAAGTGCTCGGGGTTGAGACCCACGATCTCCAGCAGCTCGCGGACGCGCTTCTCCCGGCCGCCCGCCGGGTTGATGCCGTTGATCTCCATCGGACCGGAGATGATCTTGCCGACCGTCTGCCGGGGGTTCAGCGAGGAGTACGGGTCCTGGAAGATCATCTGGATCTCGGACCGGATCGGCGCCAGCCCCTTGCGCCCCGCGTGGGAGATGTCCCGGCCCCGGTACGTGATCTTCCCGGCGGTCGGCTCCAGCAGGCGGGTGATCAGCCGGCCGGTCGTCGACTTGCCGCACCCGGACTCCCCCACCAGGCCGAAGCTCTCGCCGGAGTGCACGGTCAGGTCGATGCCGTCGACCGCCTGGACCTGGCCGACGGTCCGCCGGATGGGGAAGCCGCCCTTGACCGGGAAGTACTTGGTCAGGCCCTCCGCCACCAGCAGCGGCTCCCCCGACCCGCCGGCCGCGGCCTCGCGCGGGGCGGGGAGGACGAGGTCTTCTTTCATGATTCCTCTTTCATGCGGCAGGTCCTCCTAGTGGGCGTCCCGGCCCGTCGGCCGGTCCTCCCCTACCCCAGCCGGGGCTTGATCTCGTCGACGAAGATGGTCTGCTTCTGCTCCGCCGTCAGATGGCACGCCGAGGACCGGTCCGCGCCCAGCAGCGGCCGTTCGGTGACGCAGCGGTTGCCGCCGACCCGGTCCTGGAAGGTGCAGCGGGGGTGGAAACGGCAGCCGGACGGCGGGGTGAGCAGCGACGGCGGAGTGCCGGGGATCGGCGCGAGCGCGGCGCTGAGGTCGGAGTCCAGGCGCGGCATCGAGTTCAGCAGGCCCCACGTGTACGGGTGCCGGGGCGCCCTGAGCACCTGGTCGGTGCTGCCCCGCTCCACCGCGCTGCCCGCGTACATCACCATGATGTCGTCGGCCACGTCGGCGATGACACCGAGGTCGTGGGTGATGAAGACGATCGCCGAGCCGAACTCCTGCTGGAGGTCCTTGAGCAGGTCGAGGATCTGCGCCTGCACCGTCACGTCCAGCGCGGTCGTCGGCTCGTCGGCGATGAGCAGGTCGGGGTCGCAGACCAGCGCCATGGCGATCATCGCGCGCTGGCGCATACCGCCGGAGAACTGGTGCGGGTAGTCCTTGGCGCGCTGGGCCGGGTTGGGGATGCCGACCTTGCCCAGCATCTCCACCGCCCGGTTCCAGGCCTCCTGCTTGGAGGAGCCGGTGTGCTTGCGGTACGGCTCGGCGATCTGCCGGCCCACCGTGTAGTACGGGGACATCGCCGTCAGCGGGTCCTGGAAGATCATGGCGATCCGGTTGCCGCGCAGCTGTTCCAGTTCCCGCTCGGTGGCGGTGACGAGTTCCTTGCCGTCGAAGACGATCTCGCCGTCGACCGTGGTCGTCCGCGGGTTGTGCAGGCCCAGGATCGTCAGGTTGGTCACGGACTTGCCGGAGCCGGACTCGCCCACGATGCCCAGGGTCCGGCCCCGCTCGACGTCGAAGGAGAGACCGTCGACCGCCTTGACGACACCGTCCTCCGTGGCGAACCGCACGCTCAGGTCGCGGACCGACAGGAAGCCCTCGGGCCCCGTGGGCGGTGGCGCGCCCTCGGTCTTGGTCAGTGTGGTCACTCGATGCCCTCTTCCTAGGAAAGCCGGACGCGCGGGTCGATCCAGGCGTACGCGATGTCGACGAGGATGTTCAGCATCAGGATCATGAAGGCGCCGACCAGCATGACGCCCATGGTCAGCGGCAGGTCCTTGTTGACCGCGCCGTCCACGGCGAGCCGGCCGATGCCCTGCAGGGAGAAGGTCAGCTCGGTGACGACGGCGCCGCCGAGCAGGCTGCTGAGGTCGATGCCGAGGATGGTGACGATGGGGATGAGCGAGCCGCGCCAGGCGTAGCGGAAGAAGACGTACTTCTGCGACATGCCCTTGGCCCGGGCGGTGCGCACATGGTCCTCCGCCAGCTGCTCGACCAGCGAGGAGCGCGACATACGGGTGTACTGGGCGGTGAAGATGGTGGCCATCACGACCATCGGAATGGACAGGCCGACGAGCCAGCCGACCGGGTCCTCGGTGATGGGGACGTACTTGGGGTCCTCCATCACGCCCGTGCCGTAGACGAGGATCGCCAGGGCGATCGGGCCGAGGAAGTAGATCTGGAAGGAGCTGAGGACCATGGAGGCGCCGGTGGCCACCTTGTCGATGTGCGAGCCGCGCCGGAAGGCGGCGAGCATGCCCGTGCCGAGACCGACGATCAGGAAGACGATCGCGGCGCCGACGGTCAGCGACAGGGTGAGCGGGAAGCGGTCCTTGATGACGGTCCAGACCATTTCCCCCGAGTAGAAGGACTGCCCCAGGCACGGGGCGGCGCAGTGGCCCTCGGGGAAGTCCCGGCCCGTGACGATGCCGGACATGAAGTCCCAGAACTGCTGGGCGATCGGCAGGTTGAGGCCCAGGGCCTCGCGGATGTCTTCCAGTCTCGTGGCCGAGCAGTCCTTGCCGCAGGCCAGCGAGGCGTAGTCGGACGGGGCGGCGACGAAGAGGAAGAACGTCGCGGCACCGATCAGGAACAGGGTGACGAGGGCACCGACCGCGCGTCGGATGATGAACTGAAGCATGGCGGGATGGCTGCTCTCTGCGGAGGTGGTCGGGGATTTTCACGGAACCCTGGGGGTGCGCTCCGCCTGGTGCGCACCCCCGCAGTCAGCCGTAGAGAGTTACGACTTGAGGAACAGGCCGTTGACGTCGATGTAGCTGGCCTCGGTGCTGTAGCGCGCGCCGCCGATGTTCGAGCCGTAGAGCTGGAACGTCTTCGTGTACCACAGCGGAGCGGACGGGTTGATCTCCTCCAGGATGTAGCGGTGGGCTTCCTTCCAGGTCGCCGCGGCCTCGGTCGGCTCCTGGGTGAGCGCCTTCTTGATCAGGTCCTGGACCTTGGGGTCGTTCATGTGCGAGTAGTTCGGCGCACCGTCGGCGACCTGGTCACCGTCGTAGATCGGCGTGACGACCGTGCCCGGGGACGGCCAGTCCTGGCCCCAGCCGGTGATGTACATGTCGTACGGGTTCTTGAGCTTGCCGATCTGCTCGTAGAAGCTCGCCGCGTCGACCTCCTTGGAGACGACCTCCAGGCCGACCTTGCTCAGCGCGTCCTCGACGGCGACCTTGCGCTTCTGCCCCGCCTCGCTGTTGCGGTAGGCGAAGACGAGCTTCTTCTCCGCGGCGGGGACGTCCTTGAGGAGTTCCTTGGCCTTCTCGATGTTGCCGGACGGCGTCTTCAGCCGGCCGTACGGGTCGTAGTCGGCCTCGTAGCCCGGCAGGGTCGGGGCGAAGAGGTTGGGCGCGACGTCGCCGCCGTACGCGCCGCCCTCGCCGGCGATGAGCGACTTGGAGTTGATGGCGTGGGTGATGGCGTCGCGGACCGCCTTGTTCTTGATCCGGTCCAGGTTGAACGTCAGCGTCATGACGTAGGGCTGGTAGCCCTTGATCGTGCGCTTGTTGACGGCCGGGTCGCCGACGACGTCCTGGATCTGGGTGGCCTCGACACCGCCGGTCAGCTGGATGGCGTTCTTGGCCTCGCCCTGGTCGGCGATCAGGCGCTTGGTCTGGGTCGACTCCGTGACGCCGAAGTCGAAGTCGTAGCCGTCCAGGTACTGGTGGCGCACCGCGTCGGTCTTGGGGTCCCAGTTCTCGTTCTTGACGAGCTTCAGGGACTTGCCGACCTTGTACTCCGCGATCTTGTACGGGCCGGAGGCGACCGGGGCCTTGTCGTACTTCTCCTTGGTGTCGGTCTCCTCGGGCACGACCGTGTAGCCCGGCATGGCCAGCGTCTGCGGCAGGTCGGGGCGCGGGGTGTCGAAGTGGAAGACGACGGTCTTCTCGTCCGGCGTCTCCAGGACGGAGTCCGGCAGGTGCTTGTCGCCGTAGCCGCCGTCGGGCAGGGCGTCGCGGTACTTCGGGCCGCTCAGCCAGGTCTGCAGGTAGGTCGGGCCGTCGAAGATGAACTTCGCGTACTGGCGCTCGACGGTGTGCCGTATGTCGGCGGACGTGATCGGGTTGCCGTTCTGGTCCTTGACGCCGTCCTTGAGCGTGAACGTCCAGGTCTTGCCGCCGTCCGAGGACTTGCCGGAGTCGGTGGCGAGGTCGCCGACGACGGAGACGTTGCCCTTGCCGTCCTCCTGGAAGTTGGTCAGGCCGCGGAAGAGCAGGTTGGCGACCTGGCCGGCGTCGGAGACGTAGATCTGCCCGGGGTCCAGGTGGGACAGGCCCTGCTCCTGGTAGACCATGATGGTGCCGCCGGGCCTGGCGCCGGGGACGTCCTTGGCCGGCCCGGTGGACGCGGCGGCGTCGGCATAGGTGACCGCGTTGGACTGGACCTTGGCTTCCTTCTGGTCCTTCTTCGAGTCCTTGCCGGAGGTGCCACCGCCCTTGTTCTCCGAGCATCCGGTGAGGACCAGCGAGCCCGCCGCGAGCGCGACCATGACGGCGCGCGCAGTGCGAGAGTTGAACGACTTCATGAGGTGATGCACCTGCCTGTCGGGTTGTTGTCCACTGAGCACTGCTGTGCACTGCCTGACGCGGCCGGTGGGCCGGCGCGGGGGCGGCAGTCCCCCCACCCATGGACCCCCTCCTACCGTCCTGACTTGGGGTCGAGGGCGTCCCGCACGGAGTCTCCGAGGAGGTTGAAACACAGGACGAAGACGACCAGCGCGACGCCCGGGAAGAACATGAACGCCGGGTCCTGTTCGGCGACCTTGGCGCCGGTGGCGAACATCCGCCCCCAGTCGGGGGTCGGTTCGACGAAGCCGACACCGGCGAAGGAGAGGAACGCGATGCCGAGGATCGTGCTGGGGAGCAGGTACGTGAACTGGATCAGGATCGGCGAGACCACGTTCGGCAGGATCTCCTTGCGGATGATCCGCCAGGGCGAGGCGCCGGCGACCCGGGCGGCCTCGACGAACTCCCGCTCCCGCAGGGACAGCACGGTGGACCGCACCAGCCGGGCCATGCCCATCCAGCCGAGCAGCCACAGCACGATCAGGATGGCCAGCGCCCGGAAGTAGGTGGGCGTCTCGTCCCGCGGGTCCACGAAGAACGAGGTCACCACCGGCATGAAGGCGATGAAGAAGAGCTGCTGCGGGAAGGAGAGGAAGAAGTCGGTGAACCGGCCGAGGAAGTAGTCGGTCCGGCCTCCGAAGTAGCCGCCGACCAGGCCGATGAGGACACCGGTCAGCATCAGCAGCGTGGTGACGCCCAGCGCCATGTACAGCGAGGTGCGCATGCCGTACAGGAGCATGGTGAAGACGTCGCGGCCGAACTGCGGTTCCACGCCGAACCAGTGGTCCCCGGAGACGCCACCGAAGTAGCCGAGCGGCAGCCCGAACTCGTCGAGGACGGGAGTGTCGGTCGCGTACTCGGGATCCTGCCCGTACAGGGTGTACGGGTTCTTCCCGTACAGCTTGGCGATCACCGGCGCCAGCGCGGCGATCAGGAAGTAGCAGACCACGATCCAGGCGCAGACGACTCCGGTCCGGTCGCGCTTGAAGCGCAGCCACATCAACTGCCCGGGGGAACGGCCCTCGAGACCGCTGGTCCCGCTCTTCCGGGCCGGCTCCGGTGCGCCGTCGACGACGGCCGGCGTTCCGCCGCCCTCAATGTCGATTGGACTTGTCACAGTTCGCCCATTTCACAGGTGTGGGTGTGCCGAACCGGCGACCGGCGCAGGGTGTGCGCGATCGCGGAACGGATCATGGAGAAGCGTCGGGAAAGCCCGGGGAACGCGGGAAACCCGCAGCCGGACGCGCGTAGCCGGATGCCCGGACGTCAGCGGCCCGGTCCGCTCCTCAGAGCCGATCGCCGTCCGACGGGGCGAAGCGGGGGGCGACAGACCGTGTGACCCACCTGGTGTGCGTGACACCGCGCATGGGGCTCCTCCTCATGACTCCACGTGTTCACCGACAGGAGGGGGCGCACATCTGCCTTCCGACACCCCTGACGGAAGGTCAGACACCCCCTGGTGCTCGTGAGTCGGGCGCTGTCCCCACAGCGCGAGACCCATTGACCCGAGCGCTACGCGGCTAACTATCTGCCATGACCAGAAGGACCGACCACCGTCTTTAAATCTCAATTCAGTCACAGCTGAAAGGAAGATCTTCCAAAATCTGGACAAACTGTTCGGGACGAGAAGGCCGCGAAACGGACGTGTTACATGGCTATCGGGCGTCGATCTCCGTGTTTCGGACACCGGAGGGCCCTCGGAGGGCTCCCGGGGGCCCGCGGAAGGCTTCGGGCGGCTGTCCGGGTCCCGGAAAACCAGTTGAAAAAAGCCCGGGTGCCCCCATGATCGGGGGCACCCGGGCTCCGTTGTGCGCCGGACCGCGCGCAAGCGGCCGGTGGATCAGCCGTGCTTGGCGCGGCTCGCGGCGCGGGCGCGCTCGCGGGCGTCCAGGTTCACCTTGCGGATGCGAACGGCCTCCGGGGTCACCTCGACGCACTCGTCGTCGCGGCAGAACTCCAGCGACTGCTCCAGCGAGAGCTTGCGCGGCGGGACGATCGCCTCGAACGAGTCGGCCGAGGACGACCGCATGTTGGTGAGCTTCTTCTCCTTGGTGATGTTCACGTCCATGTCGTCGGCGCGAGAGTTCTCGCCGACGATCATGCCCTCGTACACCTCGGTGCCGGGCTCCGTGAAGAGCACGCCGCGCTCCTGGAGGTTCGTCATCGCGAACGCGGTGACGGCACCGGAGCGGTCGGCGACCAGCGAGCCGTTGTTACGGGTCGTGAGGGTGCCGAACCAGGGCTCGTGGCCCTCGTGGATGGAGTGGGCGATGCCGGTGCCGCGGGTCTGGGTCAGGAACTCGGTACGGAAGCCGATCAGACCGCGGGACGGAACCACGAACTCCATGCGGACCCAGCCCGAGCCGTGGTTGGACATGTTGTCCATCCGGCCCTTGCGCACGCCCATGAGCTGCGTGACCGCGCCCATGTGCTCCTCGGGCACGTCGATCGTCATGCGCTCGACGGGCTCGTACGTCTTGCCCTCGACCTGCTTGGTGACGACCTGCGGCTTGCCGATGGTCAGCTCGAAGCCCTCGCGGCGCATCTGCTCGACCAGGATGGCCAGCGCCAGCTCACCACGGCCCTGCACCTCCCAGGCGTCCGGACGCTCGGTGTCCAGGACGCGGAGCGAGACGTTGCCGATCAGCTCGCGGTCCAGGCGGTCCTTGACCTGGCGGGCGGTGACCTTGCGGTCCTTGACGACCGCCTTGTTGTCCGCGCCCTTGCCGGTGGCGCCGCGGCCGACCAGCGGGGAGGTGTTGGTGCCGATGGTCATGGAGATCGCGGGCTCGTCCACCGTGATCAGCGGCAGCGGTACCGGGTTCTCCTGGTCGGCCAGGGTCTCGCCGATCATGATGTCCGGGATACCGGCGACGGCGCAGATGTCACCGGGGCCGGCCTTCTCCGCGGGCTTGCGGGTGAGCGCCTCGGTCATCATCAGCTCGGAGATCCGCACGTTCTGCACGGACCCGTCGCGCTTCATCCAGGCGACCGTCTGCCCCTTCTTCAGCTCGCCCTGGTGGACGCGGAGCAGGGCGATACGGCCGAGGAAGTTGTCGGCGTCCAGGTTGGTCACGTGCGCCTGGAGCGGGGCGTCCTCGTCGTAGGTCGGGGCCGGGATGTAGTCCAGGATCGTCGAGAAGAACGGCTCCAGGCTGGTGGAGTCGGACGGGACCGTGCCGTCGTCGGGCTTGGTGAGGGAGGCGACGCCGTCCCGGCCGCACGCGTAGACGATCGGGAACTCGATCTGCTCCTCGTCGGCGTCCAGGTCGAGGAAGAGGTCGTACGTCTCGTTGACGACCTCGTCGATCCGGGCGTCCGGACGGTCCGTCTTGTTGATGCAGAGGATGATCGGCAGCCGCTGGCTGAGGGCCTTGCGCAGCACGAAGCGGGTCTGCGGCAGCGGGCCCTCGGAGGCGTCCACGAGCAGGACGACGCCGTCGACCATCGACAGACCGCGCTCGACCTCGCCACCGAAGTCGGCGTGGCCGGGGGTGTCGATGATGTTGATCGTGATCGGGTCCCCGCCGGCCTTCGGGTGGTACTTCACCGCGGTGTTCTTGGCGAGGATCGTGATGCCCTTCTCACGCTCCAGGTCGTTCGAGTCCATCATGCGGTCGTCGACGGAGTCGAGCTGGTGGGCGGCGAAGGCACCGGCCTGCTTCAGCATTCCGTCGACGATGGTGGTCTTGCCGTGGTCGACGTGGGCGACGATGGCGACGTTGCGGATGTCGTGACGCGTTGTAGACGCAGCCATATGAGGCGTACTCCCGGAGGGTGTGAGGTCGGCCCTCGCGTACGTCCTTGTCACGCGGGCCCGCCGGGCGGTACATGCCACGGCCTCACCCAATGGTACGGGGCCCCGGGGGCTGGGGCTTGCCAGGTGCTGTGCGCGCGGACCGGGGACACCGGGGCAGGACAGGTCCGGGCGGAGGTCAGGAGGGTGCGGGACGACCGGTCAGGCCGGTCAGGACGGTCCAGGTCAGCGCTCAGAACGGCCGGGACACCGGTCAGGACGGTCCCGGACAGCGCCCAGAACGGCCGGGACACCGGCCACGACAGCCCCAGACAGCCGCCCAGAACCACCGGGACACCGGCCACGACAGCCCCAGACAGCCGCCCAGAACCACCGGGACACCGGCCACGACAGCCCCAGACACCGCTCGGGACGGCGCCGGGACACCGGTCAGGGCGAGGGCGCCGTCGACGGGCGCGAGCCCCGGGCGCCCTTCTCCAGGAAGCCCATGTCCTCGTGCACCGGGGTCTCGAAACCGAAGGCGCCCGCGTTGGCGAGGTTCTTCCGGGCCGCCATGAGCTGGGGGCGCTGGTAGAGGGGGACGGAGCCGGCCGCCGCCCAGATCCGCGAGTCCGCCTTGCGCAGCAGGCCCCGGGCCTCCTTCCGGTCCAGCGTGGCCACGGCCTGGTCGAAGAGCTGGTCGACCTGGTCGGTGCCGACCCGGGTGTAGTTCTGCGCGACGTTCAGGGAGCCGTCGGCGGCCGGGACGGGCTTGGCGTAGATGGGGCGGGCGTCGGTGGCGGGGAAGGCGGTGGCGGGCCAGGAGTAGAGCGCGAGGTCGTACTCGCCGGAGGCGATGTGGTCCTTGAAGTAGCTCTTGTCCGGGACCTTGGTGATGTCGGTGCCGATACCGATCTCCTCCAGCATGTCCGAGATGCGGTCGGCCACGGTGCGCAGGGCCTCGGAGCCGGGGCCCGAGGGGAGCACGAAGTTCAGGGTGAGCGCCTTGCCGTCCTTCGCCAGCGGGGCCACCGCCGGGCCGGCCGGGGCGGCGGTGCCCTTGGGGGCGTAGGCGCCGGAGGCACCGCTCCGGGCGGTGTTCTTGCCGCTGCTGTGCTTCTCGCCGCGCTCCCGGCCCGTGCCGCCGTCCTTCTCGTCCTCCTCGTCGTCCGCGTTCTTGCCGTCCCCGCCGCCCTCCGCGCCGTTCTCCTTGTTGTCCTTGTCGTCCTTGTCGTTGTCCTTGTCGTTCTCGTTGTCCTTGTCGTTCTCGTTGTCCTCGCCGACGATGTACGTCCCCTCGTCGCCGCCCTCGGACTGCTGCTCGTCCTCGCCGCCCTCGCCGTCCTCGGACTTCTGGGCCCCGGCCGCCTCCTCGCCGTCCTCGGGCTTCCTCACCGGCCCGCCGGGCACCCACCCGGCGTCCGCGAGGAGCGCCCGCGCCTCCTTGACGTCCTGGTCGCCGAGCGCGCCGCTGCCGTCCGCGTAGACGGCCTGACCGGGCAGCGCCAGGTGGCTGCCCACGGGCTCGGCGGGCAGGCCCAGGGGCTTCAGCACCGCCTCCGCCAGCTTCTCGCGGTCCAGGGCGCGGGCTACGGCACGGCGGACGCGTTCGTCGGCGAGGGGCCCGTCGGAGCCGTTCAGGGCGAGCTGGGTGTAGGCGGGCTCCAGCGACTTGCGGACCTCGTAGCCGCTGAGGGCCTTCCGCCGGCGTTCGAACTTCGCCAGGGCCTCGCGCCGCTTCTCCCGGGCGAGGATCTCCTCCTCGGCGGCCTCCTCGTCGGAGCCGTGGGCGACCGCCCAGGACCGCAGCGCCTGAGCGGCGGACCCGGCCCGCGGGGCCCGGAACGGCGAGCCGCCCGACCCGGCGGCCGGAGTTCCCTCCGGCCCCATGAGCGGGGTGCCGGTGCCGGCGTCGCGGGGCGCGGCGGCCAGGGCGACCTGCTCGGCCGTGTCCGGGTCGATCTCGGCCAGGTCGAGCTTGCCGGCGACCAGCTCGGCGATCCGCTTGTCACGCGGCACGGCGCGCAGGACGATCCGGTTCAGTTTGGGCGGGTCGCCCCACCAGCGCGGATTGCGGGTGAGGACGATCTCGTCGTCCTGCGTGTCGACCTCGGCCGGGACGAAGGGGCCGGCGGTGATCTCCAGCTTGCGCCGCGCACCGTCGTTGAAGGCGTCGGGGGTGCCCGTGACACTCTTCGGGTACAGCGGCGTGAACAGGGACTGCCAGTCCGCGTAGGGCCGGCTGAAGGTGACCTGGACCTCCAGGTCCCCGGCACCGCGCTCGATCTTCTCGATGCGGTCGTAGCCGGCGTTGCGGGCGGTCCAGTAGGCGCTGTCCTTGCCCGACAGGGCGCGCCACTGGGCGGCGAAGTCGGCGGCGCCGATCTCCCGGCCGTCGCTCCAGACGGCCTGCTGGTTGAGCTTGTAGACGACGACCTGCTTGGGCTCGGTCTCGACGACCTCCGCCGACTCCAGGTAGTCCGGGTCGCGCACCGGGCGGCCGGTCCCGTCCATCCGGTACATCGAGGGCAGCACGGCCTGCGCGACGCGGGCCGTGGTGGCGTCGGCGTCGGACTGGAAGGTGTTCAGCGTGTCCGGTACGGAGTCCACGGCCCAGCGCAGGGTGCCGCCGTCGGAGATCCGGGCGCGGGCCGCGGAGGCGATGTCCTGCTCGGCGAGCGGCTTGCCCGACGGGTCCTCGGAGCTGCAGCCGGCCAGCGCGGGGACCGCGAGCACGCCCGCGGTGAGGAAGGCGACCGAGCGCATGACCGCGCGCGGTCCGACGCCGACGTGGGACATCTCTGCTACCTCCGGAAGGCCGCGGGCGTGATGGTCGCTTTGGGCGGCTTATGCCTTATATGCGGTATTGGAGTTGATCATTTGTATCCGGACGGGGATGCGGCCCACTGAAGGGGAAACGGTTCGGCGACGCCGGGAGACACGGCGGTGGCGGTCCGCAAGCCCACCCGTGCGGCCCAACGACCCCCGTGATGCGCCGACACGCCCCGGCCAATCGCCGCACATCCCTTCCCAGCGGCAGGTGTGACGCGCGACACTCTCAGGCGCATGAACGTCGCCACCCAAGGCCGGTCGCGTCCCGTGTCCGGCGGAAGTGAGGTCACGTCATGTCCGTGCACGACGACCTGGCATCGATCCAACGCAGTCTCGACGACCTGTCCCGGTCGGTGGCCCGGCTGGAGCAGCGACTGGGCGGCGGCGGCCTGGACGTCCGTCGGATCCGCACCGACGCCGACCATCTGCGCGAGAGCGTCGCGCTGCTGCGGGCGGCGGCCATACCCGACGCGCCCGCGCGTCCGGACCTCGTCACGATCCCCGACACGCCGTACGACGGCTCCCTGTGGACGGACTCGGACGACGAGGGACTCGGCGCCCGCGACCGCCGCGCCCCCTGAGGCCTCGGAACAGGCCATCCACCCCGACCCGACCGACCGGAGTCGCCCAGTGGCCACTGGTACGGAACGACCAGCCACCGAACCCCACCCCCGAGGCGCCGGCGTCCACACCCCGACGCGCGCCGCCATCCGCGCCCCGCACCTGCGCACCGACCGCTGGTGGCCGGCGCCGGCCGCCACCGCCGCCGGCCTGCTGGCCTTCGTGGTCTACTCGACCTGGCGGGCCTTCGCCAACACGGACTACTACGCGGCCCCCTACGTCTCGCCCTTCTACTCCCCCTGTCTGGCGGAGAACTGCGAGCCGATGCGCGGCGGGCCGAACTGGGAGCTGTTCGGCAGCTGGTGGGGCATCTCCCCCGCGATCATCATCCTGATCTTCCCGCTCGGCTTCCGCCTGACCTGCTACTACTACCGCAAGGCCTACTACCGGGCCTTCTGGGCGTCCCCGCCGGCCTGCGCGGTGGCCGAGCCGCACAAGAAGTACACCGGCGAGACCCGCTTCCCGCTCATCCTGCAGAACCTCCACCGGTACTTCTTCTACGCCGCGCTCCTGGTCGCGCTCATCCTCACCTACGACACCGTGCTCGCCTTCCGCGACGAGGACTACGGGTGGGGCCACATGGGGCTGGGCACCCTGGTCTTCCTCGCCAACATCGCGCTGATCTGGGCGTACACCCTCTCCTGCCACTCCTGTCGGCACATCGTCGGCGGCAAGCTCAAGCACTTCTCCCGGCACCCCGTGCGCTACCGGGCGTGGCAGCTGGTCGGCAGGCTCAACGCCCGGCACATGCAGCTCGCCTGGGCGTCGCTGGTGAGCGTGGCGCTCGCCGACTTCTACGTCTATCTCGTCGCTTCCGGTGCCTTCGACGATCCGAGGTTCTTCTGATGTCCGTGGTCGACCGGCAGGAATGGGACGTCGTCGTGGTGGGCGCGGGCGGCGCCGGGCTGCGCGCCGCGATCGAGGCCCGCGAGCGGGGCGCCCGTACGGCCGTGATCTGCAAGTCGCTGTTCGGCAAGGCGCACACCGTGATGGCCGAGGGCGGCATCGCGGCCGCCATGGGCAACGCCAACTCCGGCGACAACTGGCAGGTCCACTTCCGCGACACCATGCGCGGCGGGAAGTTCCTCAACCAGTGGCGGATGGCCGAACTGCACGCCCAGGAGGCCCCGCAGCGGGTGTGGGAGCTGGAAACGTGGGGCGCGCTGTTCGACCGTACGCAGGACGGCCGGATCTCCCAGCGCAACTTCGGCGGCCACGAGTACCCGCGCCTCGCGCACGTCGGCGACCGCACGGGCCTGGAGCTGATCCGCACCCTCCAGCAGAAGATCGTCTCGCTCCAGCAGGAGGACTTCGCGGAGACCGGCGACTACGAGTCCCGCCTCAGGGTCTTCCAGGAGTGCACGGTCACCCGGGTGCTCAAGGAGGGCGAGCGCAGCGGGGTGGGGGTCCCCCCGGCCGAAGGCCGGGGGAGGGTCTCGGGCGTCTTCGGCTACGAGCGGGAGACCGGCCGGTTCTTCGTGCTGGAGGCGCCCGCGGTGGTGATCGCCACCGGCGGCATCGGCAAGTCCTTCAAGGTGACGTCGAACTCGTGGGAGTACACCGGGGACGGCCACGCCCTGGCGCTGCTGGCCGGGGCGCCGCTGCTGAACATGGAGTTCGTGCAGTTCCACCCGACGGGCATGGTCTGGCCCCCGTCGGTGAAAGGCATCCTCGTCACGGAGTCGGTGCGCGGCGACGGCGGGGTGCTCAGGAACTCGGACGGCAAGCGGTTCATGTTCGACTACGTGCCCGACGTCTTCAAGGACAAGTACGCGGTGACGGAGGAGGAGGCCGACCGCTGGTACGACGACCCGGACCACAACCGGCGGCCGCCCGAACTCCTCCCCCGGGACGAGGTCGCGCGCGCGATCAACGCCGAGGTGAAGGAGGGCCGGGGCTCCCCGCACGGCGGTGTCTTCCTCGACGTCTCGACCCGGATGCCCGCCGAGGCGATCAAGCGCCGGCTGCCCTCCATGTACCACCAGTTCAAGGAGCTGGCCGACGTCGACATCACGGCCGAGCCGATGGAGGTCGGGCCCACCTGCCACTACGTGATGGGCGGCATCGCCGTCGACTCCGACACGGCCGCCGCGCGGCGGGTACCGGGGCTGTTCGCGGCCGGTGAGGTGGCCGGGGGCATGCACGGCTCCAACCGGCTCGGCGGCAACTCGCTGTCCGACCTGCTGGTGTTCGGCCGGCGGGCGGGCTGGCACGCCGCCGAGTACGCGGCGAAGCGGGCGTCCGGAGCGCGGCCCCGGGTGGACGACGCGCAGGTCGACGCCGCCGCCGCGGAGGCGCTGCGGCCGTTCTCCGCCGAGGCGGAGGACGGGCAGCCCGCCGACGGCCCGCCGGAGAACCCGTACACCCTCCACCAGGAGCTCCAGCAGACGATGAACGACCTGGTCGGCATCATCCGCCGCGAGCCGGAGATGAAACAGGCCCTGGAGAAGCTCGCGGAGCTGCGGCTACGGGCCCGCCGGGCCGGCGTGGAGGGGCACCGGCAGTTCAACCCGGGCTGGCACCTCGCCCTGGACCTGCGCAACATGCTGCTGGTCAGCGAGTGCGTGGCGCGGTCGGCTCTGGAGCGCACCGAATCGCGCGGCGGACACACCCGCGAGGACCACGCGGCGATGGACCGCGCCTGGCGCGGCGTCAACCTGCTGTGCGCCCTGACCGATCCCACGGGGAGCCTCGCGGCCACCGACCCGGCGCGCGGCCGGATCGCGCTCACCCGCGAGCGGACCGAGCCCGTCCGTCCCGACCTGCTCGCCCTCTTCGAGAAGGACGAGCTGGCCAAGTACCTCGCGGAAGAGGAGCTGTCCGAATGAGCGGCTACGAGGCCCGCTTCAGGGTGTGGCGCGGCGACGTGGAGGGCGGTGGGCTGGAGGCCTTCCGTGTCGAGGTGAACGACGGCGAGGTGGTCCTCGACATCATCCACCGCCTCCAGGCCACCCAGGCGCCCGATCTCGCCGTGCGCTGGAACTGCAAGGCGGGCAAGTGCGGTTCGTGCTCGGCGGAGATCAACGGGCGTCCGCGGCTGCTGTGCATGACCCGGATGTCCGTCTTCACCCGCGAGGAGACGATCACCGTCACGCCCCTGCGGGCCTTCCCGGTCATCCGCGACCTGGTGACGGACGTCGGCTTCAACTACACCAAGGCGCGCGAGATCCCGGCCTTCGTCCCGCCCTCCGACCTCGGCCCCGGCGAGTACCGGATGACGCAGGAGGACGTGGACCGCTCGCAGGAGTTCCGCAAGTGCATCGAGTGCTTCCTGTGCCAGGACACCTGCCATGTCGTCCGTGACCACGAGGAGAACAAGCCGGCCTTCGCGGGCCCGCGGTTCCTGATGCGCGTCGCCGAACTGGACATGCACCCGCTGGACGCGGCCGGCGACACCGGCCTGGACCGCGGTCGCACGGCCCAGGACGAGCACGGCCTCGGCTACTGCAACATCACCAAGTGCTGCACGGAGGTCTGCCCCGAAGGCATCAGGATCACCGACAACGCGCTGATCCCGTTGAAGGAACGGGCCGTGGACCGCAAGTACGACCCGCTGGTGTGGCTGGGGTCGAAGATCAGGCGCCGGTCGTCCTAGCGGACCCAGTCCTCCCGGTACTCCTTCCGGTTCGTCTCCGTCACCGCGAAGTCGATGTACGGGGCGACACCGAAGAGCTCCCGGTCGGCGTCCGTCCGGGAGAGGCCGAGGCGGACGCCGCGGACGGCGGCGGTGACGGCGACGGCGACGGCGACGGCGACGGACAGTCCTGCCCGCCCTGCGACCGCGTCTTCCGGCGGCCGGGACCTCCACGAAGACGTGGCCGGTCCGGTACAGGTGCAGGATGTTCCGGGCCGCGTTCCAGTCGGCGTTTCCCGTCCATCCGCCGTCCCGGTGGGGTGTCCCCGCCGTCGGCGGCCGGCGGGCCGGTGGTCGTCGGGTCCGTGGATGTCGGGTCCGTGTCCGGGTCCGTATGCGGCTCCGTGTGGTCCACGGCGTTCCCCTCCCTGTCGACCGTCCCCGGTCGCGGTGGCTCGTTCGTGCTCGTAGGCTCCGAAGGTGATGCCATGCGTCAGCCGGGACCGGGCGTGGCCGGTGTTGCCGGTGTTGCCGGCGCGGACGACTCGAAGCGGTGTTCCGGTTGCGGTCGGGAGCGCGGCGCCGTGATGTCCGCCGATCTGGTGCCGCCCCTGGTCACCGCGGGGGCGGCCCTGCTGCTGGCCGGATACGGCCGGGTGCGCCGGGTCCGGCGGGCCCGGACCCGTACGACACCGGGCCGCCCCGGGAGGTGACGCCGGGGCGCCCGTCAGAACAGGCTGAGCAGGGCCTCCGCGGGGTCCGTCAGCTGGGTGTCGGCGCCCGGCAGGGGCAGTTCGAACCAGACCGTCTTGCCGCGCGGCGTGCGGCGCGAGCCCCAGGCGGCGCTGAGCAGGCCCACCAGTTGCAGGCCGCGGCCGCCCTCGTCGGTGTCGCGGGCGCGGCGCCGGCGGGGCTGGACCAGACCGGAGTCCCAGACCTCGCAGACCAGGGTGCGGTCGAGCAGGAGGCGGAGTCTGATCTCGCCCTCGCCGTACCTCAGGGCGTTGGTGACCAGTTCGCTGACGAGGAGTTCCGTCGTGTCGACCAGCGGTTCCAGGTCCCAGTCGAGCAGCCGGGCGCGGGCCAGCTCGCGGGCCCGGCCGACGCTGCGCGGCTCGCGCGGCAGGGTCCAGTCGCCGACGGACTCGCTGGGCAGGCCCTGGACGCGGGCCATCAGCAGGGCGATGTCGTCCTCGGCGTGGTGGCTGTCGAGGGTGCTGAGGACCTGGTCGCAGACGTCCTCCAGGTCCCGGTGGGTGCCGGCGCGCGGCGCGGTCGTCGCGGAGGGGCGGCCGGGCGACGGGGCGGGCGGGTCGGTGAGCGCCCCCACGAAGGCGTGGAGGCCCTCGTCGAGGGGGTGGTCGCGGCTTTCGACCAGGCCGTCCGTGTAGAGGGCGAGCAGGGAGCCTTCGGGCAGCTCGACCTGCACCTCCTCGAAGGGCTCCCCGCCGACGCCGAGCGGCAGGCCCGGCGGCACGTCCAGCATCAGCGCGGGCTCGCCTGGCTCGACCAGTACGGGGGGCAGGTGGCCCGCGTTGGCGAAGGTGCAGCGCCTGGTCACCGCGTCGTAGACGGCGTAGACGCAGGTCGCCAGGTAGACCTCGGAGAGGTCCGCCTCGCGGGGGCGGCGGGCGGCCCGGGTCGCCTGCTGGACGCCTCCGGGGGCGCCGAGGCCGCGGGCGATCTCGTCCAGCTGGGAGAGCACCTCGGCCGGTTCGATGTCGAGCCCGGCCAGGGTGCGGACGGCCGTGCGGAGCTCGCCCATCGCGACGGCGGCGCGCAGGCCGCGGCCCATGACGTCGCCGACGACCAACGCGGTGCGGTGTCCGGGCAACTGGATGACGTCGAACCAGTCGCCGCCGACCTCGCTGGGCCGGCCGGTGGCCGCGTTGCCGGGCAGGTAGCGGCAGGCGATGTCGAGGCCGGATGCCTCGGGGTCGCCGGGCGGGAGCAGGGAGCGCTGCAGTATCAGCGCGCGCTCGTGCTCGCGCCGGTAGAGGCGGGCGTTGTCGATGCAGACGGCGGCCCGCGCGGCCAGTTCCACGGCGAGGTCGCGGTCGCGGTCCCCGAACGGTTCGCTGCCCTTGGTCCGGGCGAACTGCGCGAGTCCGACGACCGTGTCGTGGGCGACCATCGGCACGGCGAGCGTGGACTGCACGAGGCCGCCGTCCTCGGCGGGGACAGTGCGCGGGCGGGCGGTGCGCAGGGCGTCGGCGCAGGGCGAGTTGAACGGGTAGTGGTGGACGGCGCCGAGCTTGACCCGCTCGCCGGTGCCGTGGAACGGCACGTCGGAGACGGCGCTGGAGAAGGCGACGCGGCGCAGCTCCGCGCTGCCGTCGGCGAGGCCCGGCGGGGTCTCGTCGCCCACCAGCAGGCCCTGGTAGAGGTCGACGGTGGCCAGGTCGCAGAAGCCGGGGACGACGACGTCGAGGAGTTCGCGGGCGGTGGTCTCCAGGTCGAGGGAGTTGCCGATGCGGGCGCCCGCCTCGTTGAGGAGGGCGAGGTTGCGCCGGGCGGCGGCGGCCTCGCGGGCGGCCTCGCGGCGGGCGGTGATGTCGGTGCCGAGCCAGGCGACGCCGATGGGGCGGCCGGAACCGCTGTGCACGCGGTAGAGGTTGACGGACCAGTGGCGGCGTTCCTCGGTGCCCGGTGCGAAGCCGGTGACGTGCATGTCGGTGATGGATTCGCCGGTCTCCAGCACCCGGCGCAGGGTCGCGGAGACCCGGTCGCCCTCGGCGCGCGGCAGGTAGTCGTGGACGCCCTTGCCGCGGTGGTCGTCGGGCGTGCCGCCGAAGACGGAGGCGAACCGCTGGTTGGCTCGGCGCACCCGCAGCTCGGGGTCGATGAGCAGGAAACCGAACGGAGACTGGCCGAATATGGCCTGCGAGGCGGCGAGGTCGGTCTCGATGCTGCGCAGGACGCGGACGTCGACGACGATGCAGACGGCGGCCTTCTCCCCGTCCTCCGTGCGGGTCGGCATGACGTAGACCTCGGCGAGCCCGCGCTGTCCGCGCCGGTGGTGCCCGCCTTCGGCGCCGTCGTCCGGCACGCGGAAGGGGACCACGCCGGTCCATTCCCGTCCGTCGAGGATCTCGGCCATCTTGCGCTGGCCCCGCTCGCGCAGGTCCGGGTCGACGAAGGCCTCGATGGGGTCGGTGCCCACGGCGTGTTCGGCCCGGATGCCGAGCAGCTGCTCCGCGCGCAGGCTCCACTGGTCGACGAGCCCGTCGGGGCCGATGGAGAAGGACGCGACCTTGATGTAGTCGTAGATGGAGCCGGGCGGGCTGCTCTGCCACACCGCGTCACCGAACGGCGCGCCGCCGGACGCGCCGTCCGACGGGCCCTCGGGCCCCGAGGCCCTCGCTGGTATCTCGCTCACGCGAACCGTCCCCTCCAGCTCACCGCGTCCGGCACCGGTCACCGGGAGCGGCTGCCCGCAGTATCCAGCACTACGGCGCCGCACGACACGGTGTTCACGATCACAGCACGGTCCCGATGGTTTTCGGTCCGGACCGTGACAACACTTCCAGTCTTCTAACCAGCGGACACGGCATCGAATCACGTAGTTCGACAACTGCCACTGGCCTGAACCGGTTGACCGGCGGGACGGGGTCCGATGTCAGGACATTTCAGCACGGCGGGAACGCTGTGTCACCAGCCGCCCGGTCCTTCCGGTACCGCGAGTTCGAACCACACCGTCTTGCCCACCTCTCCGGGCCGGGTCCCCCAGCGGCTCGCGGAGGAGGCCACCAGTTGCAGGCCCCGGCCGCCCTCGTCGCCGGGGCGGGCGACGCGCTCGCGCGGCGGGTCCGGGAGCGGGTCGGAGACCTCCACCAGCAGGACGCCGTCCGGCCCGGCGGGGCGGCGCACCAGGCGGACGCCGATGGGGCCGGTCGCGTGCCGGAGGGCGTTGGTGACCAACTCGCTGACCAGCAGGGCGGCGATGTCGCCGAGGCTGTCGAGGCCCCAGCCGCGCAGCGTGCGGCGGACCAGGGAGCGGGCGGTCCGCACGGCGTCCGGCGCCGCGGGGAAGACCCATTCGGCACAGCCGCCTTCGCTGTCGATCACGCCGATCACTTCCCCGGCCGACACCCCCACCCATGTCCGATTTCGTGGGGTTAATGGGCCCATACCCGATATGGGGGGCCGGGTATCGCGAGGGAGGGCGCACTGTGGCACCAACGGCGTACGGGGCGCTCGCGCCGTCCGGCTCACGCGCCGCGTGCGTCCGTCGCCTCCAGTCCCAGGTGGGCGAGCGCCCGCTCGACGGCCGGCACGTCCTGGTCGAGCCAGGGCACGTCCCAGATCTCGTCGGGAGCGAGCCAGCGCAGGGCGTCGTGGTCCTCGAGGGGTTCGGGGGCGGCGGAGCCGGGGAGCAGACGTGCGGTCCACACGTGCAGGACGAACGGGGTCCTCAGCGGCCACTGCCCCGGGACGCGCTCACCGGGTTCGGCCGTCACGCCCAGCTCCTCGCGCAGTTCGCGCACGAGGGCCGCCTCGGGCGTCTCGCCCGTCTCCACCTTGCCGCCGGGCAGCTCCCACCGTCCGGCCAGTTCGGCCGGTGCGCTGCGGCGCGCGGCGAGCAGGCGCCCGCCGTCGACCAGTGCGGCACCCACCACGATCCGTTCCGTCATGCGCCGGAGCCTACGCGGGTGGCGCCGGCCGGTCCCGCCGGTGCGGTCAGTCCGCCGCGCCGGTTCCGTTCGCGCCGAGCTTCTCGATCCAGTAGAGCTGCTTGTGGCCGCGTCCGTCGAGGGTGTCCGCGATCCGCTGGGCCTCGGCCCGGGTCGCGTACCTGCCCACTCGGTAGCGATTGCCGTTGTCGTCCTGCCGGAAGACCAGCCAGGGAAGAGTGACCGTGCCGTCGTTCATCGCGCCCCTCCACTTCCCGTCCACGGCCCGCGCCGTGCCCCGCCCGCCAAGGAAACCCCAGTCCGCATATGCCGGAGCCTACGCCTAACCTTTACGCAGCGAACACGGCTTTGCACAAAGAGGTACGCAACCAGCCAGAACGGCAGGGGCGCACGATGCGGAACGCGCCGCCTCCGCAGGCCGGTGCTTCTGGTCGGAGGCATGCCGGGAACGTGGGGGCGACCTGCGGGAACGACCGGATTCCGATGCCCGCGCGCACGACGGCGCGGGGAGCGGACACCGGTGCGAGCACGGGAAAGGGGCGCGAGAGGCGCACTGAGGGCGTGCGCCATCTCACACCACCGGGGAGGCATGAACTCCCGTAGCAGCGCCGCTACTTGACGGGCAGGTGGTACGCCGCCCGGTACCGGTCGGCGGGGACGACCACGTCGGCGGTCTCGACCGCCCGCCCCGAGGCGTAGAACGTGCGCTGGATGTCCAGGACCACGTGCCCCGGGACGCCGCCCAGGGCGAGCAGTTCCTCGGCGAGGCCGGGGCGGGCGCCGACCTCCTCGGTGACGTTGTCGACGACGACGTCGATGGCGGCCATCCGCTCCACGACGCCCATACCGCCGAGCGGCCCCTCCTCCGGCAGCATCACCGGTGTGCGGCCGGTGAGGTCCAGCGGCTCCCAGGAGGTGGAGAGCATCATGGCCTCGCCGCCCTCCCGGAAGACGTACCGCGTGCACATCACACGGTCCCCGGGCTTGATCCCGAGCCGCTCGGCGACGGCGCCGCTCGCCTCGGCCTGCTCACTGCGCGACTCCCACGTGCCGCGCACCTCGCCGTCGGCCTGCTCCTGCCGGAAGGGGGTGGCGCCGCCGGCCGGCCGGAAGCCGGAGCGGGCGATGCGCCGGGGCACGGGCCGTTCGCGGACGTACGTCCCGGAGCCGGAGCGGCCCTCGACCAGCCCCTCGGCCATCAGCACCTTGCGCGCCTCCAGGGCGACGGTGTCCGAGACGCCGTACTCCTCGCGGATCCGCGCCTGGGACGGGAGGCGGGTGTGGGGCGGCAGCAGGCCGTCGGTGATCTTCTTGCGGAGATCGCCCGCGACACGCAGATAAGCCGGCTGCTCACCGAAAGTCACTGGCCGCTCCCATCAGGTTGTACAGACAGCGACAGCGTGGCAACCGCAGGTTGTGCCAGGCAAGCAAAGGCCAGAGAATCACTCAATGTGATGACTTATGTGTGGGAAGGCTTTACGCAGGCGTTTTCTCCCCTCCACGGCCGTCGTCACACCTCCCGGCCGGGCGCCTCCCCGGCACCGCCGCCGTCCTCCTCGTACACCGGCGGGGTCGTGTCCAGCCCCAGAGCCTTGCGGGCGGTGACCGTCGACTCGGCCTCGACGAGTCCGAAGCCGTTGTCGAGGTGCTCGTAGTACGTGTCGGCGTCGGCGGCCTCGGCCGCCCGGTCCCATTCCCGCTGTGCCGCCTCCAGATCCGCGACCAGGCCGGCGACCGGCCGCTCGGCGGCGGCGGGCCAGCTGTGCCCGCGCAGCATCCCGGTCTCCCGGTCGAGCGCCGTCGACATCCGCGCCGCCCAGGACCGGTATGCCGCGAGGTCCTCCTCGACGGTCTCCGCCACCGGCATCTCGTCCATGGCGAGGTGGAGCTGGAGCTCCGCCGCCAGGTAGGCGTGCTGGTCCGGGTCGAGCCGCGTGGCGTCGTTGCGCAGCGAACCGGTCAGCGTGCCCCGCTCGTCCGTGTTCCCGAACAGGCAGGTGATCTCCCGGTCGCCCGTGCGCCAGCTCTGCGAGGTCGGTGTCAGGTGGTACACGTCCACGTCGGCCGGCAGGGCCCATCGATCCATGGCGTAGGTGTCCTGGAGGGCGTAGCACCGCTCGTCGGCGGCGCGGGCGACCTCCCCCTCGCCGGGGAAGGCTCCGCCCGGCAGCTCGAAGGAGGCGAACACCTCACCGTCGTGCTCCTCCTCGCAGGGCACCTCGTCGATGTCGTACGTCACCCCCTGCAGGGAACCGCTGGGGGTGGTGAAGCACTGGCCCGTCGAGAGCGCGTGCGCCGTGCCCCCGCCCCTCGCGGCGTCCCGCAAGCCGTCCCAGAAGTCGCCGGCGGCGCCCGTGGAGAGGAACACCACCCACAGGGCCAGCCCCACGGAGGACAGCACGGAACCGGCCACGGCGAACCCCTTGCCCCGCTCGCCCCGCTTCCTGATCCGGGCCAGCGCGATCAGCCCCAGCACGAGCCCGACCGCCGGCACCAAGCAGAACACGCCCAGCACGAACGCGGCTATGGCGACACCGTTGACGGGTGGCTGCCGGGGGTGGGTCCCGAAGGGCTGCCCCCAGGCGCCCGGGTAGGGCTGGTGCGGCGGGTACGGCCCCTGCTGCGGGTACGGCCCGTGGTACGGCCCTTGCGGCTGGTACGACCCCTGCGGGTGCTGTCCCGGCGGGAACTGGCCCTGGGGATGGGGCCCTTGGGGGTCGGGCGGCGGCGGTGTGGACACGTGTACCGTGCTCCTGTTTCGGGCGATGACGCGAACGCGCCGCGGGACTGGGGGTTCGGGGCCGGGCCCGACGGGCGGCCGGCCGGTCACAGAGCGCATGCTAAGCGCGCGTCGGACGGGGGCGGTATGCGGGTGACGGACGCTTTCTCACCGTGCACCGGCACACGCGCCCGGTCCTCGCGGCGGGCTGGGTCACCGACCCGGAGCCGTACCGCGAGCCCGGCAGCGGTTGCTGAACGGGACGGACAGCGGGACGGACAGCGGGACGGGCAACGGACAGCAGCCCGCCGCCGGGGCCGGTTCTCCAGGGCTTCTCCACCTCAGCGCTATCCGCTGCCGCGACCCTCCTGAGCGGAGCGCTCCGTCATCGGCGCGCTCCGCACCGCGCACTCCGCAGAGAGAAGGGACCTATGGCGATGACAGCCACCGACGCAGCGACCCCGGCGACCGTGGAGACCCGCGGGGGCGAGGTCCGGTGAGCGCCGTCACGGAACGGGAGTCCGCCGGCCCGCCGGTGGTCGTGCTGCTGCCGGGCCAGGGCTCGCAGTACCCGGGCATGCTGCGCGGGCTGTACGGAACCGAGCCGGTGTTCACCCGGGTGCTGGACGAGGTTCTCGGGCGGCTCGGCGAGGAGGGTGCCCGGGTCAGGGCGGACTGGCTCGGCGACAATCCGGCCGTCCCGCTGGACGACGTGCGGCGCGCGCAGCCCCTGCTGTTCGGCCTGGACGTGGCGCTGGGCACGCTGCTCGCCTCGTGGGGGGTGCGGCCGGCCGCATACCTGGGGCACAGCGCCGGTGAGTACGCGGCCGCCGTGCTCGCCGGGATCATGAGCCTGGACGACGCCGTGGACGTACTCGCCGCGCGGGTGGAGTCCCTGGCCGGGGCGCCGCCCGGCGGCATGGTCGCGGTGGCGGCGAGCGCGGCCCAGGTCGCCGGGCGGCTCACCCCCCGGGTCGTGGTGGCCGCCGTGAACGCGCCCACCCAGGTCATGCTGGCCGGCCCCGACCCGGACCTGGGCGAGGTCACCGACCGGCTCACCGAGGACGGCACGCCCTGGATGCCGGCCAAGGCCACCACCGGGTTCCACAGCCCCTCGGTGGCGGACGCCTGCGCGGCGACCGTACCCGCCTACCGGCGGATCTCCCTGCGCCTGCCGCACACCCCGGTGGTGTCCGGGTACACCGGGCGGGAGCTGGGCGAACCCCTCGTGCGCGACCCGCGGTTCTGGGCCATGCAGCCCTCCCGGCCGGTGCACTTCGGCGCGGCGCTCGGTCATCTCCTCGGTACGGGCGGCCCGCTGGGACCCGGACCGTTCCTGCTGGTGGAGGCCGGACCCGGCCAGGGGCTGTCGGCGATCGCCCGCCGCCACCCCGCCGTCACCCGGGGCGGTGCCGCGGTCGTGCCGCTCTCCGCGGCGCGGGCGGGTGCGGAGCACGACCGCGCCCAGCTGGCCGAGAGAACGGAAGAGCGTCGTGTAGCGAAAGAGTGTAGTATGGCGTGGAGAACTCCATGGGCTCCGTATCAGA